>CAZBQL010000005.1:0-54534 GCA_964493985.1 uncultured Dehalococcoidales bacterium
GCCGGATGCTTTTTACAGAGGTTCCGGTTCTCCATAAATGTCAGTATTTTTTCATCGAGTATTTTGTTCAGAGTTAATCCGTATTTATCATGTATTTCTTTTGAAAGGAGGATATGACATCTCGGCCCCCATTCGTGATCCCTGGAAATCTCGTCATCATTACCGATGACATCGGAACCGTAGCCGATCAAGGCAGCCGCGTATTTTCCATCTAACTCAGGTACATTATCCTGGATAATAGGCTTTATACACTCAAAATAATACTTTCTTGATAAATCCAGACCCTTCATTTATATGCCTCATCAATGGAATTCCGGACCAGTCATTATATCACATATAATTAGCTTAAAATTGACGCTTTATCCCGACCTCCTTATAATACATACACGCCGAAAAAAACCTTTGAGGAGACAAAATGTCCGACAATAACATACTGCCGGTTACCAGCCCCGAAGAAGCAGGGCTCGAGCCGGAAAGACTTGAACTTCTAAACAAGACCATGCAGGGATATGTCGATGATGGAAAAGTCCCGAACATGGTAACGCTCATTGCTCGTGGAGGAAAGATCGGTCATTGCGAAGTCCACGGTTACCTTGATATCGATGTCCGGAAACCGGCAGGAAAAGACGCTATATTCAGGCTTTACTCGAACAGCAAACCAATCACCGGTACAGCCGTGATGATGCTCTGCGAGGAAGGTCTGCTTGACCTGGACGATCCGGTATCGAAATACATCCCGGCTTTCAAGAATCCGGTGGTAATTTCATCGGGACCACCCCCGCGAAATGCCGGGCCCGGTGCAATGCTGCCGCTCAAGCCGGCAAAACGTGAAATCACTATCCGCGACTGCCTCCGGCACACGACAGGTCTGGCAACGCCCGATAGAACAACAGTAAGGGTCGCATCGCAGTACAAAGATGCAATAGAGGAATCAGGCTGGGACCTGGCGACATCACTTGACCGGCCGCCCCGGAAGACCTACCTGGAACGGGTCGAAGCCCACGCGGCAATCCCGCTGAGTTTCGAGCCGGGTACCGATTTCGTGTATCATGCCGGCTTCGTAGTGATCGGTGTAATTATTGAAAAGGTCACTGGAAAAACACTCGAAGAATTCTACCGGGAGCGTATCTTCAGACCACTCGGTATGAACGATACTTCCTTCTACCTGGATGAAAGTAAACTCGACCGGTTCACGACATGCTACCAGCCTTCTCTTGAGGGTAGTACCTGGCATCTTGTGGTATATGACAAAGCCGAGACCAGTGAAAAGGTAAAAGGCCCGAAAGTATTATTTGGCGCCGGCGGGGACATGGGCGGATTACTGTCTACCGCCGCCGATTACGCCCGTTTCGGCCAGATGCTTCTTAACGAAGGCGAACTGGGTGGAGTGAGAATCATCAGCAGAAAATCCGTAGAAATCATGACTGCAAACCATACCGGTAACATGACCATACCCATGCTCAAACCAGGATTCGGTGTGGGATTAGGGGTCGGTGTTTACCTCGGGACCAGTCCGGATCCCATCATGCGTTCTCCCGGAACGTTCGGCTGGGGCGGAGCCGCCGGTACCACTTTTTTCGTCGATCCATGTGAGGATCTGGTCGCTATTTGTTTTACGCAGACGTTCGGCCACCTGATGATGCCGGACAATTTCTATCAGGAGGATTTCGAACGGCTGGTTTATCAGTCACTGATATAAGCAGTATTGTACTGTGACTTAAGTCGTTTAACGGGCATTATCGATACGGATACACTGTATTAAAATAAATGACGGAGGCATTAAATGTCATCAGATCTGGAGAAAGTCAGCACAATTATTGACAAAGCGATAGAGACAGAACAGGAAGGATTAAGAGTATACGAAGAAGCTACAGCGAAGGTTAAGGACCCCGAAGCAAAGGAAATATTCGAATTGCTTGCCAGAGCGGAACGTGGGCACATAGAGATGCTTGAAGAAGTAAAAGCATCTGAAGTTGCGACCCATTCCAATCATGAATGGCAGGGTAATTTCAAGGCCGAGATAACCCGGGAAATAGAGAAGATCGGCCGTCTTGTAGTGCCCGAAATAGGCGATAAAGCCGTGGATACTACTGCTCTCGAAGCTATAGATATCGGTATCGAACTCGAGAAAAAGTCGATTGAATTTTATACCAACGCAAGAGAGCAGGTAAGCGAACTAGGTGTGGGAAACCTTTTCGGACTGCTTATTTCAGCCGAGAGAACCCATCAATTCTTCCTTGAAATAAAAAGAGATTCGATTGTGTATGGGACGTAGTACGGAGTAATGAATAAGAGGGAGTTTCCCTCTTATTCTCTCCATTCAATAATCCTGCTGGACCATATACGCGTCACCGCAGCTTCGAGTACTTTCTGTCTGAGGGCAGGGACATCGATTACCTGTAAAGTCCTGCCTTCGAACGTTTTCAGTAGCGGACATTCCTTCCGAAGTTGAAGCACAGTCTGATAAGGTCCTCCATAGACAAGGTAGTCCAGCGTTTTTTCATACGGTTGAAGGTGTTCCTCCGCATGGCTACATACTCTTTCCAGGAACTCCCTGGCCTGGTTTTCCCGGCGACGCTGGAAACGCCTTGAGGATGACCCGCCTTTGCGGGTGCGACCGTGAACTAGCCCGGTACCCACCTTACTCGATACCAGTACATCACCCTTACAGACTCCCACGGCATATGTACCGAGATGCACCAGCACCAGGCCGATTATATAATCATTTGCCAGTAATTCCCTGAGAGGTCCGGTCGTACAATCCGAGAAAATAACCCTATCTTTCAGAGGAAACGGCGGTAATACCATCGTATGACTCTCTCTACCAGTGAAAATAACCGCACCCGTTACTGAACCGGCAGCTATTTCAACAATCGTATCAGGAAGGGGAGAAAGGATTATCTGCTGGATCTCATTTACAGAAAAATTCGGTGGTAAGTACACCGAGGATGTAACGGACTCAGTACTCTCTTCAAGCCTGTCAAGGAATTCGGTCATCCTGGAACGTTTAACATAATATTCGTTCATGGTCTAATAAGTTAAAGGCTTACTACGGTTACTCCCTCTCCACCTTCGCCCCGGGCTCCCGGCCTGAAGTTCCTGACCAGGGGATGTACGGAAAGAAGGTCACGGACTATCTGCCGTACGGTCCCCGTCGCAACGCCGTGAATGATCACCACTTCGTTCCTGTTCGACAATGCGGCATCATTCAGGTAGCCGTCAAGGGCGACTTCTACTTCATCAGCCCGTTTTCCCCGCAGGTCCAGTTCGCCCTTGACTGAAGGTGCCGGCGGTACCGTAACGGAAGCTGCTCTTCGTTTTATTTTTCCACTTTCAAGCCGGACTTTCTTTACGCTGTCGAGACGTACCTTGAGGTTAAGCTGGCCTGCCTGCACCTCCACTTCGCCATTGTCTTCATAGACAGCCTTAACTGTGCCATGCAGGTCGACTCCCTCCAGGTAGACGGTATCACCGACACGTATTTCATCATCATCGGCCGATGGCAGTGATTTCAGCGACCACTCTTCACCATCAAGTCGTGCCCGGGTTTCCGCCAGGATCCGTTTAGCTGCTTCGGCCGCTTCCGCTGTCTTCTTTTTTCGCAGGTCGGTCTCGGCTTTACGAATCTCGCGGTGTAATTCCGCGGCTTCACGTACAATCTTATCCCTGGTTTCCTGTATTATACTCCTCTCCGCTTCCCTCACTTCCGCCAATTTTTTCTCAAGTTCCGTGTTACGTAACTTTATCTCCAGGTTTTCCTTCTCTATCTGTTTTCTCACCTGGATGATCTTTTCTTTTTCGGTCATGATTTCCGAGAGAGTGGTGTTAAGGTCGAGTTCTCCTTTTGAGAGCAGGTTCCTGGCTTCTTCTATGATCTCGGCAGGGACTCCAAGTCTGCCAGCCGTTGCCAGCGCGTTGCTTCCCCCGGGTATTCCCAGGGTTATCCTGTAGGTAGGCGCCAGTGTAATGGGATCGAAGTCGAAAGAAGCATTCTGCATCCCTTCCGTCTGATGGGCGAATACTTTCAGGTCGCTGTAATGGGTGGTCGCAACAGTGATCACTCTTTTAGACAGGAAATACATCAATACTGCACGGGCAAGAGCCGAACCTTCCGCCGGATCGGTCGCGGTACCGAGTTCATCCAGGAGGACCAGGCTTCGCGGTGTGGCATGATTGATAATACGAACGATATTACCGACATGCCAGCTAAAACTCGACAGAGTCTGTTCGATGCTCTGTTCATCACCGATGTCCGCGAATACGCCGTCAAACACCGGTAAACGCGTTTCCGGCGCGGCCGGAATGGGAATTCCCGCCTGTGTCATCAGGCTCATCAGTCCGATTGTTTTCAAGGCTACCGTTTTACCGCCGGTATTCGGACCGGTGATAACAATTGTTGAGTACTCTTTGCCAACCTCAACGGTCAATGGAACGGCGTTCTTTCCCAGCAGGGGATGGCGGCCTTCGACAAGCCTGACAAACGCACCGCTATCATTACTGTCTCTGTCGGATGAAAATGCGACCAGTTCGGGAACTGACGCCTTGACAGCGCGAGAGTATTTTCCTTTCGCCAGCGCAACGTCCAGTTCAGCAAGGAGGGCTGTGTTCTGTTGTATCTCGGCATCGTAAACTCCCACTGCCTGACTGAGTTCACGCAGAATTCTCTCTATCTCGTATCTTTCTTCGGTCACCAGTTCTTTGACAGCATTACCAAGTTCGATCGTCGCCCACGGTTCCACGAAGACAGTAGCACCGGTATTCGAGACATCATGGGTGATGCCTTCTATATCCCTTCTCATCTCGTTTTTCACCGGAATAACGTACCTTCCTTCACGCTCAGTGATGATTGGTTCCTGTATCAGTTTATGCACACCGGGTTCCCTGATTATTGATTCCAGTTTTTCACGCAATGAATGCCGTGTGTCTCTCAGTCTTCTCCTGACCGACGCCAGTTTGGTCGATGCCCTGTCCAGGACCTCACCGCCCGTCGATATGCACTGTGTTATCTGCTTCTCTATGTCGGAAAGTGGTTTTATATCTTTGGCTATCTGCCATAATAGCGGTACTTCAGTCGCCACCTGCGCCAGACCGGCACGTGCCTGGCGAAACACCGACAGCGTCTGCTGAATCTCCATCAGGCTGGCAGGCTCCAGTATCTTCCCGAGGGCAGCCATTGAAACTAATTCACGGATATCATGGGCATCACCGATAGAGAATTCACGGTCGATGGATAACAGGTACCGCGCTTCCTCTGCTTCCTTGAGCAGCTTCCCTACGGTGTCATAGTCAGACAGCGGCACTAGTTCCCGCACAAGTTCAGCCCCGACAGGAAAAGATGCGTATCCCGCCAGTATTTCCCTTATCCTGGGAAACTCCAGTATTTCAAGGCTTTTTTCATCCATAGTACTATCTATTCTTTACACTCAATGATTATAACATGACATTGACACATACGTTGGCATGCATAGCGTATTGACATTCGGCATCAGCAGATATTACTCTTAGCGGTAACCGGCAAGAAAAGGAGTTTGAAATTGGCAGAGAAGAAATACGGTCATTTGATAACCGAAAACAGAATACACCGCCACTCGGACTGGGTCGACCAGGTACCGCGCGATCCTGAAAGCGGAGAGATTCTCAACTGGGTGGACGGCGATGTCATTCCCGGGGCTTTCTATTACGAGTCATTCATGGCAATCAAGCCGACGATCGAAGGAAGTTTCAACGATCCGCCCCATGTTCATCCTGAATGGGATGAAGTGATAGGCATCTACAGCACTAACCCGAAGGATACCGAGAACCTCGGCGGCGAAGTTCACCTGACAATCGACGACGAACTCCAGGTGATAATCAGAAGCTGCGCGATATTCATCCCCAGGGGGTTACAGCACGGCCCGTTGGTCATCAAGAAAGTCACCACGCCGATACTGCTGGTCACAACTGGAAATTACCCGAATTACACGCAGGTCCTGCCGCCTGACTGGGACAAGGACATCAAGAGATAGAACAGGCCGGTCCTTAATCATCGGCTAATCCATGTTTTCTATTGTCACCGGCTCAATGTAATCGGCCGTTTCGAAGCCGAATATCTTCGAGTAGAAGTACAGTTCGGCATCCAGTGCCCGTTTGATATTCTCCGCTTTCCTGAAACCGTGCTGTTCTCCTTTGAACAGGAGATAGGCGACCGGGATACCTTTTTCACGGAGAGCATTTACCATTAATTGCGCCTGATTTGGCGGCACGACTTTATCCTCGTCACCCTGAAAAAAGATTACCGGGCACGACAGTTTATCGACATGATGAATCGGGGAACGTTCGATAAATACATCCCTTTTCTCAGGATAGGGCGCAACAATGCGGTCAAGGTAGCGTGATTCGAACTTGTGCGTATCCGTTTCCAGTGCTTCAAGGTCGCTGACACCGTAATAACTGGCTCCCGCCCTGAATACATCACGAAAAGCCAGGGAAGCCAGGGTGGTATAGCCACCGGCACTGCCGCCGCGGATAGCGGTTCGATTTCCATCCACTTCCCCCTGTTCTATGAGATACCGGGCACAGTTCGCGCAGTCGTCTACATCGATGATCCCCCACATGCCGTCCAGTCTCCGGCGGTATTCCCTTCCGTATCCGGTGCTTCCGCCATAATTCACATCGGCAACGGCGAAACCTCGGCTGGTCCAGTACTGGATGGACAGACCGAACGAGTCGTAAGTTGCACTGGTAGGTCCGCCGTGGCTCATCACTATCAATGGCGGTTTTTCACCGGCTGGCGCTGCGAAATCAGCGTTTTTCGGCCTGTAAAAGAAAGCATGGGCAGTTAGTCCGTTCTCAGTGGGAAACTCTATCGCTTCAGGGATGGATAAATATCCGGCACCTACGTTAATATCAGTAGCCCTGCGTAACACCTCTGTTCTCCCGGTAGACAGGTCGAGTCTCACCACCGAATCAGTCTCGGTTGGTGAAGCAGCCAGGAAAACCGCGTAACCCGGAGTGGTTTTAATCGATGAAAAGGACGAATACCGAGTTTCAATACGCCTGAACTCCAGAGTCTCCGTATCAAGGATTGCCATATACGATTCACCGCTCTGAGAATAGGTGCAAAGTATTCGTTTTTCAGATTCAAAAGCATAGGTGGACTGTCCGAAAACCCAGTGCGGGCTTCCGAACTCCGCTTCCATATCACAGAGTGGTTCGATATTTCCGTTCCTGTAACGATAAAGGTTCAGCCAGCCGGTCCTCTCGGAGAGAAAATACAGCACGCCGTCTGGAGAATATTTCGGTTCGGAAACCCATTCATCACTCCCACCGGCCAGTTTTTCAGGATTGATGATACTGCTATTTTTATCTATCTCCGCTACCCATAACTCTGTGTAGTCCCAGGGCATATTCGGGTGATTCCAGGTGGTCCAGGCAAGTTGAGAACCATCCGGGCTGATCCGGGGAGACGAGTAGAAATCATTTCCCGCTACGAGTTTAGTTACCGTTCCAGTACCGCTGAGATCCACCGCCGCGATAAAGTTCTCCGGTTCCTTATCGTTTCTCGTGTGGTCTTCACAGATACAGATAATTCTATCCCGCTGCCGGTCGATAACGCCGTCGGCATAACGCATATTTCCTTCAGGCGTGAGTGGCGATGGCGGAGAACCGGGTTCCTGCTGGTAAATACGCTGGTCTGAAAAGTTCGAAAAATAGACCGTATCCCTGTCGATTAAACAGGCACCGCCGCCATACTCGTGAACACGTGTCCTGGCATTGTACGGTTTCGGATTTACATCCGAAGCAGTACCGTCCCCGGAACAACGTACCAGAACGTAACGTCCGGCCTCTGCGGGTCGCATCTCGATCCAGTATATATCATCACCGGCTATCTCAAGGTACCCGTCGAATCTGATCGAAGACGATGATACAAGCTCCGAGGTTATCATCGATTTCCATGAGCCGTATCCGGCTGTCTTTACTTCTGCCATGTTATCCACCTGACTTAAATTTACCAACATTATACTACATACTACCCAGGGGGTAAGGTTTCATTCACGAAATAATTACCAACTTAATGCATTTATGAATTTGAGGAGTATTATATAAAGTGATACAATTTCGAAGGTAATCGTTAATACGGAAGAATTATCGATAATTATGAATAAACGAGTATGGGTTTTTATCCTGAAAGCAGGAAAGTGGATCGGTAAAGTTCTGTCTCATCTTCTGCCGAAAGGAGATATGTACCAGGAAATCCATGTTTCTCCTAATAAACAACCCGAACCGACCTTACGCCGGTATTCATACCTGCGGAGTCATGGCATCAGGTGTAAACTCCATAACCTGACATCACCCAGCGGGAGAGGCGTCGTCGCCGGAATGATCAGTCTTCGTGTCCACCGTAACGATATCGGTAGAGCCTACACTTTACTCAGGAATATGAACGATTAACTACCCGTCGAATGATAGTGCCGGACGCCGAATTTCCATACCTTCAGCGAAACCCAGAGGAATATCAGCCCGATCAAAGGAGAGATCCATTGAAACCAGACAGGTGTGTTGAGAGGGTCTGATTTTCCCATTATAGCCAGGGCGGGGAAATAATTGACGCAGGCAAGCGGGATAATGAATACGAATATTCCGGCGAACCAGCGCTTATATATCGGAAGAGGCCACTGGACGGCTTCCACTCCGCCATACGTGAAAGAATTCATCACCTCCAGGCTCTGGGTAGACCAGAAGCACATCGTCGCCTGAAGTATCAGCAGTCCGGTAAAAACACAGACGTTTCCCGCAACCGAGATAAGCAGCAGCAATACCTTGGCAAAATCCCAAGTTATATCGAGACTGACAGAAGCCCAGATAAGAATACTCAGGCCCTGGAGCAGCCTGCCAGCCCTGAATAACAGGAAGTCATGCGCCAGTACCTGCAGGGCTGTCGAACGGGGACGCAGCAGCGTCCTGTCGAACTCGCCGTGTATGACCTGGAGATTGAAGTGGTCGAAACCACGACCGAACGCTTCGGTTATCGCCCACCCGACATTGACGAGACCATAAAATAATGCCACTTCTTCAAGTCTCCAGCTCTGGAGTGAACCGAATCTGGAAAACAGGACTACAATTCCAATAAACTCGATAAAGGTTACAATGAAATTTCCGATCGTCATCAGGACGAAGGAAGCCCGGTACTGAAGCTGACTTCTGATATTTATTTCGATCAGCCTGAAGTATACCTTCACTGAGTCGATAATATTATCCACCCTGTATCACCACCCCTCTCATACCGAGTTTCAGCAGGATGACTCCCAATGCCATGAATGTTACCGTCCAGATAACCTGGATCAGGATAAATGAAGGCAGGTCGGAAACCGGCAGTACTTCCAGGTAGAACCGGAGAGGAATGTCCAGCAGGCTGCTGAATGGCAGGTATCTTAAAATTCCCTGCGCCCAATCGGGATAATAGACAAGGGGGACCACCATCCCTGAAAAAACCATGATCATAGCCGGGACTATCCTCTGCATTCCCAGGCCGGAAAGTGTCCATAGTGTCGATATGGACATGATATTGCCGATAGTACATCCAAGCAGCAGCGCGAAACACGTGGAAATAGCCCAGGCAGCCCCGGCCGCTGGTGAACCAGGCGGTCTGACCCCATATCCTGTCGGAAGAAGGAGGACCAGTATATACAGCGGTACTCCGGTAAGCATGACGGGAACGATTTTCTGAGATAACAAGCGGCAGTACCAGTTAAAATACAGGCTTAACGGACGGCATAACTCGTAAGCCACGTGCCCGTTCCGTATCATGTCAATGATATCTTCATCACCTGCCCACGGAGCCATCCTGTACGTTACCTGTACTACCCAGGCATAGGTCACCGCCTGCCCGAGTGATATAGGCTGGACAACGCTGGTCGAAGCATAAAATCCGTGGAACACCATCACCTTGATAAAGCCGAAGAATAACTGGGTGAAGAATCCTGCCGCGGCAGCCGCCCGGTACTGGAGTTGAACGGCGAACCGCATTTTCGCTATGGTGAGATATGCCTTCAAATCGCGAACCCGTCATACATTCTGGCGACTATCTCCTCGATTGGGGGATTCTCGATAACGAAATCTTTTATCCGGTTATTCCGGGATATAGAACCGATTATTTCCGCTGCTGTTATTTTCTCCGGGTTGAAACGGAATTCCGCATAACTGTCATCAAGGAATGAAAGACTTGCCATTGAGTAATCAAGCTTGCGGGGAACCTCCAGGAAATCGATCTTGACTATCCTCTCGGGCGTTACGGTATTTCTAAGCCTGGCGATATTGCCGTCAAAGAGGAGCGAGCCTTTGCCGATGACCATGATACGCGAACATAACGCTTCGATATCATCCATGTCATGCGTGGTAAGTATCACTGTAACATTTCTGTCCCGGTTGATCTTCCTGATAAAATCACGGACGGCTATCTTCGAGACGGCATCCAGGCCGATGGTCGGTTCATCGAGAAACAGGACAGGCGGCTGGTGAAGTAAAGACGCTGCCAGTTCGCACCTCATTCTCTGGCCGAGACTCAGTTGCCTGACAGGCATATTCAACAGGGAGTCCAGAGAAAGAACTTCTACCAGTTCGTCTTTCATTTTCAGATAATCAATCCGGGGCACGCGGTATATATCTTTCAGCAGGTCGAACGATTCGATAACTGCTACATCCCACCAGAGCTGGGTCCGCTGGCCGAAAACCACGCCGATATTCCGAACGTGCTCTTTTCGCTGTTTCCAGGGTGTTCTTCCCAGCACCTCGCATTTCCCGGAATCGGGGACAAGGATACCGCTCATAATTTTTACTGTGGTCGATTTACCGGCGCCGTTCGGGCCGATATACCCCACCAGTTCACCTTCTTTCAGTTCGAACGAAATATCCTGGAGGGCCTGTATTTCCCTGTGTTCACGTTTCACGAAACTCCTGACAGGACCGAACAACCCGCCTTTTCTCACAGGAACTTTAAAGGACTTGTACAGGTTTTCGACCACGATCTGAGACACGGGTATCCCCTTAAAACAGTACTGAAATATGCAGATAAGCATATCAGCGTACCATATATCGGGAAAAGTGTCAACTGAAGAGAGGATATGTTTCTGATTATGAAGAGTGGAGCATTTATCAAATTATAATATCGTCATCATCACTCAATGTATGGTAGGATTATCGTTACCTTAACGCTACTTACGGTATAATGAGTGTAAAATCAAGCTCAGTATTAGGATTATCCATATGGATGGCAACGCGATAGTCAAACTTATTATCTGTATAATCGCCTGTTTTGCTGCTGCCGGTTTCGGCAGTATTTTCACTTCGAAAGCTATACCTGACTGGTATAGAGGGTTGAAAAAACCACCTTATACTCCACCGAACTGGGTATTCGGTCCCGTATGGACCGTTTTATATATCTTGATGGCGGTATCGGTTTTTCTCGTCTGGCAAAAAGGGCTGGCTGCACCGGGAGTAACTAATGCGTTTACTTTATTCTGGATACAACTTGCCACTAATGCTATCTGGTCATATGTTTTCTTTGCCAGGAGATCGGTTATCGGAGGAATCATCAATATTATAATTCTCTGGTTGTTGATACTTGCTACAGTAATCACTTCATTTCCTGTCTCGACAATCGCAGGCATATTACTGCTGCCCTATATCCTTTGGGTCAGTATAGCAATGTATCTAAATATCGGAATCTGGGTGCTGAATTTAGCAAGTAAAAAGTAGAATTAATTCAATCCCAAAGGTAAATCTGAACAAACTTCGGGATGTTCACTTGGACCTGATGGTATTATTATCCTGTTCGACTATGTGATTTACTGAAAGGATATTCCGCATCATCAAATGCATGATCACTCTCGAAGCTAATTTCCTGAAGAAATCCCAATTTCTTGAGTCGTACTCGTGCGGCAGCCATAGAAACATCGAATGATTCAGCAATCAGATCGGCAAATTCTGCCGCTTCATCGGAATCAGTCGAAAGCCAGTACCGATCGGAGAATCTTTTTAAAAAGTCTTCGGCCATTTTCTTTAATGGACTTAGCGGCATCAGGAAGGCACCGCAGGCATAACTTGCCTGCCACTCCATCCAGTCTTCGAGCGGCGCGTCGATGATACAACTGCTTTTGCACCTGGGATTTATCTCGAGTATGGTACGATTGAACTTCCTGTACAGCCGGCTGTATTTTCCGGTGCATATGACGGCATTCTCTGGATTCTCCCATCGGTTTAATTCCCAGAGGAAGGTATGGAATTTGACGTGGCCGTATTCATGGGCGAGTGTCGTCCGAAGCCGGTGTTCTTTCCAGTCATCGAGTGTCAGGTCCGCTGAGATTTTTACCGCCGGTTTCCTGTCAGGAAAGAAGTCCGTCAACCCTTCAACGTCTTCACCGAAACCGGACAGGTCAGCAAACAGATCCAGGTCCGAGGTATCTTCCTCAATCATCACCGTCAGGTCATCGGTGGATATTGGGAAACAGCATACTCCATATTTTCTTTCCAGGAACCGGGATACTATCCTCTCGCACTCGAGATCGAGTTCTCCCCGGTCATAGTACGGTCGCAGTCTGAACCGGCCGGTCTGGTCGGCTACCCATTTCATCGTTCCTGACCACCTTCGCCTCTGCGATAACTACGGGCAAATGCCTTGAAGGCTTCCCGTACCTGGGCGGGATTGTTAGGGGAATCACTGCGGTATTTCGGTGGTATCTCGTTTGCCAGGAAATAGAAGTATTCTTCCGGTACTTCGAGTACCTTCGCGAACTGGTTGATAAGGTATTCACCCGGTGGATTACGGCGATCCCTCTCGATATCGTTCAGGTACTGTGGTGATATAGGAGTACTGTCTTCTTTCAATATCATCGAAGCCAGTTGTTTCTGACTCAGTTTCTTTTCTTTTCTCGCCTCAGCAACAGCCTGTCCAAAAGTCATTATAGCGCTCCTGAAAAAAGGATATGATACGCTAATCAGCATATCTGCTGGAGAGGCTTTTGTCAATATCCTCTATGTGATCCTGGAGTCATTCGTATGCGAGACTCGGCGTCAACAGGCGAACCGTGGCAATCTCAATAAATCTAAATCTTTCTTTTTATCCTCTCCTTCTTTTACGAGATGTCTCCCTCTCCAGATGGAAAGGGAGACGCTCGAAAATACCATGTTCTATTAGCTTGAATATTTTCTAAAGTAAAGGTTAGTTTCACCAAGGATTTATGAACCGTAAATGCTTACTTTACTTTCGCATGTTATGGGTTATCGAATTATTAAAGTACTTTAGGTCGAATGCATAGACACGAGTTGATTTATAAATAAAATCCAATTTATCCATCCTTTAAATACTACCCCTGGTTTCCAAAAGTATTGAAATGCAGCCAGCTGAAGTCGGGTCGGTCTTCTCCGACTGCTCTGACGGTCGGCCATTCGCCTTCCGGAGTCCCCAGGCACATTACAGTGGTGAGTTCGTGAGTATCCGGTATCTTCAGTAGTTTTTCCACCGCGTCCTTATACTCACCGCCGAATATCGACATCACGCAGCCGATACCTTCGCCGGTCGCCGCCAGCGCCATGTTCTCTGCTGCCATCCACGTCCCGGCAGAACCAAAAATCCCTTTTTTATTGCATATAGCCACGATACTTGAGTTTTGATAAAGCCCTTTCTCTATCGCAATTCTTCTCTTACCGCCGCGCTGGCCTTCCATCGTGCCTTTCTGCTCCGCGATCTCGTCGATAATGTCCCTGTCCTCGATAATTATGAACTCCCACGGCTGGGAATTACTGGCGGACGGAGCACGTGAACCCAACCATATCAATTTACGAAGCATCTCCATCGGTACCGGGTCATTAAACGCCCTGATAGTCCTTCTCTTTTCTATTGCTTCCCACACGTCCATACACAACCTCCAATATTCCTGTTTTACCCCATTCTAGAATTTCAGCGGTTCAAGACCGGCATCGAGTCGCGCGTCATTTATATGTATTTTGATACCTTCATCAAGCGACATACATTCGAATCCGAAGTCTTCTTTGGCAGCCTTCGAAGTCACATTAAGCGGCTTGCCTCTGCCGAACGGTGCTTCTTTGTTACCGAATTCTATCACCGCATCGGGAATATATTTCTTCACCACTTCAGCCAGGTCACGGAAGTTAACCAGGGGAGTGCCGACGTTATACGCCGGACGCGGCGATGACTTCGCTTTCATCAAAATAGTGGTAAAGATAGCCAGGTCGTCAGCGGTCACCAGCGACATAGACATATTCCCATCAGTTTCCATCCTGTAGGGTTGCCCGATCGCAACCGCCGAGGGCATATCCGACCACATACTTGCCGGCGATCTGCCGCCATGTCCGTAACCAATAGTAGGGCGGACGCCGGTGAATTCGATCCCGTACTGCTGGTGATACTGGGCTGCTATTATCTCGGCATAAAGCTTGGCTACCGCATAGGAGCTGCTGGGAGCAAGGATAACATCCTCGGGGACCTCGTCATCATAGAGGTCTGCCGGTCCATATACCGTCATTGAACTGGCGTAAACAACACGGTTGGCATCGATAAGTCGGGCTGCTTCGAACGCATTACACATGCCAAGCATGTTGACCTTTGTACTGAGCCTCGGATTGCTGTTCAGTTCCTGGAGGTTCATCACGAACGCCCAGTTCACAATTCCGTCGATCTTCATCAGCTTGGACGCGTTGAGAATATCTTCAAGTTCGGCTACCGTGCCGCGGACATAGTGAAATTTGTCTTTCCAGGGCTCGTACTGCTTCAGCGCCCAGTCCGGTGGCGGGGCGATATCCATCGATACGACATTATCGATCTCTTTATCCTGGATCATATGCAGGACGGTCTTCCTCCCGAACATCCCGCTTCCGCCTAAAACCATAAAATTCATAATAAATCCTCCTCTGTTTAATACGAAAAAAGAATACTGCCAGAAGGTCGGATATGTCAATCTGAGATCTGAATTAATCTTAGAGATTATTTACATCGTTCCGGTTATTCTATAACTCCTCATAATGACATAATAATGCATTATTGACATCGACCACCTGCAGCACTTACTCTGTTTTTACACATTAACTTTAAAAACCATTGAACAGGAGATAGGTATGACAAAGATAACTTTTATCGGCGCGGGGAGTCTGACTTTCACAAACAACCTGGTAAGAGATATCCTAACCTTTCCGTTACTTAAAGATGCCACATTTACCCTGATGGATATCGATGAAGAAAGACTGGAATTCGCCACAAGAGCCGTGAACCGAATTGTAGAGCTTGGAAATTACCCGGCAAGAATAGAAGCCACTCTTGATCGCAAGGAAGCCCTTAAAAACGCTGATGCCGTTCTCACCACGATTCTGGTGGGCGGAACGGATGTCTGGAAGCACGATATTCATATTCCGATGAAGTACGGAGTGGACATCAATATTGGAGATACCCGGGGACCTTCGGGAGTATTTCGCGCTCTTCGCACTATACCCGTAATGCTGGAAATAGTCGCTGACATGGAAAAGTATTGTCCAGGTGCTATTCTCCTGAATTATTCAAATCCGATGGCTATGATATGTCGGGCTATCCAACGAAGCTCTTTCATTAAAATAACCGGGCTCTGTCACAGCGTACAGGGGACAGCCGCAATGCTGGCTGAATGGATAGATGCCCCTTTCAACGAAATAACGTATACCTGCGCAGGTATCAACCACCTTGCCTGGTATTTAAAATACGAGTGGAATGGCAAGGATGCATATCCTCTTATCCGCGAAGCAGTAGAAAAGTCTGATATCTACAACAAGGAAATCGTACGAAACGAAATGTTCAAGCACCTGGGATATTACGTAACGGAGTCCAGCGGTCATAACTCGGAGTACAACTGGTGGTTCCGCAAACGACCCGACCTGATAGAGAAATACTGCACTCATGGTACCAACTGGAACCCGGGTGAACACGCCTTCACACTAAAAAGGTACCAGAACGCAGAAAGAACCTGGAAAACTGAGATACAGGAATTCCTCTCTAAAGATACTCCAATCAGCCTTGAACGCGGTAGTGAGTACGCCGCCTACATCATCAATGCCTGGATGGGAGGTGATGTGTTCAGGTTCAACGGCAACGTGCCCAATACGGGACTGATAACCAATTTACCGCAAGATGCCTGCGTGGAGGTTCCCGTTTTCGTGGATAAAGAAGGATTCCATCCTGTATATATAGGCGATCTTCCACCTCAGTGCGCAGTACTCGATCAGGTTAATGTGATGGCGGAGGAAATGGCGGTGGAAGCAGCACTGACCGGAGATCCGACGATGGTTTATCACTCTATAGTCTACGATCCGCTGACAGCGGCGGTACTATCACTCGCTGAGATAAAGGATATGGTCAACGAAATGCTGCAACAGAACCGCGACTACATGCCGACGTTCATGCATTTTAAGGTATAGCAAAAAACTCTTTATATAAAAGACACGTTTGCTGATATTATTTAATACCGTATATAATATTATCGCAAGTGATAGTAAGGCAGGTACGGGAAAATGGCGAAATTTAGAATCGGAGTGCTCACCGGTGGCGGTGATTGTGCCGGTTTGAACTCCGCAGTAAAGTGGATAGTAAAGACCGCACTGGATACCAGGCTGGAGAAAGAAAGAGGTATTCAGTACGAAGTACTTGGCATACGCGAAGGATGGAAAGGTCTCGTTCTTCCACCTCCGGACACCTTCGACGAATCACAGAATATCTGTTACCTGACCGAAGATATAGTCAGAACATGGGACAGGCACGGGGGAACTAACCTGGGTTCTTCAAGGACCAATCCCTATAATCCCAAAGACTACCGGGTTGAAGAAGTCAAAAAACATGTGGACAAACTCGAACTTAATGCTCTGATTGCAATAGGCGGAGATGACACTCTCGGAGTAGCCGGTCAACTGGCAACAGAAGGAATCAAGGTAGTTGGTATTCCAAAAACTATTGATAGAGATATAGTGCTGACTGATTATACGCTTGGATACGAAACTGCTTTGAATGTGATTACTGAGGAAGTGGACAGGTTAAGGACTTACGCCGGTTCTCACAAGGTAGTATTCGTTATTGAGACGATGGGAAGAAATGCAGGCTGGCTTGCCCTGGAAGGCGGTGAATCTGCAGGCGCATTTATTATACTGATTCCCGAATATGATTTCTCAATGGAAAAGGTGAATGAACTGGTACTTCAAGGGGTAAAAGCAGGTAACAGGTATAATATCATCGTAGTTGCAGAAGGTGCCAGTCCGGCGGGGCAATCTACGTTTACCAGAAAAGAGGAGACCGATGAATTCGGGCATGTTTTTCTCGGCGGCATCGGAAATTATGTCGCCCAGGAGATAGAAAAAGGCACCGGGCTGATGACCAGGAGTATGGCTCTCGGGTATCTCCAGCGCGGCGGTGCTCCCTGTGCCTATGACAGGAGAATGGGAAGATATTTCGGGATAGCAGCCGTAGACCTGATTATCCAGGAGAACTACGGAAGAATGGTAAGTTTCCGAAACGGGCAGATTACTTCTGTGCCCATAGTTGATATCGTCGGCAAGACACAGACAGTCGATGTGAACACCCTTTACGATACGGAAAGATTGAACGGCCGCCGAACGATCCTGAATCTTCCCCAGTAATCCCATAATTCGCTATATCTATAAAGATTCTACACAGGAGATTGACCATGACCATAAACAGAATTGACGAAATGATAGAAAAAGCAGTATTCAGCCCAATCGCTGAAGAGAAAGAATCCGCCCGAAAAGAGATTCGGGATATGGCCGCATCTCAAGGAATATATCTCGCCAGTATACAGGGACTTTACGAAGCCTCAGCCAGGGGGGAATACAGTAATATAACAGTTCCGGCAATCAATATCCGTGGTATTACTTACCGGGTTGCCCGAACGATTTTTAAAACCGCTCAAAAGCTCAAAGCCGGGGCTTTCATATTCGAGATAGCCCGTACAGAGATGGTTTACACCGACCAACCGCCCCAAGAGTATGTGGTCAGTATCCTGGCAGCAGCAATCAAGGAGGGACATACCGGTCCGGTTTTCGTTCAAGGAGACCACTTCCAGTTCAATAAAAAGAAATACGATGCCGATTCCGATGCTGAATTGAATACCCTGAAGGACGCGACCAGTGATGCTATCGGCGCCGGTTTCCTGAACATAGATATTGATTCATCGACTCTCGTCGTTCTTGAACGACCTGATCTCGACGATCAGCAGAAGGACAACTATTCCGTCGCTGCTGATATGACGAAATACATCCGTAGAATACAACCTCATGGAGTCACGATTTCCGTAGGTGGTGAAATCGGTGAGGTTGGAAAAACAAACACCACGGTCGAAGAACTCCGGGCATATATGGACGGATATAATAAACTCATCGGAAAAGACACCAAAGGAATTTCCAAGATTAGCGTCCAGACAGGAACGACACACGGTGGACTTGTCCTGCCCGATGGTTCGATTGCCGACGTGAAACTTGATTTCAACACAATCAAGGAGCTCGGAAAAGTAGCCCGTGAAGAATATGGAGTCGGTGGTATCGTCCAGCATGGGGCTTCTACTCTCCCGGATGAGATGTTCGACCTGTTCCCGGAAGCTAACACTCTGGAGGTCCACCTGGCTACCGGCTACCAGAACACGATGTATGACAGTATCCATTTTCCCAAGGACCTTTTGAACAAGATGCATACCTATATTGCCGACCGATACGGTGATGAAAAGAAAGACAATGACACCCGGGAACAATTCATTTACAAGACCAGGAAGAAGGGATGGGGCGGAATCAAGGAAGAAACCTGGCACCTCCCGGAAGAAAATATGGCAGGAATAATGCATGAACTTGAAGACCAGTTCACTATGGTATTTAAGCGTCTGAACGCCATCGATACGGTTGACCTGGTAAACAAGTACATTTCCAGACCCTAGATAGCATCGCGAATGTTAATTCTTTCGAAGAGGCCCCTTAAGGTTAAGGAGCCTCTTCATATTCCAGACAAAAAACACCAGTGGTAAATTTTGTTATTCACTATATATTTTTAGATATTCTTTAGATATATAATAGAAAAACAAGGATATCTATCATAACAACGGATGTTCAAGTTTCTTCGACCTAAAGCAACACTCACTGAACGTGAAGTGCAATCCGGATTACGCTGGGTAACGATCGAAGGTGCCGTATCGATGGGCTTCTTCAGTATTACAACCAGCGGGATTCTTGTGGCCTACGCTCTGGCCTTAGGAGCTGAGAACTTCCATATAGGTATACTCGCCGCTATACCTTTTATCATGCAGATTATCCAGATACCCGCTATCTTGCTCATCGAAACGGTCAGGCGGCGTAAATTGATCTCAGTCCTTTCATGGTTTTTTGCCCAGTTATGCTGGTTCCCTATTGCGTTAATTCCCTTTTTTCTACCGATACCCGGAACAGCAGCTATTATGCTGCTTATCGGGATAATGGCTTTCAGGGGTATTCTAAGCGCTATATGTAATGCATCCTGGAACAGCTGGCAGCGTGACCTTATACCACAAAATATTCTCGGCAGGTTCTTTTCGAAACGCATGGCTTATGCAACTGCCTTTGCTGCAGTTTTCAGTCTTGTTTCTGCCGTATTCATCGATTACTGGAGGAACTCTTCCTTACCGGAAAACACCGCGTTCGGCTATACATATGCGATACTGTTCGGAGCCTTGTTCCTCGGGCTCGCCAGTGTATTTTTTATGTCCTTGATTCCAGAACCTCTCATGCAACCGGTAACCGGACCACAACCGTCTCTCAGGGAGAGATTAGCAGCTCCACTCCGTGATTCTAATTTCAGGCGACTGTTGCGTTTCCTGTTTTACTGGAGTTTCGCTTCCAACCTGGCAATTCCCTTCTTTGCAGCCCATATGCTCCAGACACTGGGCTTGTCTGTTGTCTGGGTAATAGGACTCAGCATCCTGAGCCAGATATTCAATATCCTGTTTTTACGAGTCTGGGGACCGTTAGCCGACCGGTTCAGCAACAAGGTTGTCCTTTCAATCGGCATTTCACTCTATCTCCTGGTAATAGGGGGATGGATATTTGTTACCTTACCTGACAGGTACTTTTTAACCATACCATTGCTGATAATACTGCATATTTTCGCCGGTATTGCCAGTGCTGCGGTTTCATTCACCGTGGGTACTATCGGATTGAAACTGTCTCCTAAAGGCGAAGCAACTTCCTATCTCGCCAGCGCTTCTCTTGCAACCAACATCGGCGCCGGACTTGGTCCGGTAGCAGGAGGTTTTCTCGCCGACCTCTTCTCAACCCGGCAGCTAAATTTTACCCTCACCTGGATCGATGCTTCCAGCACAATTAATCTGCCGTTTCTCAGCATAACCGGACGTGATTTCCTGTTCGGTATAGCCTTCATCCTGGGAATATTAACCCTGGGGATGCTTGCCAGTATTCGCGAAGAGGGCGATGTCGCAAGAGAAGTGGTCCTGAAATCGCTTTACGAGCCTATTAAAGATATATCACGACCGATGAGTACTGTTCCCGGGCTTACGTTCCTGGCTGATCTACCCCTCAATTTTTTCAAACGGGTACCGCCCGGTCTTGATGTAGCCCTGGGAGTGACTATTTACGAGATAGCAGAAATGGCCAAGGCTACAGCCCTGGCAGCTACCCGGGGACGTAATATCACACAGAGGATGGCTTCGGACCTGGGTAAAAATATAACACGCTATGGGCGTTCACGCAGGAAACTCAGAGAACACGGTACGGAAATCGTCCAGCACACAGTTCGCGGCGCGATGCATGTTGTCGACGAAAAACCGGTGAATATGGACAAGTTGATAGAACAGGTTGTTGAAGGTGTTATCACTGCCTCGAGTGAAGCCGGGATGGATTCACGCGATTCACTGATGGGAGCCAGCCAGGGAGTTGTCCGGGGAGCGGTAGAAACCGGGGTAGATGTAACCGAAGCAGTTAAGATAACCATGAAAACTGTAAAGAAAGCATCTGAAGGAATAGGAGTCTCCGAAAACGAGGCTTTATCCATTGCAGCCGAGGGGGTACTTCTGGCAGCCGAACCCCTTGGTTCCAAGGTTGTAGCCGAAGTAGTTGACGCGGTTCCGGAGGAAAACCTCCCGATGGCACACGATGAGCCGGATGATAAGTCTTAGCAAGGTTGAATCGAAGAGTAATACACCTGAGTATATGCAATCTCCCATTATGTACTACATAAATATGACAATAGTCATATCCGTAACTCAGTCACGAGCGTATAATTGCGGTACACTTGAGAATAAATTATGATAATTTGGAGGTTGTCAGTGACTGAAATAGTAGTTGACTGCACTGGCGAAACGTGCCCTGTACCCTTAGTTGAAACGCGTAAAGCCCTTCGAAAGGCCGCTGACGGTGATATCGTAGAGATTATTGGTACACATCCGGCTTCAAAGAAAGAAATCCCCATGGCTGTAAAGGCTTTAGGTCTGAAACTCCTGGGTATAGAAGAATCCGGTGACACATGGAAAATCAGGATCCAGAAGGAAAAGGAGAGTCAGGATGGCCGAACAGCAGGATAAAGCCACAATAGTCGTTCACAGTGGCGATATGGACAAGCTCTATAGCGCCCTCATCATAGGAAACGGCGCCCTCGCTATGGGTATGGATGTATCACTGTTTTTCACCTTCTGGGGACTCCAGCGACTTAAAAAAGGCGGACTGGAGAAAGGGCCGTTATCAAAAATGAATATGTTTGGCCTTGGAAAACTCATGGTTAAGATGAAAATGAAGAAGCAGAACGTGGCTTCTCTCGAAAGAATGATGCAGGATTTCAAAGAACTTGGCGGGAAGATAATGGCCTGCGATATGACAATGGATATCATGGGTATTAAACCTGAAGACCTTCGCCAGGACCTGATAGGAGATTACTGTGGAGTGGGGACGTACCTGGACGAAGCGAGAAATTCGAAAATTACCCTCTTTATCTAAACCGGAGGGAAATGATGCTTAATGAAAATCAGGTATACATGGACAACTCGGCAGCAACCCGGCTGGATGAAAAAGTACTGGATGCGATGAGACCCTACTTTTTCGAGCAGTATGCTGTAGCTACATCTGAGTTCGCTTATTCTCAGGGAATAGAGGCCGGTGAAGCCCTTGAAGGAGCCAGGACGGTCTTAAGTGGAAAACTCGGTGGTACTCCTGAAGAGTTTATATTCACATCCGGCAGTACCGAATCATCTAATATTGCCCTCAAAGGTATGGCAATGACTGCTAAAAAGGGCAAGCATTTGATAATATCAAAAATAGAGGACTTCCCCGTATTGAACAGCGCAAAGGCTATGGAAAAACTGGGATATTCGGTTACGTATCTTGATGTTGACGGTGACGGATTCATAGACCTAAAGACATTGGAAAAGGTTATAACGGATGAAACGTTCCTCGTTTCTATCCAGCACGCCAACCAGGAGATAGGTACTATACAGGACATAGGAGCAATCGGAAAAATCTGCAAGGAAAAGGGAGTGCCGTTTCACACCGACGCCACTCATACCTTCGGAAGGGTCCCTATCGATGTAAAGAAAGTACCGGTGGACCTGATAACGGTGTCAGCGCACACCATTCACGGTCCGAAGGGTATAGGTGGCTTGTACATCCGTAAGGGGACGAAGCTGGGCAAGTGGATGGATGGCGGGTTCCAGGAATTCGACCTCCGTGCCGGATTTGAGAATATACCGGGCGCTATCGGCTTCGCCAGGGCTATTGAGCTGATAACGGAAGAGGAAACAGAAAAACTGCGGCAAATGAGAGACCATATCATCGACCGAATACTTTCCGAAATACCGGATGTAACATTGAACGGTCACCGGGAAAAACGGCTTCCGCAAAATGCAAACATCTCCTTCCACTACATCGAAGGTGAATCGATCACCCTGCATCTTGATATGCATGGTTACGCCGTAAACACCGGTTCGGCCTGTTTCAGTCGATCGCTGGAAGGAAGTCATGTTATATTCGGCATCGGCGGCGATCATGAAAGAGCGCATGGCTCAATACGGTTTACATTCGGAAGGTATAACACCATGGATGAAGTAGACGGTATTGTGGACAGGCTGGGCGAGATAGCCGATGAATTAAGAAGTATCAGCCCGCTTGCCCCGGACAAGGATTAAAAGGAGGAAATTAATGAAATCACCATACACTGAAACGGTCCTGGAACATTTTCGTCACCCCCATAACGTAGGTAAAATAGAAAATGCCGATGGCAAAGCCCAGGAGGGCAGTCCCGCCTGTGGCGACATGGTGGCGGTATATATAAACGTAGATGAAAAAACCAAAGTAATCGAGGACGTCAAGTTCGAGTCATACGGGTGCGCCTCCAATATAGCCACCGGGTCGATCATAACCGACCTGGCAAAGGGAAAGACTATCGATGAAGCAAAGAAAATATCCTGGAAAGACGCATCGGACGCTCTCGGCGGATTGCCCAAGATAAAAGCTCATTGTTCGGTACTGG
The DNA here is from genome assembly GCA_964493985.1 of uncultured Dehalococcoidales bacterium. Taxonomy (GTDB): domain Bacteria; phylum Chloroflexota; class Dehalococcoidia; order Dehalococcoidales; family UBA2162; genus MGML01. Next base: position 23,516 of record CAZBQL010000005.1, read on the forward strand.
CTATCGAAGGACTGAGATCGGCCATAGAAAATTACGAGGAAAGGCACGGCCTTGTCAAGGACAGGAAACCGACAAACATCGAAACGGTGCGTACCCGCCTGAAGAAAGTAATGAATCCGATGGCTGGACTGGACCTGGTAAGAACTGAACTTGTCGAAGGCATCTCTGTGAAAAACGGTACAGTCAAGGTATCCATCTCTCTTCCGCCGGACCATCAATTCGCTCCGGCGATCAAGGAAGAGATCATGGAGAAAATCGAGCCACTGTGGGACGTGAACGAGGTTATCGTAGAATTCACGGACTAGGAATAATAATTAGTTTTAGATGTTTTTCCCACATCAAGAGGTGCCTGGAGGTATAGAGGATGTTTCATATGTGGGACTGGAGTGCAGGAATGGGCTGGTGGATGGGATTCGGTGTTATCTTGATGATACTCTTCTGGGGAGCAGTTATTGCCCTTATCGTTTGGGTAGTAAAGAGGTTCACCGGAGGCACTGACTCTAACAGGAAAAACGATCCGCTTGACATAGCCAGAGAGCGTTATGCCAGGGGAGATATATCCAAGGAAGAATTCGATCAAATTAAAAAAACCCTTTCATAAGACGAAAAGAAAAAACGATTATGCCTGAAAAGACATCAGCGAAAAAAGAAAAGGCGAATATCATTGTCACCGGAATGACCTGTACCAACTGCGCCGCTACCATAGAGAAGGGCCTGGCCGAAACCCCCGGCGTAGACAAGGCAAATGTCAATTTTGCTTCGGAAAAGGCATCCGTCGAATACGACCCTGAAAAGGTCGATCTCAAAACACTTCATAAGACCATATCAGAACTCGGGTATGGTATAGCCACGAAAAAGTCCGTTTTCCCCGTCAGCGGGATGACCTGCGCGTCCTGTGTCGCACGAGTCGAAGAAGCGTTATCAAGTGTTCCCGGGGTAGTCTCTGCCAATGTTAACCTGGCCTCGGAAAAGGCAACAGTAGAATACACCGAAGGGACGAGTATAACTGATTTAAAGGCAGCAGTACACGATGCCGGCTATGAGTTAGGTTCAGAAGCCGAAACACTTGAAGATGTTACCGCGGCTTCACAGCGTGAGTTACGTGGTGTCAGGAACAGGTTTGTTTTTGCCGTCGTCCTGGCGGCGGTCATCATGCTGCTGATGTGGCTGCCGGATTTCACCGGTAAAAAATACCTGCTGTGGGCTCTGGCGACGCCGGTACAGTTCTGGGCGGGGCTTCGTTTTTACAGGGGAGCCTGGGGAGCGCTGAAACACCGGACAGCCGATATGAACACGCTGGTAGCCGTCGGCACTTCGGCAGCATATTTCTATAGCGTGGTCGCCGTTCTGTTTCCCGGTGTCTTTACCGGCACCGGCGTAGAAGTGGCGCTGTATTTCGATACTTCGGCGATGATTATCGCCCTCATACTTCTCGGCCGGTTCCTGGAGACCCGAGCCCGTGGTCAGACATCGGAAGCTATAAAGAAACTGATAGGGCTGAATCCGAAAACAGCGCTTGTCGTACGCGACGGTAAGGAACAGGAAATCCCGGTAGATGAAGTCCTGGTCGGGGATATAATATTGGTCCGTCCCGGTGAACGAGTGCCTGTGGATGGGGTAATCCGCGAAGGATACTCCAGTATCGACGAGTCGATGATAACCGGAGAGAGTATTCCCGTAGAGAAGAACGTCGGAGATGAAGTGATTGGCGCTTCTATCAACAAGACCGGCAGCTTCAGGTTCGAAGCGACGCGTGTTGGTAAGGATACCACCCTTGCCCGTATCATCCGGCTGGTTGAAGAAGCTCAAGGAAGCAAGGCGCCTATCCAGCGGCTGGCAGATATCATTGCCAGTTATTTCGTGCCAATGGTCATAAGCATATCGATCATCACATTCATAATCTGGTATTTCGCCGGACCGCCGCCGGCTCTTACGTACGCCCTGCTTAATTTCGTGGCTGTGCTGATCATTGCCTGCCCCTGCGCGATGGGACTGGCAACACCCACCGCCATTATCGTTGGTACCGGTAAGGGCGCTGAACATGGTATTCTGATACGCAGCGCTGAGACGCTTGAAAAAACGCACAAGATAAACACGGTAATGCTGGACAAGACCGGAACTCTGACGCGGGGCGAACCCATGGTAACCGACGTCATTCCGGCACTATCCAGAGCCTACATCCTGAAAATGGCAGCCGCCGCAGAGTATGGTTCGGAACACCCGCTGGGCGAAGCTATCATAAGAGCAGCCACGATGGAAGGCCTGGAATTACCATCCGCTTCCGGTTTTAACGCCATCCCCGGACAGGGAGTAGAAGCAGTCATCGATAAACAGAATATAGTCCTGGGAAATCTCAGGCTCATCAATGATAAAAATTTGTCCCTTAACGGACTAAATGACGAAGCGGAAAAATTCCGTAATGAAGGCAAAACGATAATGTACCTGGGGACTGACGGAAAAGTTGAAGGTATTATCGCGCTTGCCGATACATTGAAACCGGATGCTGTCGCTTCGGTAAAAGCACTGCAGGATATGGGCACCGAGGTGGTGATGGTGACAGGTGACAATTCCCGAACAGCCGAAGCTATTGCACGTGAGGCGGGAATAGACCGTGTCCTGGCTGAGGTACTACCCGAGAACAAGGCAGAAGAAGTAAAGAAATTACAGGAACAGGGCAGGATGGTCGCGATGGTCGGCGACGGCATCAACGACGCCCCGGCACTTGCACAGGCAGACGTAGGAATAGCCATCGGCACCGGCACGGACGTGGCTATGGAGACGGGAGATATTACCCTGATAAGCGGCGACCTCGGGGGAATAGCCACTGCTATATCATTGAGCAAACGTACCGTGAGGACGATAAAGCAGAACCTGTTCTGGGCATTCGCCTACAACACGGTGCTGATACCGGTTGCGGCGGGAGTGCTGTACCTGGTATTCCATAACGGCGGAGTACCTTCAGGACTGCATTTTATCCTTGGTGACTATGGTTTTCTCAATCCGATCCTGGCGGCAGCAGCGATGGCTTTAAGTTCTATCACGGTGGTATCGAACTCACTCCGGCTCAAGAGATACAGGCCGGTAAAAATAAAATCAAACATGGGAGGTAACACAATGGCAAAGGCAATAGACCCGGTGTGCAAGATGGAAATCGAGGAGAGTTCCGCAGCGGCAACTTCGGAATACAAAGGGAAGAAATACTATTTCTGCGCCAAAGGCTGCAAGGTAGCCTTCGACAAGGACCCGCAGAAGTATCTGGCCGGGTAAATAACAACCAGCAAAGAGAAAAAGGACGTGATTTCTCACGTCCTTTTTTGTTCAATCGGGATTACACCGTCATACCTGACCGCCTATGTCGGCGCTTACCAGCAGGACAGTGAGTTTTTTCCGTGCCGCAAAACGCGGCGGCGAGTCCTGCCGAACCCGCCCCCATTATTATCAATTCAGACATTGTGTCTCCCGCCGCTGTGATTTACAGGAAGCTGGCTGTAACTCTTTATGCCAGGAGTTTTTCAAGTTCAGCCTGGTTAAAGCCGACGACGATGGTATCATCGACAATCACTACCGGAACACCCATCTGCTTGGATTTCTCAACCATTTCCCGGGCTTTGTCTTTATCCTGGGCAACATTATATTCCGTATAAGTAACGTTTTTCTGGGAAAGATACTCTTTCACTCTCGTGCACCAGGGTCAAGTCGGGGTAGAATATACAACCACGTTCTTCTCCGCCATTCTCACTCCTCCGTGTATTATAACGATATATATAATCAGTATACTATATTATTCGCAGCCTTGTCTCATAAAAGGTCCTTATGGACCTAAACACCATTTCTTATTATAATCAAGTTTTCCATACCTCAATAAATCATTTATCTTCACGAAGAATCTTATTGTAAGTGGAAAATAATGCATGGCGGAAAATTTCCTCCGTGAAAAATGCCTATTTCGTACGCGGGTTGCCAGGCAGGTGCTGGTCCCGGCTGTGACGCATAAACCACATACTCCTGGGAGTCCCGGCCATAGAAGTGCGCCATTCAAGCATCTCCTGCCTTAATTCGTCATAGTCCTTTTTTACCGTCGCATACAACCTGATATTTTCAAGAGCTATAGCGCCAAGATTAGCCGCTGCCTGGACAAAATCGATCTCATCTTCGGTAAATTCATGCTTCTCTGCCGTATATACTCTGACAACCCCTATTATCTCGCCCCTCAACTTCATCGGAACAGACAATATGGATGCGATCCCTTCACTTTCCTTCAGTTCAGGGAATTGTACCCGGCTGTCGTTCTTGGAATCCAGTATAGTCACGACTTTACCTAACAGTGCCTCGCATATGCTTTTTTGTGCAAGGAGAGGACCTTTTCCCAGGTATGCTTCACTCAGACCGTATGTTGCGGTATGAAGTAATGTTTTTTTATCGGACGATAGGAGAATAAGAGAGCAGCCTTTCACGCCCATCGCTTCGGTAACGTCCTCCGGTATCGACTGCAGTACACCTTCAGGCTCGCGTTCCGTATTCAAGTCCTCGGCTACCGAATAAAGGGCTTTCAGGAAATTTATCTCTTTGTCAGGCATTGTCCCGTCTCCTTTTCGTCTTCTATTAAACTGAATTTTAGCACCGGCCGGTGCGAAAGGTAAATGTTTACGTAATATCCAGCAAACGGGCGGCGTTTCCGCCCAGCATATCATCGATATCCTTCGCGGGCAGGTCGAGCTTTCTAATTTCTTCTATATACTGAGCAGCCCCGGCAGGATTCCCGTCATAGTTGAACGGCCAGTCGGTACCGAACATCAGCTTCTGAGGGCTGATATTGGTAAGAGCGCTTTTTACCGCGGCCATGCCTATTTCCCTACCCGCCATATTGAAATACAGCTTATCGAAATATTCCCGCCAGGGCCTGCTTATCAATGGTTCGCCCCGGTAAAGACTGGGACACCCCGGCCCGACATATCCCATGTAAGCATCCAGTCGCTCGAGAACCGCGGAAACGCCGCCGCCGAAGTGGTTCATAATCATCACCATGTCCCGAAAGTCCTCGAGAACTCCTCCCATGCATACCCTCAGCGTGGCGGAACACATATCTAGTTCGCGTGCCATCACGTAGTACAAGGCGTATGCAGCATGTAGCGAATCAAGTCCGGGCGGTTCAAGTGTTACATGAACATCGACCGGGATACCCAGTTCGGTAACTTTCTCGTAAAACGGCCACATCTCGCGGGAGTCCAGTGCCTGCCCGTCATTCCATGTCCAGATATGCACTCCCCTGAGACCAAGTTCCTTCACGGCCCGTTCAAGTTCACCAAATGCAGGTTTGCCGCCCAGAGGAGGGACCGTAGCAAACCCGCCGAAGCGGTCCGGATGACCGTTTACCAGGCTTGCACAGAAATCATTCCACCTGCGGCACTGGTCGAGGGTGGTTACAGGATTGGTTGTCAGCAGAGCGAAATCTATCCCGGCGGCATCCATGAACTCCAGGTGAGATTCGGCGCTTGCTGCTTCCTCGAACGATTTTATCTTCATCTTGCCGTCGGTATCCCAGTACCGTTCGCATACCTTGCCGGACTCGCTTTCTCCTTTTTCAAGCCTGTCAAGCGTCGCCAGGTGGTGTTCCATATCGATGATCATATTTACAACTCCGTATTAATGATGCTGGCAGTGTAACATGTAGTCTCCATACCGTCAATTCAAAAGGTGCTGTCAATTGACAATCGGCGTCCTACTAATTAAAGTGTAGATTAGTACTTAGTTACACGGAAAAGTGGGATAATTAAGCCGTTCGTGGTGAGCCTGTCGAACCACAACGGCGCCCTTCGACAAGCTCAGGGCGAACGGAATAATAATCATAGTAATTGCCGCAACTAAGTATTAGTCTGTTACAGACAGGAGACAACATATGGCAGATACTGATTTATACTGGAACCCGATACTGGAGACTCTTCCCCAGGACAAGCTGAGAGAGCTGCAAACGAAAAAATTCCGGAAAATCCTGGCATGGGCGTATGACAGGTCGCCTTTCTACCATGAATTATACAAAAATGCCGGCCTGGAGCCCGGTGACATTAAAACATATGACGACATCCGGAAAGTCCCGAAGATGGAAAAATCATTTCTCAGGGATGCGCAGAATTGCGAACCTTTCCCTTACGGCAAGATCCTATCGGTACCGCTGGAAGATGTCACTGTGTACCACCAGACCAGCGGAACGACCGGGCAGCCCGTATTTCAGCCCGATACCTGGCAGGACTGGGACTGGTGCGCCGAGACCTGGGCTTACATTTTATACGCCCAGGGATACCGGAAGACGGACAGGGTGTTTATACCATTCGGCTATCACACGGCCATCGCCTACTGGATGGGGCATTACGGGGCCGAGAAACTGGGATGTGAGGTTGTACCAGGTGGTGTATTGAACACCGAAGCGCGAATTCTCAAGATACAGGAACTTAAAGCCACGGCGCTGATGGCTACTCCGACGTATATCCTCGGCATGGCGGACACTGCCAGGACCAAACTGGGCATCGACCCGGCAAAGGACCTGAATATCCAAAGGATAACCGTTGCCGGTGAACCGGGCGGTAGCATTCCGACAACCAAGAAACGGATGGAAGAAGCCTGGGGTTGCAAGGTCTACGACCATGTCGGCGCTACCGAATTCGGCGCCTGGAGTTATGAATGTACCTTCCAGGCCGGACTCCATGTGAACGAAGGCCTGTTCCTGGTCGAGATAGAAGATATCGATACCGGTGAGTTGCTCACCGAACCGGGCCGGAGAGGGAAAATGATTATCTCCACCTTCGACCGTTATGCCCAGCCGTGTATCAGGTTCGACTCCAAGGATATCATCGAGTGGAGTCCCGACGTATGCGAGTGCGGACGGACTTTCAGGCTGATAAAAGGTGGAGTCGTCGGCAGGGTCGATGATATCACGAAAGTGAAAGGCGTGTTGCTGGCTCCGACTTCCATCGAGGAGGTCGTGAGAAGCATCCCCCAGCTCGGTGATGAATATGAAGTGATCGTCGCCAAGAAAGGTGACCTGGACGATATTTCTCTCAGGCTGGAGCTGGTCCCGGGGCAGGAAGGCAACGAGGAAAGTGTCAGGAAAACACTTGTCGACCAGCTCAGGATAAAGACCGGACTCGGGTACAACCTGGAATTTCACGAGTACGGCTCTCTGCCGCGATACGACCTGAAGGCAAAGAGGTTCAAAGACCTGCGCAAGGATGCGCATTAATGATGAATACCGCTTTTACAAGGAGTACTGAAAAGTGACTGCTGACGAAAATAATATCAGGGAAATGGCGGCGAAGATCGCCCTGATCAAGAAAGAAGCCCGGGAACTGAAGGCAATGTCCGGCGGGAACCAGTCCGTAGAAAAGAATGTTGACCGTATCCTGTCCAGCATTAAGATGCTTGAGATCAACGTGAGTGACGTAGCGGAGATACTGTAAGTCACACCACCCCACTCGCGTGTCATTACGAGCTTCAGCGTCAACAGCCGGGGCGTAGTAATCTCAATTAATTACTTCACACGCCGTAGCTTCAGCGTAGTCGGGTCATTAACTGACGGTTTGCTTCGTCAATGTATTTTTTTTAATAACTTTGAAATAACCTCTTGACATAGAACAAAAGTTCTTGTATTATATCTGAAACAATTTTCACATTATCAACTAAATTACATAATTGCGTTGTTACCAATGTTTTAGTATGTTATCATTAGGTTAGACGAGTATGACCACTGAAAAAGGAAAAGCACTGGAGTTAGCCATTGGCCAGATCGAAAAACGGTTTGGCAAAGGCTCAATCATGAAGCTGGGTGAAGCGACCATCACACAGGTGGCGTCCATCCCCAGCGGTTCGTTATCACTGGACCTGGCTTTAGGAATAGGTGGAATGCCCAGGGGACGCATCGCCGAAGTTTTCGGCCCCGAGTCCTCGGGGAAGACCACCCTGGCCCAGCATATTATTGCCGAGACACAAAAGAGAGGAGGAATAGCTGCTTATATCGACGTTGAGCATGCCCTCGATCCCACCTATGCTCAGCGATGCGGAGTCAATGTCAATGAGTTATTGATCTCCCAGCCGGATACCGGCGAGCAGGCATTGGAGATTGCCGATGCCCTGGTCAGGAGCGGCGCTGTAGATATCGTTGTTGTCGACAGTGTCGCCGCGCTGGTCTCGCAGGCGGAAATAGAAGGCGAGATGGGAGACACCCATGTCGCCCTGCAGGCCCGCCTCATGTCGCAGGCACTCAGAAAGCTTGCGGCTGCGATCGGTAAGACCGGTACTGCGGTTGTTTTTATCAATCAACTGAGAGAGAAGGTAGGGATTGTCTTCGGGAATCCGGAGGTTACGCCGGGAGGCAGAGCTTTGAAGTTCTACAGCTCAGTGAGAATAGACCTGAGGAGGACCGATTCGATAAAGCAGGGAAATCAGATAACGGGCAATCACGTTAAGGCCAGGGTAGTGAAGAACAAGGTAGCTCCTCCATTCAGGACTGCTGAGTTTGACATTATGTTCGACCATGGTATAAGTCATGAGGGAGAGATCATAGACCTGGGTGTAGAACAGGGGCTGGTGACCAAGTCCGGCGCTTTTTTCTCATATGGTGATATTCGTCTGGGGCAAGGAAGGGAAAACGCGAAGAATTACCTATCCCGAAATCCTGAACTTGTCGAAGAAATTGAACAGAAGATAAGAGCCTCAGCCGTCACCAATCAGAGTCCTCTGACTGATGAATAATTTGGTCCTGACCTGATAGTTTTTAAAAATATATAACGGGCGTATTGAAAGCTGAGGTTACAAGCAAAACCTCGGCTTTGTTTGTTTATAAAGGCGGGAAAAATGAGAAAGGTAACCGCCCTCCGGGCCGGAAAAGGCAGGAGAAAGCGGGTGAACATATTTCTGGACGGTGAATACGCATTCAGTCTGGAAGCTGAAGTAGCGGTCAAAGAAGGCCTGGGAGTAGACCAGGAGTTATCTCCCGAGCGGATAGAGGAGATAACTTCCGCCAATAATTACCGCCGCTGCTATGACGCTGCCGCTCTTTTTATCAGTTACCGTCCCCGCAGTGAACCGGAACTTCGTGAAAGACTCCGCAGGCGTAATTTCCCCGCTGAAAGTGTAGACGCAGTCGTTGCCAGGATGAAAGAGCAGGGACTGGTCGATGATACTGCTTTTGCACGATTCTGGACGGAAAACCGTGATTCTTTCAGTCCCCGCAGCCAGTGGCTGACCGGGATGGAACTACGGCGCAAGGGAGTGTCCGAAGAAATCATTCAGCAGGCTGTCGGTATTCTCGATGATGAAGACAGTGCCTACCGTGCAGCCTTTAAAAAAGCTCGAAATTTACCACGGCACGATTATCAGAGTTTCCGCCGTCGATTAGGTGATCACCTGCAACGGCGGGGATTCGGTTACGGAGTGATAAACGCAACTGTGAAACGGCTCTGGAATGAGCTGAATAATGAATCTAAATAAAATCTATAACCGGAAAGAGTCCGGAAAGAGAGGAGGAAAATGGAAACAGGTTTAGTATATGTAGCACTGGTTTCCATGTTCTTTATCGGCCTGGTTTTCGGAGGAATAATCGTCTTTTTCTTCAGGCGTATGGCGATAAACCGCCAGCTCCGTAACGCCCAGAGGAAAGCTGCCAGAACGGTAGCGGAAGCCAGGGACGAATCAAAAGACATATTGAGAGAAGCCAAGGAGGAAATAGAAAGAAACAAGGCTAAAAATGAGACCGAACTACGCGAAAGGAGAAGTGAACTACAGAAGGCGGAGAACAGGCTTTCGAACAAGACCGAATCGCTGGAACGCAGGCTTGAATCCGTTGAGCAGCGTGACCGCAACCTGGCCAACAAAGAAAAGAACATAGAAGCCCTGAGAAATGAGATCACCGAAATAAGAGACAAGCAACTCAAGCAACTCGAAGGAGTATCGGGGATGTCCAGCACGGAGGCAAAACAGGAACTGCTGGACAGGATGGAAGTAGAAATCAAGGAAGAGACATCAAGGCGACTTCGCGAGTGGGAAGAGAAACTGAAAGAGGAAAGCGACAAGATAAGCCAGGTAATTCTTGCCCAGACCATCCAGCGCTGCGCTTCAGATGTCGTTTCGGAAATATCCGTGGTGAGTGTTCCCCTGCCCGGCGACGAAATGAAAGGCAGGCTGATAGGAAGGGAAGGCCGCAATATCAGGGCGCTGGAACAGGCGACCGGAGTTGATCTTATCATAGACGATACGCCCGAAGCGGTAACGCTCTCCAGCTTCGATCCGGTCCGCAGGGAGATTGCCCGTCTTTCATTGACCAAGCTGATAACCGACGGACGAATACATCCCGCCCGGATCGAGGAAATAGTCGCTAAAACCAAGGAAGAAGTAGATGCGGCAATCTATTCCGCGGGTGAGCAGGCTGCTTTCGAAGTGGAAGTACCGGGGTTACGTCCTGAAATTATCAGGCTGCTCGGACGGTTAAAATACCGCACCAGTTACGGCCAGAACGTACTTAACCACAGCAAGGAAGTAGCTTTCCTTGCCGGAATGATAGCGTCAGAACTGGGAGCGAACGTGGCGATAGCCAAGAAGGCCGGGCTTCTGCATGATATCGGCAAGGCGGTAGACAGAGAGATCGAAGGCTCCCATGCCACCATAGGCGCCGACCTGGTACGACAATGGGAGAAATCACTCGAGGTTGTCCAGGGAATCGCCGAACATCACCTTGAGACAACCAATACCAGCATCTGGGGTTACATAGTATCAGCCGGAGACGCGATAAGCAGCGCCAGGCCGGGAGCAAGGCGTGAATCCCTGGAGAACTACCTGAAACGTCTCACAGCCCTGGAGGATATAGCCAACAGCTTTAAGGGCGTAGAGAAATCCTTCGCCATACAGGCAGGCCGTGAAATCCGTATCCTGGTAAAACCGGAAGAAATAGATGACCTTGGAGCGATGAGAATGGCCAGGGACATCGTCAAGAAGATCGAAGAAGGACTTGAATACCCGGGGCAGATCAAGGTAACGGTCCTCAGGGAGACACGGGCAATAGACTACGCCAAGTAGAAAGGTATCCAAAATCCTATGATCATACTGGTAATCGGAGATATCATCGGCAGACCGGGAAGGCTGGCAGTGCAGAAACTCCTGCCCGGTCTGCGTAAGCAGTACAATATCGAAATGGTCATAGCAAACGTAGAAAATACTGCCGGAGGGATAGGCGCGACTCCATCAACGGTTGATGAACTGATTGAATGTGGAGTCGACGTGATGACCTCCGGCAATCATATCTGGGCGCATAAAGAGATAATACCCTACCTGGAGAACGATAAGCCCGTCATCCGTCCCCTGAATTACCCGGAAGGGGTGCAGGGCAGGGGTTATTTTATCAAAGGTAACGTTGCCGTCATTAACCTTATCGGCAGGACGTTTATGTCCAGTTATGACTGCCCTTTTCGGACAACGGACAAACTCCTGCAGGAACTGGGTAACAAACCCGTGATAAAGATTATAGATTTCCATGCCGAAGCTACTTCGGAGAAAGTAGCCCTGGGGAGATATTTCGAAGGACGGGTAAGTGCAGTCCTCGGTACACACACTCATATCGGTACGATAGACGCAAGAATTCTTCCCAAAGGTACAGCATACGTTACCGATATCGGAATGACCGGTCCGAAGGAATCGGTTATCGGCGACAACATCGACGACGTTGTCCAGCGGTTTTTGACGATGATTCCGAAACGCCTGACAGTCGCCAAGGGATCAGTGATTTTTACGGCGATGCTCCTTGACATCGATAACAAGACCGGAAAGGCAAAGAGTATCGAACGTATTTACCAGGAGATAGAGGGAGAAGATTAGTGCCCAAAGTTGACCTTCACCTGCATTCCTCGGTATCGGACGGAGTCCTCAGTCCTGCCGGGGTGGTTGAGAGAGCAGCCGAACTGGGACTTACAGTAATTTCCCTGACCGACCATGATAACGTAGACGGCATCGCACCAGCCTTACAAGCCGCAAAAAAATATCCCTCCCTGGTAGTTATCCCGGGTATTGAGATAAACACGGATACCCCTGCCGGGGAAGTCCACGTCCTGGGATACTACATTGACCATACCAACCCTGAGTTTTTAACAGCCCTGAAAAAAATGCGGGAATCCCGCCTGAAGCGGGCGCAGAAAATGATCGAAAATCTATCTGCGCTGGGTATGCCGGTAGAATGGGAACGTGTAAAGGAGTTGTCCGGTAAAGGTTCTGTCGGGCGACCCCACATCGCCAGGGCGTTACTGGAAAAGGGATATATAGTAACCATTAAAGAAGCTTTTGAAAAGTACATCGGCTTCAGAGGACCGGCTTACGTACCGAGAAAAAAAATGACCCCGGCAGAAGCTATCGAACTGATAACCGGGGCTGAAGGGCTTGCAGTACTTGCCCATCCACTTGGTATCCCGAATCTTGATACGCTACTAAAGAAACTTGTAAGAGCAGGCCTTATCGGGCTTGAAGTTTATTACAAGGACTATTCCAGCGAAGATAGGAAAATCTTGGCCAGTCTGGCTGACAGGTATGGTCTAATCGCTACCGGGGGTACCGATTATCACGGACTGGACGACAATGTTGAAGTGATGATAGGTGAAGCCGGAGTACCACCATATGTGGCAGATAATCTTAGTGCACTGGCGGGAAACCGTTCTCACGATCTGACATTACAATAGCAGGAGAAAAGTATGATAATACAGGTCATATTACTGACTATTGCTGCATACTTGGTGGGTTCTATCCCTGCCGCTTATCTTGTTGCCCGGTGGAGACGAGGGGTAGACATCAGGAAGCACGGCAGCGGTAATGTCGGAGCTGCCAACACACTCACTGTCGTGGGAAAGCGCTGGTCAGTAGGCGTAACCATATTCGACATCGGCAAGGGTGCCCTCATGGTATGGTTTGCCCAGCTCCTGGACTTTAACATTGCCTCCCAGGCCGCCGTGGGAATCGCCGCTATTATCGGTCACGACTGGCCGGTATTTCTTCATTTCCAGGGCGGACGCGGTGTCTTTACCAGTCTTGGCGTTGTCGCCATTCTCAACCCCTGGTTGGGGCTGATAGCGTTGGTGTATCCTTATCTTTTCTTCGCCCCGTTCAAACAGGTGGCTCTTGGAGTATCGACCGTATTGTTCATTCTACCGATAACCAGCGCGCTGGCCCACGAACCACTCGGAATCAAAGAACCATTGACCATTACGCTGGCGATGGTGGCAATTGTGGTGGTAATGTCTACGCGACGCCTGACGGCCCCGAGAAGTTCCATCAGCAAAGATGTCCCCCTTTACATGCTTATTATCTACCGAATGCTGTTCGACAGGGATATAAAAGACAGGAAAGCCTGGATAAATCACAAGAGGGACTAAAATCGGATTAACAAGTGAGAATTAATTAAGGTTATTCCTTATCTTCCGCTTCTTCTCCAGTTCACCGCTCTTCGTTAAGTAATCTTTGTGACTGAGTATTGCTTCACCAAGTTCGTCCGTACCTTTACCTGTTGTGGCTTCCGTAAGCACGACGGGCGGTTTCCAGGCAGCGGGAGACCGTTCCTTCATGTCGATAACCGCTTCAAGCAGTGCTTTCAGACTCCCGGCTCCTTCACGGTCGGCTTTATTGACAACGAAGATATCAACAACTTCCGTAATCCCGGCTTTCATAAGCTGGATATCGTCGCCCATTCCCGGCACCAGCACACCGATGCAGGTATCGGCAATCCCGGCAATATCGACATCCGACTGTCCCGAGCCAATAGCTTCAATAAAAATAATATCTTTCCCCATTACGTCCATTACCAGTACTACATCAGCGGCAGTCCTGGAAAGACCGCCTTTCCATCCCCGAGAGGCCAGGCTACGTATAAAAACACCCTTATCAACGTCTTCTCCTTGTATTCTCAGCCTGTCGCCGAGGAATGCTCCTCCTGTGAGAGGACTGGTAGGATCTACGGCAACCACACCGACCGTCATGTTCCTGTTTGTCCTGAAATACTTTACAAGACGACCTAAAAGAGTACTCTTTCCTGATCCGGCTGCTCCGGTAATTCCCACGGTGAAGGCTTTTCCGGCGTGAGAGCGAAGAGCTTCCAGTATATTGGAAATACCAGGATTTTCATTCTCGATATCCTTTATCAGTTTAGCCGCCGACAGGACATCACCGTTCAGTATTTTCTGTACTCGCTCCGATTCCATATATTTACAGACTCCCGGGTTTTTACAGGCTCCATTATATCCGAATATATAGGTCGGTTCCCAAAGGTAAACCGACCTATTTCTTTACATCTAAAACACCTTCCCTGAAGTGAAAACTTACTTTCCGGCGTATTCCTCGCGAAGCTGTTTCTTCAAAATTTTACCCATCTGGTTGCGGGGGAGTTCATCTACAAAGAAGACTGATCTTGGCCTCTTAAAGCTGGCAAGATTCGCCCGGCAGTACTCCATTATCTCTTCCGGAGTGGCGGTCTCTCCCTTCTTGACCACGACTATCGCCACGGGAAGTTCTCCCCATTCTTCATCGGGGATGCCTATCACGGCGGCATCATCGACCTTGGGATGTGAAAGTACCACGCCTTCCACTTCTTCCGGTGAGATATTTTCACCGGCACGGATAATCATGTCGGTAGCCCTTCCAGCCAGGAAGAAGTATCCTTCTTCATCGACGTATCCCATATCACCGGTGTGTACCCAGCCGTCCTTATCGATTGTCTTACCCGTCTTTTCCTCATCTTTCCAGTATCCGCTCATCACCCTGGGACCCCGAGCGACTATCTCACCTACTTCACCCTGGGGAACGTCGTTACCGTTTTCATCTACAACCTTCATTTGCACGTCGGACATCGGCCGGCCGATTGATGAAAGCCTTTTCAGCTTCTTTTCTCTCTCTTCGGGCGTGCCGGTAATATTGTGGTCTTCGGGGCTGAGAGTGGTGATGGTCGAAGCTGTTTCGGTCTGCCCGAAGGCGTTAATAAAGCTGACTCCGGGGAACAATTCCACGGCTTTCTTGATAACCTCAAGCGGCATAGGCGCCGCGCCGTACGTAATAACTCTCAGGCTGGAAAGGTCATAGTTTTTAAACTCCGGGTTGTCCATAAGCTGCTTGAGCATAGTGGGGACCATCATTGCCCGGTTAGCTTTTTCCGCCTGCACCAGGCTCATCCATTCCACCGGCTCGAACTGTCTTTCCATGACAAGCGTCCTGCCGCCGTAAATAGCCGCCATCATCGCCTGGATACCGGCAACATGGTACAGCGGGACCGTGAGTATGTTTCCTTCTTCCGATATCGGATCGGCGGGTGTTACATTCTCGAGTACGTATATCGAAAAGCTGTTATGCGAAAGCATGACGCCCTTCGGAAATCCGGTTGTTCCGGCGGTATACATCAGTATGGTGGTGTCATCATCGCCGATCTCGGTATATATTTCTTCAGGAGAACCTTCCCTGATAACGTCCTCGTAATACAGCATACCATCATGTTTGTCATCCAGCGAGATGAAATTCTTTACCGTTTCCAGATCGGGTTTGATCGACTCAACCAGGTTGATATAACGGTCACCGATAAAGATAGTGTTTGATTCCGAACTGTTCAGCATATAGGTGAGTTCAGCACCCTTCGCCCTGAAGTTCAGCGGGACGTAGATAGCTCCTATTCTGGCAACGGCAAAATAGACTTCCACGCACTGCGAAGTGTTTACCTGGAGCATGGCTACTCTGTCTCCCTTTTGAATGCCAAGTTTCATCAAGGCATTGCCCAGCCTGTTTACCCGTTCATTCAGTTCCGCGAAAGAACGTCTGCAATCCTCGAAAACGATTGCACATTTATCGGGGCATATCGCACTGGCGATACTCAAGAATTCGGTAGTGTTCAATTTGCGACCTCCTGTATTTTTAAAGTCCTTAATAAGATATTCGTAAATTCTGTTATTCTCAATAATAATATAGTTAAGAAGCCTGCAACCTCTCTGCAAGAGCAGCTTCAAGTTCAAGCCCCTGGCTTAACGTCATATTCATCCCCCTGGTAACAGCCTGTTTTACAATACTTACCGCTATTGGGTCGAACGATTTTATTCTGTCAGCTATTTTCTCGGCGGTGGACATCAGTTCACCACGTGTCACTATTCTATTTACCAGTTTCATTTTCAGGGCCTCTTCTGCCTTTACCCAGCGCCCGGTTATCAGTACATCCAGGGCATGAGACCTGTTTATTATGCGGGGTACGGTCTGACTTCCACCGGCTGCCGTAATTATTCCCAATCCCATCTCCGGCGTACCGAACTGGACGTCATCCGAAGCTATCCTGATATCGCAACATGCGGCAATCTCGACACCGTCTCCAAGGACATATCCGTGCAAAGCGGCAATTATCGGTTTATCTATACTGAGAAATCTACTCCACACATCACGTTCGAAACGTACCTGTCGGGCAATTACCGGTGACGGCGCAGTGAGAAATTCCGTAAGGTCGGCTCCTGCGCAGAACGCTTTATCTCCGGCGCCGCTGAAGATTATCACTCTTACGTCCGGGTCATCTCTGATCGCCCCTAGAACCTGGAACATCTCGTCACGCATCCTGATATTGTAGGCGTTCAGGGCTTTCGGCCTGTTGAGTGTTACATAGGCTGTTCCGTTTTTCTTTTCGTAGAGTATAGTTTCGAAATCACTCATGTTTTAATTTTAATCTATTTGACCCTATCCCCTATATCCCCTTCCCCTTTTTAGGGGAAGGGGAATGATTTATTTAAGAGGGGCTGCGCCCCTCTTAAACTCCCCGTTTCGGTACTTTGGATTACTCTCCTTTAAACTCAGGTGTTCTTTTTTCGAGGAAGGCGGTTATTCCTTCTGTCCTGTCGGCAGTGGTATGGAGCAGGAGATAGAGGTCTGCTTCAAGGCACAGCCCCTGTTCCATGGTCATATCCATTCCTTTATTGACCGCTTCCTTGACGTACCTGAGAGAAATCGGCGCTTTTGTGGCTATTCCCTGCACCAGTCCTTCCGCTTCCACGGCCAACTCATTTACAGGAACTACTTTGCTGACCAGGCCCATGTCGAGGGCTTCAGCCGCAGTTATGGTTTCTGCCGTCAGTATCAATTCCAGGGCTTTTCCCTTACCGATGAGTCGCGGCAATCGCTGGGTGCCGCCGTCCGCCGGAATATCACCGGACTCAAGCTGAGGGAGTCCGAATTTAGCTGTATCTGCCGCTATACGGATATCGCAACTCAAGGCTATTTCAAGTCCGTCACCAATCGCATCACCGTTAATCGCCGCAACAACAGGTTTTTCTATCCCGGCAACCGAGGCGGCAGCATTCGATCTTACCTCGCTTCCGTAACAGAATTTTTCACCGGCCCCGGTAATCAACACCACATATATATCATCGTCCTGGTTAACGGCAGCACATATTTCTTCAATTTCCTGGGTAAATTGCAGGTTGATCCTGTTATCAACCTCAGGGCGATTCAATGTAATGCGTGCGATATGGTCTTTCTTTTCAAACAGGATGGCAGCCATCCGTTAACTCCTTGTAAAAATTGACTGGACAAAATATATATAATTCCGAAGCTATAATACCCAACTGCGTATTCCGCGTCAAGGTTAATCGGTATTTAGAATCCTTCTTTAACTTTTCTGTATCAGGTACGTGGAAAGTTCTATACGAATGAGAGAAAGTGTATTCTTTCTCAGGCAAGAATATTCGCCCGTAGTGCACCTAACCATATGAAAATGAAAAATCTACTCAAGCTGGATAATCCGGGCATCTACCCTGCCGGAGTCTATCGAGAGGAGACCGACCGTCCCGAGTTCAGGGAAGTTGTTCGGCCAGGTGGGGCTGCCTGGATTAATCACCAGGACGCCTTTATGTTTTTCTATCAACGCTTTATGGGTGTGGCCATAGATAACGGCGTTGGGAATTTCATGATCAGGCTCCACAGTCCTGGAAAATATCCGGTTCTCCCTGGGAACTATGGTCCCGAAGGCAGGCTTCTCATGTACCAGCCACAGGGTAATACCATTGATATTAACCGTGCGTTCATTTAGCATTCTGGGATCATCGCCAAGGTCTTTTTCCATATCGTCGTCACCCCAGGCAGCCACCACAGGAGCGATAGATTCAAGCTGGTCCAGGGCAGACGGAACCCAGATATCGCCGGCATGTAGAATAAGTTCAACGCCTTTGAATGCTGTCTTTATCTGGAAAGGAAGTTCCTCTTCCGACCTGGCAAGGTGGGTATCCGAAATAAGTCCGATAAGCATCTGTACACTATTACTTTAGACAATCTGGATTAAAGCGTCAAATCCGGTTCTCGGTTCAAGGCTGAGATGAGTTGCTCATTACATGGCAACGTTCCTTGTGGAAATCCTTCCAGGTACGCCATAGGCATATTGCGACGGACTCGTAGTACAGCTATAAAGGAAGGGAGTGATAGACAAACGTTAATTGAGATTGCGACGTTTTCCTGCCTCAGGTGGATTGAAATCGAAACTTACAATGACCCGATTAAACCAAGGCTGCGGCGGACATGCAGATATCCGAAAGGGGGCACCCGTGGCACAGGGGTCTGGGCCGGCAGGTCTCTTTGCCGAGGTGGACGAGGAGGGCGTGGAATTCGTTGAACAATGTTACATCGGCGGGGAGGTTTTTCATGAAGAGGGACTGCCAGTCTGAATAGGTATCTTTCTTCGACCGGATACCGATACGGTCCATTATCCGGCGGGTGTAGGCATCTATAACAAAGACGGGTTTTTCAGCGGCATAGAGGAGTATAGAGTCGGCAGTTTCCTCACCGATACCCCAGACGGCGAGGAGTTCATCACGAAGCTGTCCTGTGTCTTTTTCAAACAGTCTGTCAAGGTCATCATTACAGGCACTCCCGATATACTCCACCAATGCTTTTAACTTGCGGGCTTTGACGTTGTAATAGACGGCGGAACGTATGAGTGGTGCGATCTCTTCCGGTGATTTTTTTCTAAGGGCGTCGGGCAACATCAGCCCGGCTGTTTTGAGGTTCGTTATGGCAGTTTCAACGTTTTGCCAGGCAGCCGACTGAGTGAGTACCGCACCGATCATTACCTCGAAGGGGGTTCCGCCGGGCCACCAGTGCTGCGGTCCGAATTTATCAAAGAGACGGCGATATATCTCCTCAAGCAGGCTTCTCGCAGTCTCAGTCACGGTACACTTCGCCGTCCATTGCGTCATAGCCGATATTCCAGGGCTTAATATCGATCACCGGTGTGCCGTCGAGGGCATCCAGTCCCTGTACGGTCAATACGTTCCCTTCACGCTTGAGTAGTTTTACGGTCATTATACCGACCGGATTAGGTCTGTCCGGTGTCCGTGTGGCGAACAGCCCACGCTTCGGGATATCTTTTCTGCCCCTGGGGTTTATCCTGAGGGCGATATTCTCTCTATCACGTTTATGGAGCCAGTAGAGAATAATGAAGTACCGGTATTTTTCAAGGTTATCCAGTCCTTCTTCAAGGCTCTCATCGATCACTATTTCAGAGACAAGTTCCTGCCACCAGTCTTCCCGATCAGGATTTTCCTTATATTTGTTTCGGACGAATCCGATGGGTTTAAGTGTCATTTCCGGTTTTTCGGTCATTTTTACTCTCTCTTAATGATAGCATAACTACTCTTATATCATCGCGTATTTCTTTTTTTGTCTTCCCTGCCCGCCAGCGAGAGACTGTACCAGCATAGCCAGACCGCATGTCATGCTGAGGAGTCCGATTGTACATGGTAATATGTTCAGCCATCACGACAAGGACGATGAATGTGTCTCCTTGTTGATACTCGAATACCCTCGATCGATTAAATCTATCGTAAGTTTATCTGTATAAAGGAAGGAGATCCTTCATCCCTGAATGAGCTTCAATCGGGAAATCCGAATTAACACCGGGATTCAGGATGACACCTTATCGTGCTATGACGGATAATCGGTTTACACACTTAGCTGGCTGAAATCCCAATTATGAAAAGTTAATCTCAGTCGGATCAACGAGTTTGCCAGGTCCGAACGATGAGTAATCGAGATCGTAGAACTCCCGGCATACGGCAAAATACCCGAGGTGGCTGCCGCCCATTACCAGTTTGGCTATCGGCGCGTCACGGTAATACTTCTCATAATGGTTCTCGCGGACATAGCCGTAGGAACCCATTAATTCCATACCTTTCAGGATGAGAGCAGGCACGGTCCTGGTTATATAGGCATGGACGGCATGTCCTTTGGCTACCATGCTTCTCGTATCCCAGGTACCGTAGATATCCATGCGATCATATTCGTGGGCGAGTTCAAGAAAAGCGGCTCTTCCCACCGTAATGAAGGAAGCCATTTCACCGAGAATCATTGCCGCAGAAAGGTGTTGATTAATCGGTCTGCCACCGGCTACCCGCTGGGCGGTATACTCGTTCAGCACATCGAAGGCACCCTGCAGGATGCCTATGGTATGACCGGAATTCAGGGGCATGGGAGCGGATACGGTCGTTTCGAAAATTGACCAGGCCACCGGTCCCTGCAGTCCCCAGGCTTTTGGCACTCTTACATCATCGAAGTAGGTGGCAGTGTTTCTGTCAGCCTGCATCCCGCATTTCACCTCGAATTTTCCATGGGACACTCCAGGCCAGGGCTCAGGCACATAAATCAGGGCGAACGCGTCTTTTCCGAGTCGCGGATCGATATTACAGATGACGCAATTAAGGTCGGCAACACCGGCGTTGGAAGCCCAGAACTTGTTGCCGTTAATGACCCACTCGTCGCCATCGAGTTTCGCTCTTACACCGATTGTCTTGCCTTCGTTGGTAAGATTCTCTATATCGCAGGCCGACTCGGCTTCACTCATGTTAAAGCAGGCAGCCCGGTGTTCGTTACCGGTGAACATGGATGAAAATTCGTCGAGAACGGCTTTACCCCAGGCTTTCGCCTCGGGAGACGGCTCCATCAGGTAGGCGAGAGTGGCCGGCGTCCAGCCCCAGTCCGTAACAGCGCTGTGCATGCTTATGCCGTAGTCGCCCCTGGCTATCTGTTCCTGTTTCAATGCTCCGGCTACGATTGAAAGCAGTTCATTGCCGCCGTAGTCTTTCGGTATCATATTTTTCTGGCAGCCAAGGTCTACCTGCAGCTTTTTCAATATGGGATTGATTATTTCCTGGTGGGTCACGTCATCATCGATCTTGTCCCGTACCGGCATGATTTCCTGGTCGACGAAATCAGCCAGCATTTTCTGCATCATGCGGGCTTCTTCGTCGACGAAACACTCGGGATACTGTAATTTGTACCATTGACTTGTCTGGTCCAGCATTAAGATTCCTCCTGTTAATTTATGCACAGGTTAGATTTAAAGGTCTTCTGGTTGATACTCTGGTCTTATTTACCTTTTTTACCTGAATTATAATTTTTCTATATCCAGATACCAAACACTTTCAGTACATGCGATATAATATATCGGCAAGAGTCATCCCTGGCAAAGCTCGCCGATTTCATAATAGGCGAGGATTACCTGGTTTATTTGAGTAATAACCGCTTCAATACTCCAAAAGCCATCCAGCCTAAGGCTCCTACCGCGAGAACTATTGCGGCTATACTCAACCCACCGGCGGGTCCCGTTTCACCGGTCGGACCGGGAGGCCCGATCGGCCCGACCGGTCCAGATGCGCCGGAAGGTCCTGTTAAATCATCCGTAGTAAAACTACTTCCATCCGTTAAGAATAAGGTGAAAGTGCCATCGCCGTTGTTTTCGATAGTGTCTATACCTACTCCTGGAGTACCTTCACCAGCAGGGCCGGGAGAACCGGCTGGACCCGCAGGTCCCTGAATGCCTGGAAGACCATCAGCTCCACTCGGGCCGGGAGGGCCGACAGGGCCTACCATATCGATTACCATGAACCTCGCTCTGGCGGTTTGCGGAGCACCCGTAACCGTTGTGATAGTGATAGTTACGGTGTGTGTACCCATAACAAGAGGAGTTGGTATCGGTACAATCATGATTATATAAGGTATTTTAGAAAAACTATAGCCTGTTATTATTTGTGAAGGTGTAACAGGTAACCCATCAACGTCGACTATTAATGTGTCATTATAGTAAAAATTATTGGCATGGACGACGATGTTCACCGGATCGCCAGCTACAGTAATAACAGGAAGGTAGTTTGGTACTAAGGTGATCGTTTCATCCTGCGCATGGACCGTATTGGTGCTTCCTGCGAGTGAGAGAAACACCGCCATGACCAAGCCTAACAATAAACGGATAATTGTCATAGCGTCTCCTTTTTTTTATACCATCATTTAGTTCGAAAACCAGCCACTAAAAGTATTAACTATACTGTCCACCAGGTGATTCCACCAGGCACCGGGATTTGATCTGAGGAGTCCAAAACCACCTCCCCAATGTATCACGAATCCTATAAGCGTACCGATAATACCGATAAAAATAATTGCCCTGACGATACGAAAGATAGTTTTCCATGATCCGATAAACGGGTTATGGTGCAATTCACAGTTCACGGTTTGCGAATTTTCGGTGCCTTCGTTAGTAGTTATGGTAATATCATAACGTTTTCTTTCTCCTACAAAGCCACCTTTCTTAGGCTTAACTTTTACCGGTATCTCAATGGTCTCCCATGCGGGTAATACTAACTCATTCTTTTTAAATTTGAATTTCAAACCCTCATCCAGGTCCGTAGCGTCCAGACTAATACGAGCATCGCTTGTGCCTGTGTTACTGAGCCCAACTCGAAAAGTACCTTTTCTTCGACAGGAAACACGATATGGGGCAACCTTGAGTTTATATTCTACCAGAGGGAGTACCTGTACTTGCCCTGTGACTATAGCAGATTCATCAAGGTCGTTCTGAGAGCGTACTTTTACTGCAAATGAATATACCTTTTCTTTAACTCCCCTCTTTTTAGGTGGATGGAATGTTATTTGCATCTGTTCAACGGCTTGAGGCATCAGCGCAATACTCGATGCCGAACGGCTATACCAGGCTTCGTCCAGTCCCTCTACTTCCACCATGAACTTATCAACGGTCTCCCCGAGGTTCTGCAACTGTACCGAGATTATTTCAGGTATACCTCCAGCCTGACAGGTAAGTTCCGAAGGTGATAAAGATACCCTGATTCGTTCTGAAGACTTCTCCTTAGAAATCAATCGCGGTTCAACTTCAACCGATCTTTGTGAACTCCCATATTTATTGTTTGCCGTAAGAGTATAGCTGGTGGGAGTAGAGGGTGACACCACTCTATCTCCTTGTTGTTCTACGACCGCATTATTTAACTTCACTTCTTTGGAGCGTTTTGTGGACCAGCTAAGTTTAAAATCGATTCTATCATCGCTTTGGGCTTTAAAAGTAACGATCTCCGGTGGTTTTTGAAATTGTGAAGTCAAAATACGCGGTAACCGTATGCTGGGCAATCTGACCTGTTGTATCATTCTATACCAGGCAGCGCGTGCCAGTCGGCCTTCGACATTCATTGCTTCTTCGACATCTGGCGCTGTTGCCGATACCTGAAATGAAAAATCTTTATCTCCGCCAAAGAAAGACAACCATCCCAGATTCGCTGTCAGAGTAGCTTGCATACGACTTTTTGCAGGGATATCTAAATACTCGGGTTGCAGGTGATATCGTAGCGCTCCATGAGTATCGCTGACCTGGAGGTGGAGCTGGGAGTCACTATCTCCCGGATTGTTGACCTCTATTGTGTAAACACCTCTTCTGCCTTTGATACTCTGCGGGGAAATGCCTATTTCCAGTTCTGGAACGGTTTGGAGTTCAATACTCATCTCCACCATGGTTATTTCTTCAGGATCTGCCTGGGAACTTACCCTGATGTGGAAGGGGTAGGAGCCTGCACTGATTTTATTTGTCTTCGGTGGTTCTAAGACAATTTTCAGGTTGTCTTCATCATTGGGAAACAGGGCAACACTCGAAACCGGTAGAGTGTACCAACTGGGATCCAGACCTTCAACGCTGATAGTCAATTGATCGATAGTTTGTCCTGAGTTATGGAGGGTAAGATTAGATTCGACGCTGTCACCGACTTTGGCTACCAGAGAATCAGGGATTGCGGTCACCTGTATTTTACTTGGCATTTTTGCCTCCTGTGTCTGACTATATTGCAGCCTCTGCTGTTCATTAGCTAACGTTTCGTGACTTTCATCATCCGGGCATATGTTATAATGTTAGTTCCTATTTCAAAGGAACTTCGGATGATATCCCGAGATAATGGTTCATCCTCATGTCCACCCTGCCATACGCACCCATGGTCGCTGCCACTATACACCATATGACCTCCTTCAAGGAGCATCGCCGGCTCTACTCCCGGGGGAACCTCGGCAAAAACATGGCAGGCCGATAGCAATGGGTGACCACGTTGAACAACCTCCAGCTTGCACTTAAGCAGGCTGGCAAGCTGGTTGAAAGCCAGACCGAACTCTTTGGAGCCTTTTGATGCTGTCCCTTGTTGTCCTTCGGCGCATCCTTCCCCGAAAATAACCCCGCCTGATTGCAGGAAATCGTTCAGAGCCCCTTGCTCCTTTTCATTTAGCTCAAATTGACTGTTTCCAGTTAAATATATTAAGGAAAGCCGGTTAATCTCCTTAGCCAGCGTGATGTTATCTACCAGGTTAACATTAAGGTTGGTCTGGTGATTAACCTGGTTAACAAGATTTTGTAATCCGGCAAGATGAAGATTTTTTTCAGCTTCTCCCAGCACAGCATAACCAATAGAGACAGTCTCTACAGGTCGATCGACGTTTTCCTTGACCTGGACCTGGACTTTTTCAGGGGCAGATGGGCTTTCAACCAGGGGTGTTGCCTGTTGTGTAACTTCTTGCCGAAAGCGAAGGTCAATCTCGTTCTTCCCGGGTTTCGAGGACTTACCGGTATCTTTAATAGTTTTTTCGGCAGGGTCGAAACTAATACGACAAAGTTCGAGGTAAGGTTCATCAGGTAACTTTTCTCTCTCCTGAACTCGATAAGCCTCCATAATTCTTGTTGGTTGTCCGCCTTCCGGAGGCTGGTACGGCTCTGTTGGTACCTCTCGAAACTGTATAATCAGATAGATTGTACTCTTCTCTCGGGTTTGAATCTGGTAATGCTGGGGTTCGGGCACAATTATTACATTACCTTCATTATCAACCGCCATTCCGGGTTGAATGATCACCGAAAGGTCAGCAGGTTCGCTGGCAACTACCTTTAGACCACCCACTATACCAATACTATGAAACGCCAGCATGTGAAGTCTCTGCTGGCCACGATGATATTCGTGAGCATCACGCCAAGTGTCGCTGTCTATTACCAAACCTTGAAAAGGATTAACTCGTTTTAACTGGAACTTGGCAATGTCCTCAAAATCCATCTTTTTCTCCTTTCTCTGTTACTTCTAAAAAAACAAGAGAGAAGGTCCTTGATACTAAAAAAGTCCTAAATATATTCATCGTTAAATAATTGTTGATATAAATTAGTCGTTTCCGGTTCAGGGGTTGTATCAAGTTCTGACCGCATGGTTTGACAACAGATTTCGTACCAGCGCATAGCTCGATTTCTGTTTCCTTGCCGGCTATAACAAAGCATCAGCCGTCTGTATGCGTCTTCCCGGCAATTATCTTTAGCAATGATTTTCTGACTGTAAATAATACTTCCCTCATAGTCTTTGATTTGTAATAAATAGTCGGCAATTTTCCCCAGAATAATGAGATAGATATCCTTAAGTGTTTCCCGGCGTATCAGGAATCTGTCATCATATGGTTCATCCTCCATATAATCGCCCTTGTACAGTACCTCCGCTGCCTCAAATTCTTTTATTGCGGCGGTTAATTCTCCTTCTTTCTCCAGACGCCTGCCCATTGTCCAGTGGTGTTCGAACTGTTCGATATCTATCCATAACTCGATCCGGGGATTTAACTCATAACTCCCGGAATTAAACACTATAGAGGGAAATTTATCATTCTGTCCAAGAAAGTGATTAAGTATCTTTCTAAGGCCATGTACCGCTACTTTCAAATTATTACCGGCTGCCTGAGTATTATACTCAGGCCACAAGTATCCCATGATCACATCTTTCACAATGGACTCTCTTGGTCGAGTCAGGAATAACCTGAACAGAGATTTAGCATTTGTATTTTGCCAATCTTCTAACTTCCGTTTGCCTGAATATATCTCCAACCTTTCAAAACAATATACTTCAAGCCTCAATGGATCGGAAATTATATTATACGGAACAGCTTCACCTAAAATTACGTTACCGATCTGGTTTGGACTAATATCCGAACCGACCGGTATAAGGCAAAGGGTCTTATAACCTCCGCATAAGAGTATAGCCTGTGCAAGCCTCTGGTCGGCTGCATATTCTCGTTCAGATAAGCTTTCACAGGCTATTTCCAGTTGTTTCCTTACGGACTCATAATCATTTTTAACGAGCCTCAACAAGCTGACAGTATCTTGCCAGGGGTTATTATTAGTTTCGTTCATTTGGTCTTGCCACGCCATACTAGATTGTTTTTCCTATAGTGACCTGGTACTATACGGGAGTTATCTTTACATCAGGAGTAGCCTTTAACTTGACCAGCTGACTTTCTAATATCCTATTTTTTGCTTATTTACATGAATATTCACGATTATACACCAGTATCTTTTCGAAAACCACTATTATCCATAAAATTCAAAAACTCCGCTCCTTTATTTATCCTGTACCTTATGCATTAACAGTTACAAGCACTTTATTCTACTAAACCGAAGGGCGGATTTTCCACAGGTTTTCGGTAACAGTTTAGTTTGACGCAATACATAGGCTGTACCCATGAGTATCTTTTAATAACCGGAAATTAATTCACGATTAACCTGGTATTTACCAGAATATGCTAAAATGTACCATATCTATTCAATTCAAGTGTATTCCCAATATAAAGTTATAGGGGAAGTAACCAACCCGCTCAGACAGGCAGGATAGAAGAAAAGTAAATTTGACATTTTCTTTATAAAATAAAATACTAAGGGTAAATTACATTAGTGGATAATTCTGTAAATTTTGTCCTGTAAAGAGCACTATCAACTCAGGGAGGGCAGAGATGAAACGAGTAAAAACCTCGAAAGAAAAAAAAGAGTTAAAACAAGGTAACCATCTTAAGAGTGATTCTGAGTCATTATTTGACAAACCTTATTCACTGAATGAGACCGACAATATGAATTTAGATACTCCGTTTTATCCCAGGACGGACGAACATACGGCATTACTGGAAAAAGCGAGGACCGGTGAACAGGCTACAAAACTATTATTGCACCTGCAACGTTCATATGGTAATGCTTACGTTCAGCGACTTGTCAGAAACAGTAACCTCGGTAAAGTAAACTCCCCCGAGGTCCAGCGGCAGGAGTTTCCGGAAGAGGAGGAAGAGCTTCAGATGGAAACCTCCCGAGTACGCCAAGAAGATGAAGAGATAATCCCAGGCGCCCGGATGAAACCATTGAGAGAAAATGTCATACAACAACAAGGCGGTTCCGAGCGGAGCAATTCGCCGGTCCAGCGAGCCTCACCGTCATCCAGCGCGACCGGTAATATCGGTGATGCTACTGATCTGGATGGCCAGGGCCTGTACGGTTGGAATAGAATTACCTATGATACAGATATTGCGACCGTCGTAAACGGTGTCATACCGACCGAGTCTTCAGAAGAAGAAATGCCAAGAATAGTCATATTTTCGGGAACTCATGGTACCGACCCCGGCGGTCATTTATTGAACGACGAAGATTCCCGCGAATTCGTGGGTGAGGACCAGGCAACCGCCAGCTCCGTTATGGCAGCCAATCCCGGAGTCCAGGTAGAAGTAATCGACGTAGTAAACTCGTACAGAACGAAAGGTGAATTAACATCTATATATGGCATGACAGATTATATAAGAATCCTCGGATGGTGTTTCAGTCAACGATCCTACGGTCTCGGCAGCTCCATAAAATCCAACTGGTGGCCAGAACCGGACAATCTATAACCGTACCCAGCCTACTGAAAGACACAGCTGGCCCTGTCTGCGCCGAGACGACCTTATTTAGGAATGCTTGGAGGTGTATTCATGAAGTATGAAGATTTATACAGGTTTCCCGAGGGACATCCGCCATCTCCTTACGATCATCCTGTCAGGGCCCTCAATGTCGGGGAAGCTACTCTCCCAGCAGAACTTGAGCTTTACGCTGTCGGCTGGATCGAAGAATCCGGTTTTACAACGGGTGATGTTCCCGAAGAATTTGTAGAAGCATTAATTGCCGCCTATCCGACCAAGATAATTTCAGATGGGACAAGGGGGTTGCATACATGTACTTTATGCCATGTTTTATTACCCAAATTAGAGTGGAAGGGAAAGCAGGTTGAAGTGAAAGGTTATGGTCATTACCTTGTCCGGTATAAGAATGCAGTCTATATGGCTCCGGCTCTTCTTCTCCACTACATACTTGACCATCATTATCAACCGCCACAAGCTTTCATTGATGCCGTAATAAACGGAAAGTTCTTGACAATCGATGACCTGGAAATTAAACGGAGCGATGAATGAGCGTAGAAGAAGAACGACGATATGACAACGTGCAGATCATAAACATTGCTGACGGCACGATAATCGAGGGACATGATGCCGTCAAGATGCAATTCGAACGCGAACATAAGATGTTTGCCGAACACGGCGCCTCGATTATTTTTCAGGTGTATCGGCTGGATCTGCATGTGGACACACTCAAGGAATTTCAGGGCAAGAAGCTAGCGGAAATCAAGGTGGACGGTAACTTCGTCTCGGCGGACGACACTGTAGCAGCGGTTAAGGACAAAGTACGGTCTTTGCTAAAGAAAAAAGCTGGAATCTGGACCAAGAGCCAGGCGAATACCGCCCTGGGTATCGAGGCATCTGACCACCTCACACTCTATCTTAATGGCAATCCCATGAAGGATGACACAGCCTTTTATGCTGATAACCCCATTGTGTTACCGGTCTGGATACAGGTATTGCTGCATGACTGCGAGTCTGAAGAGGCTGTACAGCTTGTAAACAAACTCCAGAAATGATGATAACATCCCGATCGCGTTATCAAGCTACTAGAGAGGGTTTCTGCTCATTTTCTTTATTCACCATGTACCCAGCATCTCTGGAAATTAACCGTTTTTTTACCTTTGATTAACTAGAGTGATGTATAATAGCTCCGTATAAAGCTGATGGCTGTTGTTATCATGACATCGTTCAGGTTTCGTGTACGTTTGATATCGAAAATTGCATGTTGCAGGTGATGAAATGGAAAAGAATGATAAAGTGAAGAAAAATAAAAAGAATGATAAAGACCAGAAACAGCATCAAGCGCAGCACGGTTTTGATCCAATAGTTGATAAATCACCTGCAAGAGATACAGACCAATCCCTGTTGATGGAAACACCTTTTTACTCGAGGATGGATGAGCATGCCGCAACACTCTCAAGGATTCCTTTTACCGTACAGCGTCAAGAGTATATTATGCGACTTAATAATACGTACGGACTAAGGTATGTACAACGTTTGCTTGAATCGGTTAACGGACAGGCCAAACTCACAGTCAGCAGCCCCGGTGATATTTACGAACAAGAAGCTGATAAAGTCGCTGATGAAGTCACTCAAAAAATCAATATCCAGGCACAGCGGCAGGAAGTGCCGGAAGAGGAAGAGTTAATACAAGGCAAACTGGATATACAGAGGCAGGAAGAGCTAGAGGAGGAGGAGTTGCTGCAGGCGAAGCTGGATATTCAGAAGCAAGAGGAAGAGGAAGAAGAAGAGGAAATCCAAGCCCAGCGTCAGGAGGAGGAAGAGGAAGAAGAAGAGGAAATCCAGGCGCAGCGACAGGAAGAAGAGGAAGAAGAGCTGGTCCAGGTGAAACGGGATGAAAATGCCGAAGCGGATGTTGCTGATGAGATAGAGATGCGGATTAACAATGCAAAGGGGAGTGGTCATTCTTTATCGGGTGAAGTTAAAAAACCAATGGAGCAGGCGTTCGGTACCGATTTCAGCAATGTCAAGATACATACTGATACGGAGGCAGATACACTTAATAAGCAATTAAACGCAAAGGCATTTACTACCGGCAAGGATATATTCTTCCGCGATGGTGAATACAGCCCCGGCTCTGATGGTGGTAAGAAGTTAATTGCCCACGAACTCACGCATGTAGTGCAGCAAAATAGTAACGTAGCGAATAGAAATAGTATAAAAACGCAAATTCAGAGATGGACCTGGGACGGTATCAAAGATAATATACCAGACTCTACCAATAATAACTTACAGGGATATAAAATTTATAAGATGGATACGTTAGCATGGACATCGACACTGTATAAAAAAAGGTGGTTTCCATTCTTTAATAAGAAGGTCGAAGAACCACAACAACATTATGCGAAAGCATATCACAGTCGACAAAGTGGGGAAATAGGAATAAGCAGGGACTTTGATGATAATGAAGCTGCTGCAACGATAGTTCATGAAGCTACACACGCCGAGCAGTATAATAGAAAGGAAAGTCAGTATAATTTTGGGACGTTAATCGAACGTGAGATTGAGGCACATATAGAAGAAGAGAAGTTTCGAATTGCACATGATATGCAACCAAAGACATATGGCATCGCTGAGCTAAAAGATCACCAGATAGAGCGTAATAAAGATGGGAGTATAAATGAACAATCAGTTGAAGATTTTGTAAGATGGAGGTATAGAGGGAATATCCTAAAGAAGGAGTTTTATTATCTAAGACAGCCAGAACCAGTACCTGGGAATTTTCAGAACAAGGAATTAATACATGCGTATATAAAATAAGTTATTTACGTATAGACGACCTATCATTTATTATCTGTATAGTATAGTTTATACTTTTTCTTTCAGTAAAGAGTTGATTTATTAAATATAGAAAAACTTATTCAACGTTAGGACTCATACGATGATTGATTCCTCTTTCTAGTGTGTTATTACCTGCAATGTATAAACGGTATGAGCCGGTTTTTGTG
>CAZBQL010000006.1:0-17689 GCA_964493985.1 uncultured Dehalococcoidales bacterium
CCCGCTTAATCCCCCTTTACAAAAGGGGGAAATATGGTACCTATTCTTACTTTCTATCCATCTCCAGGAAGTTCTTTAGTATAGCCTTTCCGGCTTCCGTCATAAAGGACTCGGGGTGGAACTGGATGCCTTCGACCGGATGTTCTTTGTGCATCAGTCCCATTATTTCATCATCGTCCGTCCGGGCGGTGATCTCAAAACAGTTGGGAAGACTCTCTTTTTTCACTACCAGCGAGTGGTAGCGGATAGCCGAAAACGGATTCGGCAGTCCTCTGAAAACTCCCTTGTTTTCATGATAGATCAGGGAAGACTTTCCGTGCATTATCTTTTTCGCCTGTCCGTATTCTCCTCCATAGCTGTAACCGATGCACTGGTGACCGAGACATACCCCGAGTAACGGTATCCTTGGACCGAAGTGCTTTATCACGTCATTGGAGATACCTGCATTCAGTGGCGTGGAAGGTCCCGGTGATATCACCAGTCGTTCGGGGCCAGCTTGTTCTATCTCATCGATAGTGATTTTGTCATTCCTCACAACCTGTACCTCTTCTCCCAGTTCACTCAGGTACTGGTAGAGATTGTAGGTAAAGCTGTCGTAATTATCGATCAGCATCAGCATTATTTTCCTCCTCCTGAGCCTGCTCTCTCCGCCTGGTTTATGGCGTTAAGCAGCGCTCCTGCTTTATTCATCGTTTCTTCGTATTCCCGTTCCGGTTCACTGTCATAGACGATACCTCCGCCGGCTTGAGTATAGGCTGTTCCGTCCTTGACGACCATCGTCCTGATGGATATGGCCATATCCATATCGCCGTTGAAGGAAAAATATCCGGCGGCTCCGGCGTACGGTCCTCTCTTTTCCGGTTCCACTTCGGCGATTATCTCCATCGCCCTTATCTTCGGCGCTCCCGAAACCGTGCCTGCCGGGAAGCAGGCGCGAAGGGCGTCGAAGGCGTCCATACCTTTCTTCAGTTTTCCCTGCACATTGGTGACAAGGTGCATTACGTGTGAATACCTTTCTACTTCCATCAGTTCGCTGACTTCGACAGTGCCCGGTTCGCTTACCCGTCCGATATCGTTGCGTCCCAGGTCGACCAGCATGATATGTTCGGCGCGTTCTTTCTCGTCGGAGCGGAGTTCCTTTTCGAGGGCGATGTCTTCTTCGGGAGTTTTCCCTCTCGGCCGCGTACCCGCTAGTGGACGGGTGGTAACGGTTCCGCCTTCTACTCTCACCAGTATTTCCGGTGAAGCGCCGATGATGTGAAAATCTTTGAAATCAAAGAAGAACATGTAAGGCGACGGATTAATTGTTCTGAGCGCCCGGTAGATATCGAAGGGCGCCGCGGTGGTTTTCTGTGAAAGCCGCTGGGACGGTACTACCTGGATTACCTCGCCTTCGGTGACATACCGTTTTATCTTATCAACCACTGCCTTGAAAGTTTCTTTCTCAAAGTTCGAAGTCGGTTTACTTTCAGTGACTGTCGGTACCGAACCGTTCATTTGCCTGGTGGTGGTAATCGGTTCATTCAGCCTGGCTACCAGGCTGTCAATCTTTCTTACAGCTTCCGAGTATGATTTTTCAACATCTTCATCCAGGTGAACATGACTCATTATTCTGATCTTGTGCGTAACGTGGTCGAATACCAGCAGGGTATCGACTATCATAAATACCGATTCGGGTACGTTGAGTGTATCTTTTTCCGGTGACGGCAGTTCTTCGAACCGGTTTACCGTTTCATAGGCTAGGTAGCCGACAGCGCCGCCGCAGAACTTGGGCAGGTCGCTCACCGGGGCTATCCTGAAATTACTCATTTCAGCGGCGATGTGCGGAAGCGGGTCTATCTCGTCCTTGCCCCAGGTTTCCAGCACTTTATAGGGGTCGGTACCGATGAAACTGTACCGTGCCAGTCTTTCACCACCTTCGACACTTTCCAGTAAAAAGGAATACCCACCTTTGTTTATCTTGAGGAAAGCGGAAACAGGTGTTTCAAGGTCGGCAACGATCTCGCGGTAGACCGGTACCACGTTGCCCTGTCCTTTTGAGTTTTTCACTTCTTCCAGTGTCGGGTAATACATCTTCACCTCCGGTATTCCAGGTATAAAAAAGCCCCTCGCCTCAGGGGCGAGGGGCTTATCCTTCGCGGTGCCACCCTGGTTAACTGCAATAGTCCCGGATTATGGAGATAAAATGGAAAATGCAATCATCTCTTTCAGGTACTGTCCCGGTTTTACGGGCTAATACCCCGGGTTCTGTTAACGGTACCCTTTCCGTCAAAGCCTACTCGTCAAAACACTTTCGGTTTGCGGCTCCTGAGTCCATTCAACCCCTGCGTCCGGTACCGGCTCGCACCTTATCCGGCTCTCTGAACCTCGCCCGGGGCATACTAGTCTCGTTCAATGCCTTTGAGTTTATTCGCTTGTTAAGTAAGATTAAGTATAAGGTGGATATAAATTTCTGTCAAGAGAACCACGAATAAATACTAATATCGAATTCCTGAATCCTAAACAATATCGAAATACCAAATCTCAAAACACGAAATTATTTGGTCATTAGTGCTTTGAATTTGTTCAGAGCTTAGAAATTAGAGTTTAGGATTTCTTCACCTTGATAATTATTTTCGCAAGCCTATAAAATGAAACCAATAAATCTGGAAAGGACTGCGTTTATGTCAGAGAAGAAATATTCCAAGTATATATTACCAGCACCCATAATGATGGTACCTCCCGAGGACGGCGCCAATTCTGACGGTTACCGATATCCTTCCGTCTTCGCTCATAAGGGAGAACTGAACGCCAATCACACACTCGGTTTTCACTATATGACCGAACCGTATGAAGATGTTTACCCGCATACTCACGAAGGCAGTGAGATATTGTGTTTCGTCGGCGGTAATCCCGAGAATATCAATGATTTCGATGCCGAGATCGAGATAGTGCTGGGTGAAGAAGGAGAAGTCCATACCATTACCACCCCTTCAACAGTCTCTATCCCCGGAGGTCTCATACACGGCCCTCTAAGGTTTAAGAGAGTGACCAAACCTGTATTCTTTCTTGAGGTAACGCTTGTTCCCGAAGGTTTTTACGATATTACTCCCGAAGGACAGTATGAGATCAAGTCCTGATTCCGCTTGTTTCATCTTTCGGATAAGGTGGGTAAGAATTCAATGTTTATGGAGGTAAGGTTTTGATGAATATTGATCTTGCAGGAAAAGTCCAGACCGTACTCGGTCCGGTCGATCCGGACTCCCTTGGAGTTACTCTCTATCATGAGCACTTACTGACCAGTCTGGCGGCATGGTTCGAAGAACCATCTGAAGCCAGCGAGAAAGGACTAGCGCGGCAACCCGTATCTACGGAGAATCTCTGGTGGGTTCGTGCTCATCGACCGAATAACCTCGATAATGCCCTGCTTGCCGATGAACAGATTGCCATCGATGAAGCGATGCAATTCAAACTTAATGGTGGCAGTACCATTGCGGAAGTCAGCAGTATTGGACTTGCCCGTGATCCGCTGGG
Organism: uncultured Dehalococcoidales bacterium; assembly: GCA_964493985.1. Lineage (GTDB taxonomy): Bacteria > Chloroflexota > Dehalococcoidia > Dehalococcoidales > UBA2162 > MGML01. The sequence continues at coordinate 3,514 of CAZBQL010000006.1, forward strand.
CCTTAAGCATATTTCCCTCGCAACTGGTCTCAATATAATCATGGGGTCCGGCTATTATATCGGAGCGTCTCATCCATTGGAGCTGGAGAAGATGTCTGACGATGAAATAGCAGAAAAGATTATTGGAGATATAACGGTCGGTGTCGGAGATACCGGCGTGAGAGCCGGTATAATCGGTGAAATAGGCTGCTCGAGACCGTTACAGGAAGGCGAAAAGAAGGTGCTGCGAGCCTCGGCGATCGCCCAGAGAAAGACAGGTGCGCCTTTGATGATACACCCGGCGTTCGATGATGATATCACACTTGGAATCATAAACATCTTAAAAGATGCAGGAGCGGACCTGAATCACACGGTTATCTGCCATGTTAATGTCTATGCCTTTAGTCCGGAAACATTACGGAAGATAGCCGATGCCGGCTGCTATCTCGGCTTTGAAAGCTTCGGTAATCTGGGATATCCTCACCTGTTGCAGGGACGATTGCTCGAACACAGGTGTGATCTCGATTATCTCGATACCATAGCTGCTCTTATCGAGGATGGTTACCTTGAAAGAATACTCATCTCTCATGATATTTGTTTTAAGGACTTTCTCACCGTATACGGAGGAAACGGTTACGCTCACATTCTCCGTAACACACTCCCGGTCATGAGGATAAGAGCTTTTTCAGAGGAGCAGATTCAAGCCCTTATGGTGAACAATCCGGAACGCTATATGCAGTTCGTACAGCCAGAGATGTAAAAGGAGATACCACGAGAATGAACAATACTGACCTGAAAGGAAAAGCACAGACTGTACTGGGAGTCATAGATGGAGAACAACTTGGAATTACTTCCAGCCATGAACACATCATTTGGGATATGTCTGATTACTTCGAAGAGCCGGAATCAGCCAGTGACAGAGAACTGGCCAGACAGCCGGTAAGCATGGAAAATCTTCATCTAATTCGTGCCAGACCCCACATCAACATAGACAATATGATCCAGGCCAGCGAAGAAATCGCAATCAGGGAATTGCTGGATTATAAATACGCCGGCGGGAGGACAATCGTTGAACTCAGCCAGAATGGTCTGGCGCGCAACCCGATGGCTTTAGCTCGTATAGCCAGGGCTACCGGTCTGAACATCATAATGGGGAGCGGTTACTACGTGGGGCTGTCCCATCCGGCTGATATGGATGAAAAAACTGAAGAAGATATTGCCGATGAAATAGTGTGTGATATTACCGTGGGTGTTGGTAATACAGGTGTTAAGTCCGGTATTATCGGTGAAATCGGTTGTTCTCTACCCTTAACAGATAATGAGCGTAAGGTACTCCGGGCTTGTGCCACCGCTCAGCGACTTACCGGAGCACCGATAAATATCCATCCGAGCATAGATGATGATGCAATGCTGGAAAACATAGCTGTACTAAAAGATGCCGGCGCTGACCTGAGTCGTGTCGCTATAAGCCACATAGACGGGTTCGGGTACAGCCTGGAAACCCGTATCAAGGTACTGGAAGAGGGATGTTATGTAGAATACGACGGTTTTGGACAGGCTATATTTCACTTTTTCTATATGGGTCGGATTGCCAATGCAATGAGTGATATACAGAAGATTACGGACATCATGGAGCTTATCGAGAAAGGATATTTACACCGGATCTTGTTAGCCCAGGACTTCTGCTTTAAATGCTGCCTGGCGACCTATGGCGGATATGGCTACGCTCATATTATCAGAAATCTCATTCCTTTTATGAAAGCAAAGGGAATGACCGAGGAACAGATACATACTCTTCTGGTGGACAACCCCAGGCGGTTGCTTGAATTTGCACCTGTGAAAAATTAACACCATGGTCATGATAAAGTGTTAATACAAAAAGTATTTTTACGATGAATCAACAAAAAGAGTTAAGGTATCCCGGCTGGCTGAAGCAGGCGATTTTTTACCAAATTTACCCCCAAAGTTACTATGACTCGAACGGTGATGGGACCGGCGATATTCCCGGGATAATCCAGAAATTGGACTATCTGCAATGGCTGGGAATTAATGCGGTCTGGATTAATCCCTGTTTTGTATCTCCTTTCCAGGATGCCGGATATGATGTTGCCGATTATTACCGGATTGCATCACGTTACGGGACCAACCGTGACCTTTATAAACTTTGCCGAGAAGCCCACCGGAGAGGTATTAGAGTTTGCCTGGACCTTGTCGCCGGTCATACTTCCATAGAACACCCCTGGTTTAAGGCTTCATCTCGGAGAAGGCGAGATAAATATTCCGACCGATATATCTGGGCTCCTTCCAAGGAATCCCACAATGATACTGGACTCTCACCGATACCGGGTTATGCTGACAATGGTGACAGCTACGTGGCGAATTGCTTTGATTTTCAACCGGCATTGAATTATGGTTTCGCCGTACCGGATCAGTCGTGGCAGCAATCTGTCGACGCTCCCGGACCACTTGAAATGCGTAAGGAACTGGTGAAAATCATGGATTACTGGTTTGACCATGGGGTAGACGGTTTTCGCGTCGATATGGCGTTTTCGCTGGTAAAAAACGACCCGGGGCGAAAAGAGACAATCAAGCTATGGCAGGAAATCAGTCGGGATATCAGCGCCAAGTACCCTGATATGGTACTGATATCCGAATGGGGTAATCCTGAAGAATCGATTGCTGCTGGTTTTGATATCGATTTCATGCTGCATTTCGGAGTGAATGGTTATCCGGACCTGTTGTTAAATGAAGACTGCTTTTTTCGCAGGAAGAATAACACTAATATACAGGCATTTTTAAAACCTTACCTTGATGTGGTTGAGAAAACAGAAGGCAGAGGTCTGATCTCGATTCCAAGTGCAAATCATGACATCAAGAGACCGCGTGCCGATGGAAGAACGTTGGGCGACCTCAAAGTTATCTTCACGTTTTTACAGACCTGGCCGGGAGTGCCCTTTATCTACTATGGTGACGAGATCGGTATGCGTTATATCCCCGGATTGACTTCCAAAGAAGGAGGACACCATCGAACCGGCTCTCGAACTCCGATGCAATGGGATAATACTTCGAGTGCCGGATTTTCTTCAGCTGATAAAGCAGCTTTTTACCTTCCTCTCGACCCACACAAGAACAGACCGAGTGTTGAAAAGCAGACCGGAGATTCTGCTTCACTGCTTAACCACGTACGTAAACTCATAAATCTGAGAAAGCAACATCCTGCACTTCAAGCTGAAGGGATTCTTATCCCTTTACAGGTGGAAACAGAGCACCATCATTTTGCGTATCTACGAAAGGCAAATGACGAACGGTTTCTCATCATCATTAACCCTTCTGCTGAATCGTCCCGGGTGAGACTTCACGAACTCCAACCTGAAAATATCAAAACTCAGGTATGTCAAGGATTAGAGGTGCATGTCGAACAGGATGACCTGGAGGTCCGGATGGCTGGAGTATCGTATGGGGTTTTCAAACTGTAACAAGTGTAATTTAACCGATATTCATGAGTACCAAGTGATTAGGAGGTAGGAGTGATGAAAGTAAAAGATGTAGTTGAGTTAGTATTATTATTAAATGGAGGAAGAAAATTTGAAAAAACCTGTGACCGGCTCATAGAAGGCGATTGGGAGCAAGAGGTAACCGGTGTAGTTACGACATTCATGGCAACTGTCGATGTAATTAGACGTGCGGTCGACGACGGCTATAATCTGATAATAACCCACGAACCGACCTTTTTTACCGGTTCGGACCGTTTGGACTGGCTGGAATCCGACCCGGTATACCATAAGAAAAAAGCATTGATAAATGATAACCAGATATCCATCTGGCGGTATCACGATCATATGCACAGCGGGATAACCGACCTGATATATGCCGGATTACTGAAAACTCTCGGATGGGAAAGTTACCTGGAGACAAATATTCCATTACCACACTGTTATTCAATCCCTCCGACAACCTTAATGGACCTGGTCGACTTCTTCAAGAATACCCTTAGAATGGAGGTTGTACGAGCTGTTGGCAATACGGAAATGGAGTGCAGTCGGATAGGTATTCTGGTCGGTGGAGGAAGTCTCGGTCTCGGTGTGGAGGAAATGCCGGCTAAATTGATGAACGATGAGGATCTGGACGTAATTATCTGCGGTGAGATTACCGAGTGGACATTAAGTGCTTATGTTCGTGATGCCGCGGCCCTGGGACTCAATAAAGCTATTATCATCGTAGGACATGAGCGGAGTGAGGAACCGGGTATGAAAGACCTGGCCGATCGTCTTCAACCTTTGCTGGTGGAAATCCCGGTTTATTTTTCAGACTCCGGGGAACCTTTCGTCTATTTATAATAGCAATTCGATGATCTAGTCCGACTTGAAATACTGAAAAATATCCGGATATGTTTTTTTCTTGTTTTACTCTTCTGAGAAAACATATAATCTTGGTTAGAAAAGTAGAAAAGGAGATTCACATGGCAGAAGGAAAGTATGACAAGTATTTTTTAAGTGACGACCGCTCGGAACCCAAAGCCAATGATTACGTTTCTCTAAACAGCCTGCCGCCTTTCCCGGAGATTGCCAGTCCTCAAACGTATTTCAGAGGAGCCCCCGCTCTGCCGGGAGCAACGGCTACCATAGGCTGGCAGGTGTTCATCGATCCGGTTTGCTGGGAAACCATTCCCCACGTCCACAAATATGATGAATTCCTGATTTTCCTCGGCGGCGAACTGCCGGACCTTTGCGGCAGTTTCGATGCGGAGATAGACCTCTGGATGGGAAAGGAACTGGAGAAACACACTATCACTTCGACAACCGTTGTTTACATTCCCAAAGGTGTATGGCATTGCCCGTTGAATTTCAGAGCCATAAGAAAGCCCGTTCTCTTCCACGCACTGTACCTGGGCCCGACTCTGGATGCCGTACGCCTCGAGGACTTTGACGAAGCCGGGTTCGATTTTGAAGGACCAGTCAACCTGCGCACCTTTAATATACCCAGAAAATAGAAACTTAAAATTCAAGATGTAAAACAAAGAGACCCGGACAGTACTGTCCGGGTCTTTCTGCTTGACATTGTGAAGCCGAAAACCCAGAATATGTGTATTTCATGCTGGATTTACGGAGAGGAGAATTTTTCTTATGGAAGGTATAATAAGTCCGAAAGCTGTAACACTTCCTATACACAAGACAAAGGGTGGCCAGATTATGGCTGCTGGAGCGGACATCCTGAACGGTTTCCAGTGCCACTTCATTTATGCCTATGCTTACACAACAGGCATTACCGGGATGTCTACCAAGCCTCACGTCCACGATTATGATGAAGCTATCTTTTTCATGGGCTCGGACCCTCAGAACTTCGAGGACCTGGGAGCAACAGTTGAGTTTTCAATCGGCGCTAATGAGGAAGAGAAGTTTACGTTTGATAAAGCGACTGCGGTGGTTGTACCGAAAGGGGTCCCTCATTGCCCGATGCGTACACTGAAAATTGAAAAACCTTATCTCTGCATGGCGGTATCGCTTACCGCCAGGAGAGAGGACTAACAGGCGATCCGGATCAGGTAATTAGTAAAGAGGAGGTCACTAATGGCTGAACACGGCTATGCCGGAGAGATTCTATACGTTAATCTGTCCGACGGAGAAATTAGAAAACTCGATACGGCGGATTACGGGCAAAAATATATTGGCGGAAGAGGTTTTGCTACCAGGCTTTACTGGGAACTTGTTCCACCGGAAGCGAAAGCATATGACCCGGAGAATTGCCTTATTTGTGTTACCGGTCCGGCCGCCGGATTTCCCGGTCTTTCGGGTTTCAGGTGGCAGGTATGCGGACAATCGGCATTGTCCGAGCCCCAGGCATTTTCTTACGGAAATCTCGGCGGCCCCTTTGGAGGTTTTCTAAAGTATGCCGGCTACGACGCCCTTGTCGTCCAGGGTAAGGCTGAGAAGCCGGTCTACCTGTATGTAGATGATGATAAGGTCGAGATCAGGGGCGGCTCTCATCTATGGGGTAAGTCGACCTATGACACGATAGATATTCTGAAATCCGAAGTCGGCGAACAATTCAGCGTAATGACGACCGGGCAGGCTGGAGAAAATCTGGTGGCCTACGCGACTGTTTTCTCCGATGAAGGAGCATCGGGATCGGGCGGACTCGGCAGCATCATGGGCTCCAAGAACCTGAAAGCGGTCGCCGTATACGGCACGAAGAAGCCTGTGGCAGCTCATCCGGACAGGCTTCAGAAGATCGTTGATAAGCTGAAACCGCAGTCGGGCGGCCAGGGGATGCCGTCACCCTGGTCCATACCGGGAGTGACAGAACCGCAGATATGTTACGGCTGCGAGATAGGTTGTACCAAGACTGCTTATTACGAAGAAGGCAGGATGATGAAGTCGTTCTGCCAGTCCACCGAGGTATACCAGCAGCCGCCGGTCGATCTTTACGGGCAGGGTGAACAGGCAATGAAGATGAGAATGCTTGGCACGAAACTGGCTGATGCCTACAGCCTGGATACGGTCGCGATGCAGGCGCTTATCGAGTGGATGATTCTATGCTATAAAGAAGGCATCCTCAATGAAAAGGAGACCGGGCTGCCGTTAGGGCAGATCGGCACGCCTGAATTTATAGAGACTCTTATGCGAAAGATATCATACCGTGAAGGATTAGGAAATTTGCTTGCCGACGGAGCCCTGAAAACCGCAGAATCGCTGGGTAAGAAAGCCCTCGATCTGACACCGAGGACGATGGCAACCAGGGGCAGCGAAAAGAAGGACTATGATCCCAGGCTTTTCATCACCACGGCAATCATGTATGCGACCGAACCGAGACGCCCGATACACCAGCTTCACGAAGTGAGTTTTCCGGTATTCTCATGGCTGGGGCGGCGGACGACCGATGGAGAAAGAGTCTTTACCTCGGAGGATTTCCGCCGCATGGCGAAGAAATTCTGGGGAAGTGAGATCGCGGCCGACTTTTCAACCTACGAAGGAAAAGCGCTTGCAGCGAAGTTGATACAGGACAGGCAATTCGTCAAGGAAAGTATGATTCTCTGCGATTTCAAGTTTCCAAACACGGTGGACTTAAGTTCACCCGACCATACGGGAGATCCGACTCTGGAAAGCCAGGTATACTCGGCTATAACAGGACATGATAAGAGTAAGGACGACCTATATAAAATTGGTGAGAGAATAGTAAACGTACAGCGAGCCGGAAGAATGCGACAGGGCTGGAGAGGAAGAGAAGGCGATAAGTTGATGGAGTACCTTCATACCACTCCGCTGACAAGGGAAGACCTTTTCTTCAATCCGGAATGCATGGTTCCCGGGAAAGACGGTGAACCGTTGTCCAGGCTCGGAATGGTCGTAGACAGGGACGAATTCGAAAAGATGAAAGACGAGTACTACGGCTACCGCGGCTGGGATGTCGAAAGTGGGTACCAGACGAAAGAGAAACTCCACGAACTTAAACTGGATGATGTGGCCGACGACCTGGAGAAGAGAGGACTTGCAAAGTAGAATAACAGAGATATAGCGAAAAGCGATGAATATGGATTCCCGCCTTCGCGGGAATGATAAAAATGAAATAATAGCGACTCAATAAACTTGACTGGGAATGAATGAAAAATCTGGAGGTAAGGAGAATTGAGTAGTGCGAAGCTGCCACAGTATTCATGGTTTAACCCGAGAGAAGTGGAATACCGGCTGCCTGATAACTGGCAAATGACTGTACACAATATTGCCGGCTATGATAAGCCCCCGCTAACACCGGAACAGATTAAAAAGGCGGTGGCTTCGCCAATAGGCATGCCTTCGTTGCGAGAATACGCCAAAGGGAAAAAAGAAGTTGCCATATTGTTCGATGACCTTACCCGCAGTACCCGTGTTTTCGAGATTGTTCCATACATACTCGAAGAACTGGCTGAGGCCGGAATCAAAGACGAACAGGTTCGTTTTATCGCTGCTATCGCCAATCACCAGGCGCTTGACCGGGCAAGCCTGGTAAAGAAGCTGGGGGAGGATGTATTAAGACGCTTTCCTGTCTACAATCACTGCCCTTTCATGAACTGCACAGATCTAGGAACAACCAGCTATGGCACCAGAGCGCTTATTAACAGCGAGGTTGTCTACTGTGACCTGAAGATAGGTATCGGACAGATTGTCCCTCATCCGCAATACGGTTTCAGTGGCGGTGCCAAGATAATCGTTCCGGGTGTAGCTGCCTATGAAACGGTTGTTGCCCATCATGGCAGGACCCACGAGCCGTGGAAGCAGGAACGGAGAGAACATGGACTGCCTTCCGGAGGTTATATCGAAGGCAGCCCTGTAACGGGTGATGCCGTGGAAATGGCGAAGATGGCCGGACTGGATATGATAGTAGACTGTCTGGTTAACGTCTGGGGAGAAACGGCAGCTATCTACGCGGGTGCTCTGGAGCCAGCCTATGCCGAAGCACTGGTGGAAGCGAAAAAACATTATCTGTCTGTGAATACCGGGGATAACGATATTGTTATTGCTAATGCTTTCGATAAAGCAGCCGAGTACAGCATGGCGATGTCCAGCGCTATGCCGGCACTTAAACCGGGAGGCGGGGACGTGGTAATAATTACCAATTCACCTTCAGGGCAGGATATACATCACCTGTTCGACAGCTTCGGAAAATCGATAAGCGGCGCCCTCGGCCGTTCGATGGGATTGCCACCGCATATCGGAAAACTTATTATTTACACTGAATTTCCCGAACTCAGAATCCTTGACAGATATATCGATAAGGATAAGGTCCTGCTGATGAGTGACTGGGAACAGGTGATAAGTCTACTGGAGAAAACGCACGGTTCGGGAACGAAAGTGGCGGTCTATCCCAGCGCGGACATCCAGTATTACGGATAGCTATTCCACAGACGAGAGGAGGCAGGTATGGCCGGTGGATATATAGGAAAACTCCTGTTTGTAAATCTTGCAACGGGAGAACTGAGAACGGAAACACCGGATGAAGCACTGTACCGTGATTTCATCGGTGGTTACGGACTTGGCGCAAGAATCCTGTATAACAATCAAAAAGGCGGGGTAGATCCGCTTGGTCCTGAAAACACACTGGGAATTGTTACCGGTCCGCTGACCGGAACTCCAGCTACGTTCGGTTCTCGTTTTGTAGTCGTGTCGAAATCACCTCTGACCGGTGGCTGGGGAGATGCGAATTCCGGCGGACACTTCGGACCCTACCTGAAATTTGCTGGTTTCGATGGAATATTTATAAAGGGTATCTCCGAAAAACCGGTGTATCTTTTTCTGGATAACGGGAAAGCCGAATTGAAGGATGCCTCCCATCTCTGGGGTAAGGGCACGTATGAGGTTGAGGATACTCTGGAGAGGGAACATGGTCCTGATACCAAAGTTATCTGTATTGGGCCTTCCGGAGAGAAACTTTCTCTTATATCCTGTCTATTAACAGGTAAAGGAGATGCCGCCGGACGTTCCGGACTTGGCGCTGTGATGGGTTCTAAGAAGCTTAAGGCAGTCGTTGTCCGTGGCGATATGAAAGTACCTATAGCCGATGAAGAATCAGCGAAAAAACTGAGACAGGAACAGATAACCGCAAGCAAGGCATTTTTTGAAAGATTCGGCTTCTATGGTACCAGCAGTCATGCTGACAGTTCAGCCCTTGACGGCGATACTCCCGTGAAGAACTGGGGTGGTGTGGGAATAAATGAAATGCCTGATGTCTCCGGTCTGGATAAAGATGTAATCGGGGCTGATGTCGACAAGCGAAAAGGGTGCTGGCATTGCCCGGCAGCTTGCAAGGCTACCCTCAAGGCGGGGACGCATGAGTATAAATACCCGGCAGGGATTCACCGTCCTGAATACGAAACTCTGGGGGCACTCGGGGCGTTGTGCTGCAATACAAATTCTGATGCTATTAAAATGATGGGGCACCTGTGCAACCTGTACGGGATGGATACAATATCAACGGGTGCTACCATAGCTTTTGCTATGGAGTGTTATGAAAAGGGCATAATCACGAAAGCCGATACAGATGGTATTGAATTGACCTGGGGAAATCACCGGGCGATGGTGGATATGATTGAGAAAATGGTCAAGCGTGAGGGATTAGGTGATATCCTTGCTGACGGTGTGAAAATGGCTGCTGAAAAGATAGGCAAAGGTTCAGAGGAATACGCGGTGCATATCGGGGGCCAGGACCTTGGAATGCACGACCCGAAGGGCAGTTTCTTTGCTTATGCCGGCAAGCCCAAGATGGCAATGTACATGATGGATGCCACTCCCGGGAGACATACGACGAATTTCGGCCCGCAATTGTTGTTCCACAGCGTTATGAATGCCGCCGGTTCGTGTATGCACGGAGATATATCCAGCGATCCTAAGTATTTTATTACCGGTTTTCTGAAAGCTGTTACCGGTTGGGATCGTTCTGTTGAAGAACTGGAAAAGTGTGGCGAGAGAATCGTGGCGATGAGACACATCTTCGGTCTCCGCGAGGGAGATAATCCTCTTAAAAGGTTCGTTCATCCCAGGATTCCCGGAATTCCTCCCCAGGAAGAAGGACCGAATGCCGGAGTGACCAAGAATGTCGCGGAGGAAGCGTACTGGAATCTTGGTGCTCTCGACTGGGATATGGAGACAACAAAACCCAGCAGGAAGAAACTGCTCGAACTGGGAATGGATGATATAGCCGAAGAACTCTGGCCTGCTGGATAGTGGCTTAATCTAGAAAGCAGGTTCGACATAGTTTTCTCTTGTCAGGTTAAGTTGTTCAATAAATTCACCTTCCCTGGAAGGTGAAATCAATACGCTGAGCCCATTCTTTCGTTCAATCACAATCTGGAATTTCAGAGAAGTACCTAAACGCATTCCCCAGTAAATGACAGCCATATCCTTGGTTGCCTGTTTGACCTCGACAATGTCCCGAAACGGAATTGTATATGAGAAAGGACCTCCAAGCACTATTTTCAGCCTGTCTTCAAAAACGAGGAACCTTTTCGGTAATATGCACCAGAAAAGTATGGCGTCGAAAACCGTTACTCCGAACATGATCCCCGCTCCCAGAATGTCCTGTGTAAGGAGTATAATGGCAACGATAAGTGGTATGGCTATTATGCCAATAATCAGGTACTTATTCAGTTTGTCATAGACAGGCTTGTCTTCGAATACAACCAGCTGTGATTCCATTCCGGGAAGTACATTCATATTCCACTCATTGTTTACATCGTAACATTAAATCGATAAAAGTCAGAGTTACTGGTAGTTCTTTTCAGCCATATTCTTGATTATCCCATGTTTATTTTGTTAGTTTCTTGTCACCAGCCCCTCCGGCTGTCGAATCCATGACGATATCAATGAACATGATAGGCTTCTTAACTTCCTTTACATGCAGCGGCCCGTGGGGGAGTCCTTTTGGTATCCAGATAAATGTCGATTGTGTAATGACCTGTATTTCTTCTTCCTCGCCAAGTCCGAATTCAACGACAGCGCCGAAATCCCTGATATCTTCAGCATTCCCGCCGGTAAAGCCAATGATCTGGTCGTAGTCATGTGAATGTGAGTTCGGAACCATTGTGAAAGGTTCTGTTAAACATGACCATCCGGCTGAAAACGGATAACCGTCCAAGTGTTGTGCACCGCTTATCAGCCATTGTGGAGCCGGGACTTCCTTGAATACCGATTTCGTAATCCACTCCTGCTTTACGTACTTGCTGTATTTACTTTCTGCCACTGACATATCCTCCTGAATTGAAATAGACCCGGTGAATTACCGCAAGTATATTAGTATCAGCTTGAGTTGTAAAGAGACCAATATTAGTGTTTTTGAAGCTGAACTGATCACAGTGATAGCAAAAGGAGGTAGTTGTAACACTACCTCCTTAATTAAACATTACTTAAAAACTATAGTTTATTAATACAAAAATTACTCTGGTCTAGTATCCCAATGATTTTTTCAGGTCATTGTCAATCCAGACATAGGTAGCCCAGTTACCTTCATTCCAGTTACCCAGACTGAATTCACCGTGATAATTCTTCAACCATGGCCACCACATAGTATACCCCGGGGCTTTCGGATACGGAATTGCCCAGGCTTGATCGAGAGCGTATTTCATTAGTTCTTTATGAATAGCCATTGCTTCGTTCTGACCTGAATTTACCAGCGTTTCCTGCAATTCATCGAATTTCTCGCCAATATACGGGTCTGTAACGTCACCCGCATTAGCCCAACCCGCTCCCCAGATGTTAGTAAGCTGCAAGGCGGTACTCAATCCTCCCATGCTGCACCAGAACAATTGGTAATCATCATACCACTTTTTGCCCTGATATAGTGATGTATGGACTCCGGACTCTAGTACATCTATTACAAGCTCGACGCCAACCTTGTCATACATATCAACGAGTACAGATAAATAATCGACCTGAGTGCTTGTACAGCCTACCTTAACTTTGAAACCGTCCGGGTATCCAGCATTCGTTAACAGTTGCCTGGCTTTTTCAGGATTGTAAGTATAGAGTTCCTGTACCGAAGCTGGTGCTTCGTCGAGGGGAAGGAAAAGGGCTGCATAAGCGGAATTATATGTTACCGGCCACGTGTTGATTTCGGCTTCACCCCCAAAAAGTCCGTCTACCAGGGATTCCCAGTCTATTGCCATCATCATTGCACGTCGAGTATCGACATTGTTAAATGGAGGATTCTTTATATTGAAATGTGTATTAAATCCACCATCGAATATGCTCTTGGAGTATTGTAGAACTCCTCCTGTCTGGTCCATGAACAGGGGGAACGTTTCCCATGTACCGGATCCGGTATCGGTCCGGCCGGTTCGGAATGCAGCTTCTATGGTAGAGGTGTCCGGTATAATCAGATAGACTACTTTATCCAGATAAGGTAATTGATTCCCCTGACCTGGACCAACCGGATCTTTTCTCCAGTAAGTTGGATTTTTCTCCATAGTGATGCTGGCTCCTGGAACATAATCACTAAGTATAAATGGCCCGGTACCTACCGATTTGTCCCATTCACGCATGTGTCCGTATTTTTCAATGACCTCCGGAGGAACTATACTCGCAAAATCAGCATATCTCATTAACGCTGCAGGTCCATATATGGGATTTATTTCTATTACTACAGTGCTTTGATCAAGAGCATATATTACCGCTTCCGGAAGTCCCGGTTGTCTGCTCAAATAAGACCTTTCGTCGTCACGTAAAAGAGTCAATGTATATACTACGTCTTCAGCGGTAAGTTCGCGGCCGTTGACCAGCCGGCTTGCTTCGGTTTCCGGGTTAAATCCCCAGTTTATGCTTTTTCGAATATTCCAGACGAATTTCCCCGGTTCGGAAAAGTCCCAGCTTTCGGCAATCGCCCCGTCTTTAAATTCCCAGACATCATTACCGCCAATATTCCAGGCAACTTCACCTGTTCCCGCAGGACCTCTACTCCAGTCGCCTGTCCACAACTCCTCATTAGTCAGATGTATAGTGGTAATCGGGAAAGCATGGAAACCATACAATTCATCAAAAGCATTTATATCCATTCCATAGGCTCTGGTAAGAGTACCACCATACTTCGGAATGTCCGAATCTGTTTTGTCTTCTTCCTTTACCTCTTCCTTTTCTTTCTCTTCTTCTCCACCAATAGTTACTTTCTGTCCGGTATCTTCTTGAGTAACAGTTCCTCCGGTGTCCTTAGTACCACAGGATGCAACGAGTAACGAGAGTGCCATAAGGCAGCTCATGAATAACCAGACTAGTTTCTTGTACCTGATTTTCATAACACATCTCCGTTAGTTTGCGATTCTTTTTTCGTGAATATGGTTTGTAGATAATTAGTAAGGAGATCAGGGGTATTTTTGCTTTAATTCACCTCCTTTCTTAAATGATCCAAAAGCTTAACTCTATTACCCCAAGGGCCCCGGACTCAGCAGGGGAGTGGTTGTTGATAAACCTGATTCTCACTCGGCAGGATCAGATCAATTCAATTTGCCGAGATCGACTTCGGTAACGAGGGATTTACACAAATCAGCCCGAGTTTGTATGAGAAAGCTAATAATTTCAAAATTTTTATGCAACAGGGAGTATTTGCCTTCGACTATACTCGAACTCGTACAGCTCTATGACCACCTCCTTTTAATAGAGGAAGTAAATGAAGGATATTGAAGTGTGGGATACATAGTTTAATAAAGAAATTTGTTAATGTCAATTTTAGGAATATAGTA
>CAZBQL010000006.1:17789-53150 GCA_964493985.1 uncultured Dehalococcoidales bacterium
ATGATTACAATACTCGGTTATTGTGGGACTGACAGTTTGGTAGTATAAATACAACTAGTTCTGCTCGATATAGGTTAAATTGATTTCAGATAATATACTTGACAATATTCCTGTATGCATATAAAATTCGCCTACTACCTTCGGGAGGTGCATTATCATGGAGTGGACAGGAGATCCGTCTGAACTTGGAGCATGCGGCATAAACTGCGGAAATTGTGACATAAGGCTGGCGACAGAGAATAAAGAAATCGCCGAACGCCTGGCAAAAGGATTCAGCGAAAAACGGATAATCCCGAACGCAACTCCGGATATGTTCAGGTGCGATAGCTGCCGGGGAGATCGCTCGATGCACTGGTCACCTAACTGCTTTATACTGGAGTGCTGCGTTGATGATAGAGGTTTGCAGAACTGCAGCCGGTGTCCTGATTTTCCCTGCTTGAAACTGGAAGAATGGTCTACCCAAAACGAGAGGTACGAAAAAGCACTGAACCGCCTGAAGAGTCTTTAAATGCCTCCCTGGAATAATATATTTTCGTAAGGTTCTGCTATTTTATATCGGCGTGGTACTCCTGCAGCGATTTTACCTTTGAACGCCCTTTCTGGTATTCTCCTATGCCTCTGGCAGCCGCTTTTGCAGCAGCAAGGGTAGTAATATACGGCACTTTGTACTTGATGGCTGTCTTACGGATGTATGAGTCGTCGTACTGGCTGAGTTTACCGCTTGGAGTATTCACCACCAGTTGTATTTCACCGTTGGTAATCGCGTCAACGATGTTCGGTCGCCCTTCTTGAAGTTTAAGTATTAACTCCGTTCCTATTCCTTTTCCATCAAGGAAATGATGAGTTCCTTCGGTAGCCCTGATTTTAAATCCGAGTGATGCGAATTGCCTGGCTACTTCCGTTACGCTATTCCTGTCCAAGGGAGACACTGTTAATAAAATAGTTCCTTCTACCGGAAGTAACTGCTGTGCTGCAACTTCCGCCTTGAAAAAGGCCAGTCCGAAAGAATCTGCGATTCCGAGCACTTCACCGGTAGAACGCATTTCCGGCCCAAGTAACGGATCGACTTCAGGGAACATGTTGAATGGGAAAACCGCTTCTTTCACTCCGAAATGTGGTATTTTTGTTTGTACCAGCCCGATGTCGTCAAGGTTTTTACCGAGCATCAACTGGGTGGCAATCCTGGCCATCGAAATATTACATACTTTTGATACCAGCGGTACGGTTCTTGAGGCACGTGGATTGGCTTCGAGAACGTAGATAACACCATCGGCGATTGCATACTGCATATTCATCAGACCGACCACATTAAGCTCCCTGGCGATTGTTTCGGTGTACCTGGTGATCATAGCTCTCTGGTCGGGAGTGAGACTTACCGGTGGTATAACACAGGCTGAGTCTCCCGAGTGTATTCCGGCAAGTTCGATGTGCTCCATGATCGCCGGAACGAAAGCGCTTTTCCCATCGGAGACCGCATCCGCTTCCGTTTCAGTTGCGTTTTCAAGGAATTTATCGATGAGAATAGGTCTGTCCGGCGTAACATCAACCGCCGCCGCAATATACCGGGTAAGCATTTCCTCATCGTAAACAACTTCCATTCCACGCCCTCCGAGTACGTATGAGGGCCTTACCATCAGGGGGTAACCGATACGTTCGGCTATCTTAACGGCTTCTTCGAAATTACTGGCCATTCCCGATTCTGCCATAGGGATATTCAATTTATCCATCATATTACGGAAACGGTCTCTGTCCTCGGCAAGGTCTATCGTTTCGGGAGTCGTCCCGAGAATATGGACACCGGCTTCAGCAAGCTCGTTGGCGATATTCAGCGGTGTCTGACCTCCGAACTGGATGATAATGCCTTCCGGCTGTTCTTTCTCGTAGATACTGAGCACGTCTTCTACGGTCAGCGGTTCGAAATAAAGCTTATCGGAGGTATCGTAGTCGGTCGAAACCGTTTCCGGATTACAGTTTACCATGATGGTTTCATAACCTTCGTCCCGGAGGGTAAAGGCTGCGTGCACGCAGCAGTAATCGAATTCGATTCCCTGTCCTATCCTGTTAGGGCCACCGCCCAGTACCATGATTTTTTTCCGGTTGCTGCTTTCTGTTTTGTCAGGAGCGTTATACGTGGAGAAGTAGTAGGCCGCATCTTCTACACCACTTACAGGTACAGGCTCCCAGCCTTCTTTCAAGTCGAGTGAATAGCGCCTGTCTCTTATCTCCTTTTCAGGTATTCCGAGCATCTTTGAGAGGTATTTATCAGCAAAACCGTCTTTCTTTGCCCGGATAAACAGGTCGTCAGGCAGAGTTTTTCCTTTGTACTGTAATATCTGTTCTTCGAGTTCAACGAGTTCTTTCATCTGCCGGATAAACCAGTGTTTTATATATGTTTTAGCGAAAAGATCATCTACCGAAGCTCCTTTACGCAGTGCTTCATACATAATGAACTGTCTCTCACTGGTAGGTTCGGTCAACTTATCCATCAGTTCTTCGAGTGAAAGGGAATTGAAATTCCTGGCGAAACCAAGACCATGACGACCGCTTTCAAGCGAACGTATTGCTTTCTGGAGTGCTTCTTTATAGTTTTTCCCGATGCTCATTACCTCGCCAACAGCTCGCATCTGCGTTCCAAGCTTGTCTTCGGCATTGCGGAATTTTTCAAACCCCCACCTGGCAAATTTAACTACAACATAATCGCCTGAGGGAGTGTATTTTTCCAGAGTTCCATCCCGCCAGTATGGTATCTCATCCAGAGTCAGTCCGGCGGCAAGTTTAGCCGATATAAGGGCGATGGGAAATCCGGTAGCTTTGGAGGCAAGCGCCGATGAGCGCGAAGTCCGCGGGTTTATCTCGATGACTACGACTCTGCCGGTGTTCGGATCATGCGCGAACTGGATATTGGTCCCGCCTATTACGCGAATTGCTTCAACGATTCGGTACGAGTAATCCTGCAGCCGTGCCTGGAGTTCCGGAGCGATTGTAAGCATCGGTGCCGTACAATAAGAGTCACCGGTATGGACCCCCATTGCGTCGACATTCTCGATGAAGCAGACAGTAATCATCTGGTTCTTGGAATCGCGTACTACTTCCAGTTCCAGTTCTTCCCATCCCAGTACTGATTCTTCAACCAGTATCTGGCCGATACGGCTGGCTGCTATTCCACGGCTGGCGACTGTCCTGAGTTCCTCGACGTTGTATACCAGTCCTCCACCGGTCCCACCCATCGTATATGCCGGGCGTATCACAACTGGATAACCTAAATTTGTGGCTACTATTTCAGCGTCTTCAACACTGTAGACCGCTTCACTTTTTGGCATTTCGATACCAAGCCGGTTCATTGTGTTTTTAAACTCGGTCCTGTCCTCTCCTCTTACAATCGCATCAACTTCAACACCGATTACTTTTACTCCGTATTTGTCCAGGATGCCTTTCTGTGCCAGTTCAGCGCTCAGGTTTAGACCGGTCTGACCGCCCAGGTTCGGCAGCAAAGCATCCGGACGTTCTTTTTCAATTATCTGTGTCATTGTTTCAATGTTCAACGGTTCGATGTAGGTAACGTCTGCCATGCCGGGATCAGTCATAATCGTTGCTGGATTTGAATTCACCAGGACAATTTCGTAGCCGAGACTTCGCAAAGCCTTGCAGGCTTGGGTCCCCGAATAATCGAACTCACAAGCCTGCCCGATCACGATAGGACCGGAGCCTATGATCATAACCTTCCCGATATCTTCACGTTTAGGCATACTTCTCCCTCATATTGAATATTTGATGTATTATAACGTAAATGACCGGGCCTGTATCTATGTCTTCTGAGCTAACCACCGGCAATCGGTGGGAGGAAGACAACGGTGTTTCCGTCGGATAACGGCGCCTCCATACGCCCGAGGAGGTAGTACTCCCGCCCGTTGATAAGGATACGCATACCTTCAATACTTTCCACTTTCTCCCGGAAAGTATTGCCATATTGGCCTGAAAGATATTGAACAAGGTCAGCCAGACGCGAGTCGTCATTGATAACGACACCGCTCCGGCTGACTCCTGTTATTTCTCTCAACTGTCCGAAAAAGAGGACCTCGATATTCATTAAAAATGATTATTTAAGTGTAAAATTCAGGTCGAGTTCTTCCAGTTTCTCTTTGGTCGGGATGCCTGTTTTTATATCCCAGCCACGCTCTGTATAATATTCGTCAAGCATCTGGTCTTCTTCGAAGACGCTTCCTGCCGAAGGACCTTCCGGGACCGATTCCTCTTTCAGGCGTTTCGGGAAGTCATCATCTTTTCTACCGAAACCTTCTCTGACATTGAACATCCGCTCAAGGTTGACTATTTTCTCGCCAATCTTCCAGAGATAAGCCGGATCTTCGAAGTCCTTGATACCGGTAGCGCCAAGAAGGAGTCTCCCGTAAACATCTTCGGAGAGCATCCCCATGGAAGGCATAAAACTGCAAAGTATGCCTGTCTCCAGAAACGCTGTCGAGTCCTGGTTCCACTTGGTCAGCTTGCCTTTCCCCTCAGGAGCAAGTCGGTCGACCTCCCAAGGTACGGGAACTCCGAATATCTCCTGGGGCGCGTAGCCGGAATTGTGGTCGGCGCCAATACTGGCTGTCAGTAGGTTAAGACCGTGCGACTTGGCCCCGCGTGGATCATAGGCAGGTAATTCCAGTCCTTTAACCTGTATGCCTAACTCTTCTGCACCTTTACCTATTCTACGACCGGCTTCGCGGGTACCCTCGGCAAGTACATCACCGACATCTTCGCGATAAGCGATCTTTCTTATCAACTCCAGCACCGGTTCGGTGTTGCCGTAGACTAATTCCAGTCCGCCGGTATCGGCTTTTGTGATTATTCCTTTATCGTAGAGTTCATAGGCGAAACCGATGCTGCTGCCGGTGGAGATTGTATCCAGTCCAAGGTCGTCACAAAGCTTATCCGCAGCGATAGTCAGACCTATATCAGAATGTCCCACCGGGCCTGAGAATGCCCAGATCGTTTCATACTCCGGACCCTCTGTCCATGACCCTGCGTATCTTCCGGATGCTATCTTGGCTATGCTGCCGCAATGCACCATACAGCCGTAACATCGTGTTTTCCTGACCAGGAGTTTCAGATATTCGCTGCTTTCCAGATTTTCCCACTCCGGGACGATTCCTTCACGGAAGTTCTTCGTGGGGTACATTCCCATGGCATTAATTGCTTCGGCTATCCAGGTCCCGTTCTGTGAAAATGTTGAGAATTGAGGGTTCGCCTGGTAACCGGCAATCTGTTCTTTGACAGCCGCCGCATACGCTTCCTTGTCTGCCAGCCCTACCTTTCCTCTGCCGCGAAGGGCGATCGCTTTAAGATTCTTGGCACCCATCACTGCACCGCCACCGCCTCTGCCGCAGGCACGACGGTCGCTGAATATCCCGGAGTACTTAACACCGTTTTCACCTGAGGGACCGATACAGGATACTTTTACGTTGTTATCTCCCAGTTCCTCGCGGATAAGTGTATGGGTATCATCGCAGTCCAGTCCCCACAGGTACTCGGCATCTCTTATTTCATATTTTCCATCATTTACCCAGAGAAATACCGGTTTATCGGCGATACCCTTGACAATGATCATATCCAGGCCGGCGAATTTCAACTCGGCACCCCATCGACCACCGCTGCTGCTCTTAAAATATCCGCCTGTCAGAGGTGACTTGAAAAAGACCTTGTAGCGTGAAAAAGACTGGGCGTTGGTACCTGCCAGAGGGCCGGCGGTGAATATCATCTCATTGTCTTCACCCAGGGGATCGATGCCAGGTTTAAGCTCATCATAAAGAAACTTTACCCCGAAACCCCGTCCGCCGATATAGTCGTGAATGAGTTCCTCTTTCAACGACTCCTCCGTAATCTCGCGGTTTGTCAGGTCTACCCGTAATATCTTGTTCTGATAACCTCCTGTCATTTTTTTGACCTCCTCTTTTTTATATATCAAAAGCTATCTTCAGCTTTTTGCCAGTTTCTCAGCATCCGCGAATATTTTAGCTTCACGTTCAAGGAATTTCTCCCTGCCGTCGGTGTAAGAAGGCAATACCCATTCCATTTCTTTCAGGTTTTGCGTGACCATGGGTATTTTCTGATAAGGTATTGTGATAAGAATCTGTCCTTCTTCGAATATCTCTTTCGCCTTTGCACCGAAAGTCATTCCCGTAACGATATAATTGACCTTGCCGCTCTGGAAGGGATAGATATAAATCCAGGAACAGCTTAGAGCATGGGTCAGTTTTGGCTCCCATGGATCTCCGGTGGAGTAACTCGTCGCTCTCATAACGATCTCTGCCTGGCTGGGCGTTGTCAGCAGAATCAGGAGATCGGGTTCGAAAGTCAATTTATCGAGGGTTGAAAAAGCTACGTAGTTGACCATACCTCTGTGGAAAGTATAGACATGGCGGTAGAGAGCGTTGTTCGCCCTGGGTTCCTGGTATATACCAAATCCTGGTCCGATCATCCCTCCTTCAACAGGGACTTCCATTTCGACCATCCCGAGAGCTACCTTACCCACGCAGTTCTCGTTCTCTTTAGAGAAGTAAAAAGGTTCATTACGTCGTTGGGCTTCGTTAATCATCTCGCAGAAGGGCAGACTATTATCTATCTGCTTTATTCCTTCAGGCCTGGGAATGGAGAATTTTACTCCTACAGGTTGTTTCGCCAGGTTTAACTCTTTGTATATGGACAGATCCTGTGATAATGCTCTCATGGCACACCTCCCTGATATTTAATTGTCTATGTAATCTTAAGTTCACCTTTTTCATATTTATCGACCAGGATCCCGGCGATCATTTTTGCCGTTTTCCTGATAACGCATCCATCGGTTATGCTAAGAAATTCTTCCGTCATTTCCCTGCTGGTAAGGTCCCAGGCTTTACCGAAGTATTTTCGCATCACGTCCTTGCAGAGAATGGAACCGTACTCTTCATAGAATTTCGTCATCAGATAATCACGTACCTGGGCTCCAACTCTATCCGCGACAGCCGGATTTTTCATATCGCTTGACTGCCCGTAAGCTAATCCTGATGCCATGGTACTGCCAACTACAGCCCCGCAGGTACCCTCGCCTGTCATGCAGTTACCCGCGGTAAGCAGGCATATACCGGCGTACATCTTGTCCTGGAGTTCCTCCGGTATCAGTTCCAGCCCTCCCCACCTGAGGGCATCGGTCACCGCGTAAAATGTGGTCTGGGCACAGCCCTTATAGATGGCTTCATACTCAACGCCGAGTTCTTCGGCTTTCTTCATTATTTCTTCCTTTGTCTTCTTAAGTGGCGACATAATTTCCTCCTGATTGATTCTTTGTAGACGTAGGGGAAAACGGCTGTATTCGTTTAAAAATCTGCCAAAATCCTATATTGTTGGCACTATAATGTCAAGTGGTTTTTACGAGCTTGACAATGTCTTCTCATACACTCAAAATATTCACATTTAGTCTTCAATGTAAAATAGTCTTGAAGAATTGATATAAAAGAGGAAAAGAGTCACATCAATATGAAAAGAGGAGCTGCTTAATATGGAAAACACCGGTCAAATTATTCCCGTTGAAGACGGGGCGGAAGCCTTTCTCGAGGTTCTGAATGCCAACGGCGTGGATTATATGTTTATGAATCCGGGAACGTCGTCGGGGAGTGTCCAGGAAGCCCTGGCTAAGTACCAGTCGCTGGGTAAAAAAGCCCCCGGAGTGATCACGTGTCTCCATGAGTTCGTCGCGCTGTCAGCCGCGCATGGATATTACATGGTGTCGGGTAAACCCCAGGTAGTCCTGGTCCACTTAGCTCTTGGTACACTCCAGCTTGGAGGATCGCTGCTGAATGCCCAGAGATGTCGTGCCGGAGCAGTTATATGTGCGACCCGGGTGCCGTACGGTCGCGAAGGGAACAAATCCGGTATGCCTGCGTTCCCGTTACACTGGATACACGAGGAAGCCGATCAGGCTGCTCCTGTTCGAGATTATGTTAAGTGGGAATACGAACTTCGCTCGGTTGAGACACTTCGGGAAGTTGTCCAGCGCGCTTTCAGGATATCGGCTACTCCGCCTTCGGGTCCGACTTACCTGGTATTACCACAGGATTTACTTGGTGAAAAAATCGCAGATGTGCAAATACCTCCGGTTGAAAGATATGCCGCGGTTATACCGCCGCAGCTCGATACAGTGACACTGGATAAGATTGCCGAAATGCTGATAAAAGCTGAGAATCCCCTGGTCATTACTGGCTACTCCGGCAGGAATCCTGACTCAGTGGGACCGCTGGTGGAACTTGCGGAACTGCTGGGAACCAGAGTCAGTTCTTCTCAACAGTACATGAATTTTCCTACCAATCATCCTTCTTTTACGGGTTCCGGCGGTAGCAACCATTTGAAAGATGCCGATTTACTCCTCATAGTCGATTGTGACATCCCTTATGTCGGTGGAAGGGTGAACCTGAGCCCTGATGTGAAGCTGATCCACCTGGATATCGATCCTATAAAACTGGACCTGCCAATGTGGGGATTTCCGGCCGATATTCTGGCACATTGCGATTCTGCGGGGGCGTTTATCCAGCTTTACAGGGCGATAACAGAGAAAGCGGGTGAAAAAGATATCCTGCGTTTCCGGGACCGCTTTAGAAAACTTGAAAAAGAGCACATGGAACGACCGCAACCCGATGCACGTGATAAAGCTGCGTCAACACCGGTATCCGCTGAATGGCTGTGCCAGTGTATTAACGAGGTTATCGACGAAGATACCATAATCGTTGAGGAAACGGTTACCAATGGCTTTCCCGTAGCTCGATACATCGAACGTACCAGACCGGGAACCAAATTTAACAACCAGGGAGCCAGTCTCGGATGGGGACTTGGCGCCGCGCTCGGAGCGAAACTCGCCAGGCCTAAAAACACGGTGGTCAGCCTGGTAGGTGACGGAACGTTTATTTTCGGAAGCCCCGTAGCCACGTTCTGGGCAGCGGTCAGGCATAAAGCGCCTTTTCTTTGCGTTGTATTTAACAACGCTATGTATAACGCGCCGAGGATGGGTATACCCCGTGACAGCTATTCCGCGAAAACGGGGAACTGGGTGGGCACGGAGATAGATCCTTCGCCGGATTATGCCGCAGTTGGAAGGGCTTGTGGAGGGTATGGCATGGTAGTAGAGAACGGAGGAGAAGTTAAGCAGGCTCTTGAGGAAGCTCTAATCGCGGTACGGCAGGGTAAGCCTGCCGTACTCGATGTCAGAATATAGTATCCTGCTAATAATTACCGTATTTCTCGACGGCATCGACCATTGCCTTGACGTTCTCAGGTTTTGCCTCGTTGGTAATTCCGGTGCTGGGAGACAGCATGAATCCCCCGTCTTTACCCACAGTTTCGATGAGTTCCCTGCAGAACTTGTCGACGTCGTTGGGCGTGCCCATCTGGAGTAGCGAGTGCGGTACACCGCCCATGATAGCGGTATGGCCTTTCAGAACATCCTTGGCTTTTTTCAGGTCGGTGAACGCGAAACGGGCTATCGTCTTGCCCTTGGGAAGTTCCAGCATATACTCGAGACGCTGTTCCCAGTTGCCTTCATAAAACGCGATGAAGACCATATCCGCATCGGTCACAGAAAAAACGACCTTTTTCAGATATGACCAGTAGTATTTCTCAAAATGCTTCAGGTTTAAAAAGCCGTCGGAGCCGCGATGCAGGGCAGAAAATACCCTTTTCGGATTACCCAGCTTACTCTCCAGTGTTCGCTGTCCGGTAGCAATTGCCCTTTCCAGCATCATATCGCAGGCCTGCAGAAGTTCATCGGGATGGCGGTACAGGTCCAGCATCGTTCCTGCCATACCTCTCAGGTAATCGGATATGATATCGAACGGAGCCGGAGCCATACCGTGTGTCATCGGAGGGAAACCCAGTTCGGCCAGGTCGTTATCAAGTCCGAACGCAAGACTGAAATATTCCTGTTGTTTTTGTCCGGCTTTATGAAGAGATTCAAAGGCTTTCATGACTTCGGGATCACCAAATACGGGTGAAACATTCGAAGGGCCCCAGAGGGAGTTCAAGGGCGGTAATTTTGCCAGTGGTTCCAGTTCTTTCCAGACGCGGGGTAGAAAATATCTAAGGGTGAAATCTCCAGGATCGTTCAGAAATATCTTGTACTCATCCTCTTTCAAGTTTTC
Source organism: uncultured Dehalococcoidales bacterium (assembly GCA_964493985.1). GTDB lineage: Bacteria > Chloroflexota > Dehalococcoidia > Dehalococcoidales > UBA2162 > MGML01. Next base: position 27,953 of record CAZBQL010000006.1, read on the forward strand.
GCCTTCGATGAGCTGGTGTGACGATTCCTCGCCAACTCCATCACCGGGGTACTTAAAAAGCTTCGGACCCAGGATCGAAGCCGCTGCTCCGGAACCTCCAGCCTGCGCCTGCTGAATGTCCGGATCAAGGTCGAATACCATTTTCCTGGAAGCTGCTTTCCACGCCATCGGATTTCTGTATGAATCGGCGGCGGTCATTCCTCCGCCTACCCACCTTGATGGAAGATAGCTTGTCGGAAGGATCACCGGGACACGATCAGGCACCTTCAGCTCGATTACGTCTCTCAGCCTTTTTTCCTTTTCTTCATACAGCTCTTCGGCAGATCTCCCTGTCCGTTTTTCTACTTCGTCCCGAAGCCGTTTCCCTTCTTCTTCATACTCTTTCTGCGTGATTTCTTTTACTGCCATTAATTACCTCCCATATTTTCCTTTTTATGTTAATGAGTATATGAAAAATCCCAGCAGGACGAATATATAAATGACCTTGACCAGGGATCCGGCAAGAAAACCGATCAAAGCCCCGGTTGCCGATTTCAATGCCTGTCCGGCAGGTCGCCTGGCTATCAACTCTCCGACAAACGCCCCGATGAACGGTCCGAGAATTACTCCCCAGATTCCGAAAACAAATATTCCCACGATAAAACCTATGAAAGTACCGGCGATCCCTAGCTTACTGGCTTTGTATTTCCCGGCTCCCAGCATGGGGGCAAAAAAATCGAGTGCAAGTGTAAATAACATCAACACAAAGAATATAACGGTTGTCAGAATCGATATCTTGTCAAAACCAGTGCCGATAGCGAATATGAACAGACCGAGCCAGGCAAGCGGGATTCCGGGCAGGACAGGAAGAAAGATGCCGAGAAAACCCACCCCGATCAGGATAAATCCGACTATTGCCAGAAAAACAGTCACAGGTCCACCTGCGTTTTTACCTGTTTGTTTGCATTCATACTGTAACATTTCTACTCTTTTCTGACCAATTTAGCGGATAGGTTTCTGGTGAATTATTTATGGCAGTCATTCCGATTAGATGTTATGATAACGATAGCCGTTTTCGATTCAGGAGGCAGAAAATGTATGCAAAATTGTCATTTCTTGGCGCTGCCCAGAATGTTACCGGTTCTAAGTTTCTTCTGGAAACTGATAATAAGAAGATTTTGATTGACTGTGGTCTTTACCAGGAGAGAAAACTGAAATCCAGAAACTGGGAACCCTTTCCTTTCGACCCTGCTTCAATCGATGCCATGCTGCTTACCCATGCGCATGTCGACCATTCCGGGCTGATCCCCAAACTGGTAAAGAACGGATTTAAGGGTCCTATTTACTGTACCAATGCTACAGCGGATATCGTCAAGATAATTCTGCTGGATGCTGCCCACCTGCAGGAAGAAGACGCTGCCTTTAAGAAAAAGAGGCATGAGAAAGAAAAGAGAAAAGGACCCTATCCGGAGATACCCCTTTATACTACTGAGGATGCAGAAGCTTCATTTTCCTATTTCACAGGAGTTAATTATAGAGAGGCTGTTAATCTTGGAGATGGGGTGTCGGCTACATTCCATGACGCCGGTCATGTACTCGGTTCATCGACAATAAAAGTAACCGTTACTCGAGATGGAGAAACTAGAAGCGTTCTGTTTTCAGGTGATGTCGGTAGAGACGACAAGCCGATACTGAAAGACCCCTATGAATATAAAGAAATCGATTACGCCGTCGTTGAGTCTACCTACGGAAATAGAGTGCACGAAGAACCCAAGGATATAGGCGAAAAACTGGCTGAAATCGTCAATTCAACGGTGAAAGCGGGAGGGAACATAATCGTGCCCAGTTTTGCTCTTCAAAGGGCACAGGAAGTCCTCTATTACATGAATAAGTTGTTACTGGAAAATAAAATACCCGATATACCCGTATACCTTGACAGCCCTATGGCCATCAGGATTACAGAGGTTTTTAAGCAGTACAGAGAGTTATATGATAGAGAAATGACTCAGATGGTGAGTCAGGATAGATCACCGTTCGACTTTCCCGGGCTGATAATGGTGCAGACTTCCGAAGAATCCAAACAATTGAACTACCTGACGAAACCTGCGATGATCATCGCAGGAGCGGGAATGTGTAACGGGGGCAGGATAAAGCATCACCTGGTGAACAACATAACCCGACCTGAAAGTACGATATTGTTCGTCGGTTACCAGGCTGTCGGGACCCTGGGGAGAAGTATAGTCGATGGTATTAAAAAGGTCAGGATTCTCGGTCAGCGATACCCGGTCCGGGCTAGAGTGACTGAAATCACAGGTTTTTCAGCCCATGCCGACAGGAATGAACTTCTGGAATGGATGTCCGGTATAAATCCAAGGAGGGTGTTCGTCGTCCATGGTGAGATAAAATCCGCCAAAGAATTCGGTAAGTTTCTAAGGCAGGAGCGGGGATGGAAGGTCAGTGTACCTATGTACGGTGAATCGGCTGCGCTCGATTGAGGAGATTCCGGAAACGGATTATCAAGTGGCAGGATTAATCCTGCCACTCTTTTTTCAACAACGAATACATCAGCATGTCGTGGTGTTTCCCATCCCAGAGGATGTAGTCCCGAAGAGTCCCCTCTTCCTCTCTCCGGAGATAAAACAGCTCAGTATACCATACTACTGCGCATGCGTGGTATAGTATCAATTATCGGGTTATACAGGGGAGGAAAATAAAATGTCCAATTATGAGATCAATGAACTTGCTAAAGAAGAATCATGGCGAATGTTTCGTATTATCGGGGAACTCGTCGAGGGATTCGATACTTTAACCGGAATGGAACCTGCCGTGACGATATATGGATCGGCACGCCTGTCACCCGATGATCCGATGTATGCGAAAACAGAAGATATTGCCTATCGGTTGGGGAACCTGGGATTCTCTATTTTTACCGGTGGAGGGCCGGGAATTATGGAGGCGGCAAATAAAGGCGCACTCAGGTCAAACTGTACTTCGGTTGGTCTGAATATAGATATTCCTCAAGAACAGACACTTAACCAGTATACAAATGTATCGATAGAGTTTCATCACTTCTTTGTAAGGAAAGTAATGCTTGTAAAATACGCCAGCGCTTTTATCTGTATGCCCGGTGGCCTGGGAACACTGGATGAATTGACCGAAGTATTAACATTGATTCAGACAAAAAAAATCAAACCATTTCCGGTCGTTCTGGTCGGCAGTAATTACTGGAAAGGTTTCCTTGATTGGTTAAAAGACACAGTTCTAAAACGAGGTGCGATATCTCCTGAAGACCTTGACCTGCTGAGAGTCTGCGATGAGCCTGAAGAGATTATCGATATTGTCCAGAACTGGCATAAAAACCAGGAAGTTACCGGTAAACATGCTGTATAAATATGCACACTAATGGCATGTAATGTGGTTACTCGGTGTTAGAACCAGGTTTCGTTGCCAGCCATTCGCCGGTCGATTCCAGCATGGGCAATTTGATTTCAAGGTTCTGTCTTCTAACCGGAATCATGTCTATAACATCGAACCGGCACATCTGCAGGATGGATTCCAGGTTCATACATGCTGAAACTGCTCCACCACCGCCTCCACCTGCCAAACCCAGTCCTGCTACCGAAATGCCCTTCGTTATCGGCTCAGGATTAAATGCGGAAATTCTGCGTAGCCTATCAAGGAAGGCCTTCATACTCTCGCTGAGGTCACGAAAGTAGACCGGTGTTGCAAAGACAACAACGTCGGAATCATGTATTTTATCCACCAGCATTTGAAAATCATCGTCTATAACGCAGTATCCATCTCTCCGGCACACACCCCATCCATCATCATCACACTGGCGGCAGTGCTCTAAGTTCAATTCCGGGAGGAAAAAGATCTCGGTTTTTGCACCGGCTCTTTCAGCACCTTTGATTATGGCGTTGATTACACCGGCAGTCCTGCCATTCCTGTTTTTACTTCCGGATAGAAAAAGGATTTTAGTCATCTCTCTATTCTCCTTCGAAGTTTGGTAGCGAAATGAATAGAATGTGGTTATTTATAGGTATCATAACAGACGATTTCTTCGAGTGGCTTCCGTTCTTTCGGTCTGCCCGAATCTCTGGGGAAACCAAGAGTAAGGAGAGCAACTATTTTACAGTTTTTCGGCACTCCGAGAGTGTCTCTTGCTTTATCCTGGTTGAAGGCTCCGATCCAGCACGTTCCAAGACCCTCATCCACTGCCGCGAGTGTCATGTGGTCGACTGCAATCGAGAGGTCCACCGGATAGCCCGGTACGTCGCATACCATCATGTTTTCAGGCATCGTACCAACCGCTGCAATAACGACGGGCGCTTCAGCGACATGACCCTGTCCTCCGGATGCAACCGAAAGCTGCTTCCGTTTTTCATTATCCCTGACTACGATGAATTTCCACGGTTGCCTGTTAGCCCCTGAAGGAGCCATGCGTGCAGCTTCAAGGACAATATTAAGTTTATCTTCCGGTACCGGTTTGTTCTCATAACTCCTGATACTTTTTCTTTGCAGGATGGCATCCTTGAGTTCCATTGTTCTCCTCCCGTGTCCAGTCTTTTTTTTATTATATCATCGCAATTAGCTGTCACTCCAATTTACACTTGAATCAACTGTTTTTACACTTGACAAAAGCAATAGCGAAATAATAGTATATGGTAGGCGGCAACCGGTTGCCGCTATATGTTATTATCATCAAATAATGTTATATTAAGAATGTTCCCCAACGGTCTGTCTTATTACATAAGAGCGTGCAACCGGTTAGAGTGTGAAAGCTATGACAATTGAAGAACTTAAAAAACATCTTGGTGATGTCAGGATAATCGACGGTATCAACGATAGAGAGATGTACAGTCACGATATCGGGGACCTTCCTCCCTTCATGATGAAAATACTATTCAGGAACATGCCGGATCTCGTTGTTCAACCGAAAAGTATCGGTGAAGTACAAAGTATCATGATCGTTGCGAATGAAAACAGGGTACCGGTGACGACCAGGGGTGCTGCCTCATGGGGATTTGGCGGAGTAATTCCTGTCAAGAATGGGATCGTAATCGATATGTCTCCTTTCCGTAAAATAGCTCCCATCGATGTAATTAACAAAACTGTGACAGTTGAAGCCGGCGCACGCTGGAGTGATATAGATATTACGGCAAAACAATATGGTTTGTGCCTTATGACATATCCTTCGAGTAAATTTTCCACGGTTGGCGGGTGGATATCAACCGGCGGTATTGGTATTAACAGTTTCAAATACGGTCACCTGTCAAAACAGATCGAGTCGATAAAGATTGTTACAGCAGCCGGTGAGATAAGGCAGTTCTCGCCTTCGGATAGTGAATTTGACTATTACATATCCACTGAAGGTATATTCGGGATCGTTGTCGAGGTGACTTTGAAACTGAGGGATATCCCTTACGGGTCATATCCGCATCTGCTGTATTTTTCTTCCGACCGAGAAGCATTTTCATTCGTCAGCGGACTCGTGAAAGAGCTGGACCAGGGAAGCTTCAACCCGAATGTAATACGTTTTCTGGATGAGAACCATCTCAACGACACCAATAAAACTATGAGAGTCGATATCTTCGAAAAAAGGGCTGGAGTCCTTGTTGAGTTCGGTAACCCCGAAGATGATGAAGAATTCACCAGGTATATCGAGGAAAAGAAAATCGAAGAAACACCTCGATACGTGGCGAATTATCTGTGGAATGAACGTTTGTTCGGTATGAAGGCGAAGCGTCTCGGTCCGACAATCCTGGCAAGTGAAGTAATAATTCCTGTTAAGTCGGCAGCCTTGTTCATAGAGAAAGCGAAGAAGATCGGAAGTAATTTCGGTGTAGAGGTCAGCATCGACTCATATATCATCGATAAAAACGAAGCACTGATTATGGCGACCTTTTTATGCGATTCCAGGCGTATGAAATATTATATGAACATTCCTCTGGTCTCCATACTCACAAAAGCTGCACTCAATCTGGGCGCGAAACCGTACGGACTCGGTCTCTGGAATGCAGCATACATCAACCAGTTATTCGATGAAAGAACGAAGCATGAGCTCAGAGATTATAAAAATCGGGTGGACCCGAACAACATTCTCAATCCTGGAAAGTTTTTCAGTGCCGGTACTAAGGGAATTATGAAGGTAGTATTCCTCCCGGGGGTATTCGGTTTCCTGATGAATATGATGATTGGACTGTCTCCTGTTCTCGGGAAAATAATCACTATGTTTCTTGGAAACGAAAAGAAGGTTGATAAACTTGATTATGAACTCAGCCTGCATGCATGTGCCCGGTGCGGAAGCTGTATAGCGGAATGTCCTGCTTATCTTGTTACCGGAAATGAAGCGGTTACAGCAAAAGGCAAAATAGCCCTTGCCAGGAAATTACTCAAAAACCAGCCTGTATCTCAGGACGAAGCGTGGAATGCTTTTCTCTGCATGCACTGTAAAGCGTGCGAAGATATTTGCCAGACTAATCTGGAATTAATGTCGTTATGGGACATCCTGGAAGAGACACTTGAGAAAAAGTATGGAAGACCTGAAGCTCAGATAAAGGAATTCCTTATCAAGGTCGATGAGAATGACGAATACTGGGATATGGTGGAATTAAGGAATCAATCGTCTGTAAAAAAACCAGTATCGACGGGAATGAAATAGACCATGCCGAAAAAATACCATGTGAACGTTCAGAATACACCTCTTGATTTCGGATATATCTATAAATTTCGCATCGTAAGAGGTGAAAACTGTATAAATTGCGGAAAATGCACAAAGGTCTGCATTTATGAAGCTCATCAGAGGAGTGAAGAAGATCCGCGAATAATGGCCGATCCCAACACCGAAGTGTGCAGGAACTGCTTCAGGTGCATCCAGGAATGCCCCAGGGGAGCGCTGGAAAAATCGTTGTTCAGTGAATTTACAGGTACTGGTGGTGAATACTGGACCCCGGACTTATTACTGACGCTGTGGAAACAGGCCGAGACCGGCAGTGTACCGGTGTCAGGCGCCGGTTACCGCGGACCGTTTACAGGAGAGGGCTTCGACAGTATGTGGACCGACATGTCCGAGATCGTTCGGCCGACCCGCGACGGCATCCACGGACGGGAATATATCAGCACATCGGTTGACCTGGGACGGAAGTTGAACCATCTCGTATTCGACTCTGAGAATAAGCTGGTATCGAAGCTTGAAAACCTGGTTACTATATCGATTCCCTTTGTCTTCGATATGACCGATTATGACCTGATGCCGGAACTGAAGGAAGCAATTGTCAAAGCGGCCGAGGAACTGGATACATTCGTGATTATTCCGGTGGCCAACATTGCTGAAAACATGGAAAGCTATTGTAATAATATAATTCCTCTCTTATCACTCTCAGAAATCGAGAATAACGAGGAAGTAATAAAAAAAGCACGCCTCATTGCTATAAATTACAGTGAAGACCTGGCAGGTAATTTTACTTCTATAAAGGATAAGATCACCAAGATTGGTGACGTCGTTACTATCGTTCGCATGCCTGCTGTTGAAAACGTGGCGAGTGTCGTTGCTGAGCTTACCAGGAAGGGCGCAGAGGTTGTTCACATCGTGGCTGATTACCGCGGCCATTGCATCGATAATTCAGCAGTATCTAATGGTCGTTACATTAAAGATATCATACGGGATGTTCACGCGGAACTTCTAAGTAATAAGATTCGTGACGAGGTTACTGTTATGGCCTCCGGTGGGATTGCACTGGCGGAACACGTGGCAAAAGCCATGCTCTGTGGTGCCGACCTTACGGCGATAGATCTACCTTTATTGATCGCACTGGGCGCGAGAATATACGAAGAACCCGAGAAATCTTTAGTAATGCCTGAAGGGCTGGCTCAAGTCCCACTTCCCACTGTTGTACAGCGGATCATGAACCTGATAGGAGCCTGGCATTCACAGATCCTGGAAATGATGGGCGCCATGGGAATTCGCGATATACGTCGCTTACGCGGAGAAACCGGTCGGGCGATGTTCTTTGAAGAAATGGATAAAGAAACATTCGGGAAAATATTCAGCGGGGATAAGCAGTAAGGATATGAGACCGTCAACCGTTCAAATAAAAAATACTCCTTCCAGGTTCAGGCACCAGGTTCCGAAATATATGATAACAAGGTCTGACGCCTGTATTAATTGTGGCACATGCGCCGATACCTGCCCATACGGAGTCCATGAAAGGGTAGAGGGTCATAATAAGGTCAAATTTCCAGTAAATTACAGATGCATAGGTTTCGAATGCCTGGAGAAAGACTTCTGTTGCATAAATAAATGCCCCCGCCAGGCGTTGAGTTTGTCACTGAATCCGATGTATGAAGCACTGGGTGATTTCCGCTGGCCCGCGGATATGATAACCGGCACATGGATCATGGCTGAGACCGGCTACCCTCCCGAGCGAACTGATCTCGAATATAATATAGGGAATTCCGGGGGCGGTTTTGACAAGCTGCGGTTCAAGTTTCCTGAAAATCCGCCTGAAAAATTAAGTGAATCTGAAATCTCCCTGGAAATTCCTCTTAACCGCCGAAATGACGGGCGTAATAATATAGTTATTGCCCTCCCGATCTATGGTGGGGGCATGTCTTTCGGCTCGGTGAGTCTGCCGACAATGATTGCCAAAGCTCATTGTGCGACTAACTGGAATACGTTCACCTGTACCGGCGAAGGAGGATATCCTGAAATACTTTATCCTTACGATGATCATGTAATAACCCAGGTAGCCACCGGCCTTTTCGGAGTGCGTGAAGAGACGATCCAGCGTGTGAAAATTGTCGAATTCAAGTATGCCCAGGGTGCTAAACCCGGTCTGGGAGGGCATCTGCTAGGTGCGAAAGTCACGGAGAGTGTTGCCAGGATGCGTGAGGCAGTGAAGGGCTCTTCCCTGTTTTCTCCCTTTCCGTTTCACTCTGTTTACTCGATTGAAGACCATAAAAAACATATCGACTGGATCAAGGAGATAAATCCGACCGCATTGATCTCAGTTAAAGTTTCAACTCCAAGTGATGTGGATATGGTGGCGGTAGGTTCATATTATGCCGGAGCTCACATTATCCACATCGATGGCGGATATGGCGGCACAGGAGCTGCTCCTGATATCGCAAAGAAGAATATCGCCATGCCTGTTGAGTATGCCATTACCAAGGTCCACGAATTTCTCAAAGAAGAAGGTGCCAGGGACGCGATGACTCTCATCGCTTCAGGCGGTATACGTACCGCGCATGATGTAGCCAAGGCTATCTGTCTTGGTGCCGATGGCGTGGTTATCGGGACAGCAGAACTGGTCGCGCTCGAATGTGTCCGCTGCGGCAACTGTGAATCCGGACGCGGTTGTGCCCGTGGTATTGCCACAACGGATTCGGAGCTGGCAGACCTTTTCGAAGAAGATTGGGCAACACAGAGGGTAACAAATATGTATCATGCATGGTATGTCCAGTTAGTCGATATCCTTCAGAAGTTCGGTCTGAAGAGTATCCGGGAACTTGTCGGACGCACCGATCTGCTGGAGCACATAGACTATTCGCGAATGGAGTCCAGTAATGGATAATGCCGAGCTGATACTGCGTTCACGCGCAGAAATGTGTAACCAGGTACCTGATCTCCCTCCCAACAGGGAGGAAGAAGGCGGTTGTGGTGTCACGGGATTTATCTGTTCCATCCCGGTGACCGGGAAAAACATATTCGAGCCGTCGGTACAGATGCACAACAGGGGTAACGGAAAAGGCGGAGGTATTGCTGCGGTGGGATTTATACCGGAAGCCCTGGGAGTCTCAAGGCAGGTCCTGGATGATGATTATATGCTGCACATCGCCCTCCTTGACAACAGTGTCGCGGATGACGTTGAAAATAAATTTGTTACACCGTATTTCAACATTGATAAAGCCGAGAAACTGGCAACACTGGATGATTATCGTTCCGTTGGACTTGAAATCAAACCGCCGGATGTAATGCGGTATTTTGTCCGTGTCAAGGATGATGTCCTGGACAGGTTTGTCAGCGAAAATACCCTGACTTCTATCAACCGCCGTGATGCTGAGGACGAGTTTGTATACCGCAACAGTTTTCAGATAAACAATCAGTATTATGCTTCACTTGGAGAGAAACAGGCCTTTGTTATGTCTCACGGAAGAAACATGATGATATTGAAGATAGTCGGTTATGCCGAAAACGTCGTTCGGTATTACAAGCTGGATGATTTTAAGGCTCATGCGTGGCTCGCTCATCAGCGTTATCCGACCCGCGGAAGAGTCTGGCACCCCGGAGGATGCCATCCCTTCAGCGCACTCAATGAAGCGCTTGTGCATAACGGCGATTTCGCAAATTACCAGGCAGTCTATGATTATTTGAAACAGCGAAATTACCTTCCTTTGTTCCTGACGGATACGGAAGAGGCAGCGCTGTTGATTGACCTGTGGGGAAGAGTTTATAAATATCCGCTAGAGTATCTTATCGAGGCAATGGCACCGACCGCTGAAATGGACTTTGATCTGTTACCACCTGAGAAACAGGAAATTTATAAAGTTATTCAGGCTCATCACGTGTTTTCCTCCCCTGATGGTCCCTGGTTCTTTATCATCGCCCGTAACGATACAACAAACAACCAGTTTCAACTGATCGGCATCACCGATACGGCTATGCTTAGACCCCAGGTATTCGCTTTACAGGAAGGTGAAGCCCAGGTAGGGTTGATCTGCTCGGAGAAACAGGCTATCGACGCAACACTTCACTCGCTGGAGTTAGAGGATCCAAGATTCAGACCGATTGCCGACAAATACTGGAATGCCCGGGGTGGTAGTTATACTGACGGGGGCGCTTTCATATTCAGCCTCGACGATGCCGGAGACGGTTCCGGTGTTAAACGCTTGATCTGTACTGATAAGTTCGGGAAAGTAATTGAAACGGATAAAGAAAAGGTTATCTGTACTGTCTCTTCGAATTCATGTGAAATAAAATCACAGGACAGGCTCTATGATGATAAATTAAGCAGCCTGTTTTTGGAGTCGGATATATCCGGCGCGGCGCAAAATATATTTAAGTACATAAGGGATAAAATGCCGGATTACGATTCGGAAACGTACAAGGCTGCAATCGATACTATATATGAACAGGCATTGAATAACGACGCATATAAGCAGACTGCAATAACAGCCCTGACACTATTGACCGACCGTCGTTATAACACGGGGAAAATAAAGAGAAGTTCGGTATTGCACGTTCTCAGGACCCGTCTGTATGAAATATTTGAATCAATGCCGTTGACTGGTGAAAATATGTCCTCACAGTTCATTCGGATCGATTTTTCATCCCGCGATTCCTTGCGAGCACCACAAAGTGAAACACAGGTCCTGGTAGTCAATGCCGAGGAATTCGAAGCTGAGGGTGATAACTGCGATGCGGTTATGTTGGTGGATGCCTATAAAGTCGGCTGGAAACACTTCATTATCTACAAATATCGCGGTCAAAGGTTTACAGGATGTGGTTTCGGCCCGGAGACTCACGATGTTCGAATCGATGTCTACGGCTCATCAGGCGATTACCTGGCGTCAGGTATCGATGGCATGGAAATATATGTTCACGGAAATGCCCAGGACCAGCTTTGCCAGATTATGAAAGACGGTAAACTGGTAGTCTTCGGTGATGTCGGGCAAACATTTATGTACGGAGCAAAAGGCGGCGCAGCCTATGTTCTTGGCAATGCTGCCGGACGACCTCTTATTAACGCCGTCGGTAAACCTCGCGTCGTTATCAATGGAACTGCCTTAGACTACCTTGCGGAATCATTTATGGCCGGTAATCCTTTAAGAGGTGGCGGATTCGTAATAGTAAACGGTATCGGATTCGATGATATTAGCGGGGCTGTAGTTGAACTCGATTCACCGTATCCCGGATCAAACATCTTTTCGCTGGCTTCCGGTGGGGCAATCTATGTACGCGATCCGCACAATAAACTGGTTGAAGAACAGTTGAACGGCGGAGAATTTGTCAGGATTTCAGACTCTGACTGGAAATTAATATTGCCTTATCTCGAGGAGAATGAAAAACTCTTCGATATCGATATTAAACGGCTCCTGACCGTCGATGGAAAAGAAATGTCCCCTGACGAGGTTTACAGGAAGATAAGACCGAAACAGTCGGCAGTCGCTGCCGATGACGGGTTGAGCGAATAAAAGAACGGGATTATTTAAAGTCGTTTACTATTTTCGTTTCGTGATATTTTATAAGTTATAGGTTATTCCAGTCCTCCAGGAAAAATTCCTCGAAGTATAAATAAGTATTGAAAAGTACTAAAATACAGGGAAGATAGCATATTTCATTTTTCATTTAACGGGTTAGTATCATCCATGTGGTGAATATTTAAAACTTAGCCCTGAAAAGGGAAAAAGGAGGTTGTTATGTCTTACAATTGGGGTCCTCACTATATCGTTCCTTCGGAATCTCTCAAGAGTTATTCCGGCGGCGTCCTTCTGCGTGAAGAATATGATGAAGCATTACTCAATAAAGAACTGGCAGAACTGGGGTTTAGCGGCAGGATAGTTGGTATAAACAATCCGTGGTATTATCGAAAGAAGGACTCAGAAACATGGATCCAGATAGGCGAATCACAGGATAAGAGCAGTAATTTTGCGGTCAGGTGGGATACTACACTGCTGGAAAACGGGCAATATGAGATAATGGGCCTGATGCACGTCTATACGGAGAAACCGGGAGACGAAAAAGGTAAAGCAATAGCCAGGGAAAATATTGTCGAGGTTAAAGTACAGAACTAGATTTTTCGCTATGCGAAGCAAGAGGTCGTAGATGTTAGCCGTTATTGATTATGGCGCAGGAAATATCCGGAACGTTGTTAACGCTATTAATAAATTAGGGTACGAGGTTACTCTTACAAGTGATCCTGATGAAGTGTTATCTGCGGATACAGTAATTCTTCCTGGCGTAGGCGCTGCCGGTGATACGGTATCGAGCCTGAAAAAACTAAATCTTATAGAACCTGTCCGGAGAATTATCACAGAGAACAGACCTTTTATGGGTATCTGTATCGGTTTACAGATATTGTTTACTGAAACCGAAGAAGATAAGGGGCAGAAATGCCTCGATGTATTTTCCGGCAGGGTAAAACGGTTTCCGGGAGGACACAAGGTTCCTCACATGGGGTGGAACCAGGTAAAACAGAAGATCGATCATCCGGTGTTCGAAGGGGTACCGGACAATTCGAATTTTTATTTTGTTCACAGCTACTATGTCGATCCTGAAAATAAGACACTTATTGCCGGTACGACGGAATATGGCGTTGAATTTTGCAGTATGATATCACAAGGCAACATGATAGGAACTCAGTTTCACCCGGAAAAAAGCGGCGATGTCGGTCTCAAAATTTATGATAATTTTCTCCGGTACGCAGGAAATTCTCGATAATGGCCGGGATTAGCGGTCAATCCCGGTGACAACCTGGATGATGGGGAGATGTTAACGAAAAGAATCATTCCATGCCTGGATGTTAAGAACGGACGGGTAGTAAAAGGAATACAGTTCCGCGGTCATCGTGATGCCGGCGATCCGGTAGAGCTGGCGGCGTTCTACAATGACGAGGGTGCGGATGAACTGGTGTTCTATGACATAACTGCGTCAAGTGATGACCGTGCTATAATGCGTGAAGTGGTTGAACGTACCGCCGAAAGGGTATTTATTCCTCTGACGGTTGGAGGTGGTCTGAGGACTGTCGATGATATGCACCAGATGCTGTTATCCGGTGCCGACAAGGTATCGATAAACACGGCGCCTATTTTCCATCCGGAATTGATAACTCAGGGAGCCGAACGGTTTGGCAGTCAGTGTATCGTCCTGGCCATTGATGCCAAAAGAGTGCCCGGTTCGGATCCGGTACGGTGGATAATCCATTCCCACACCGGTGCTGATGGAGGCTTTCCCACGGAATTAGATGCTATCGAATGGGTTATAAAAGGCGTTGAGCTTGGCGCCGGAGAGATAACGGTAAACAGTATCGATGCTGATGGTACACAGGCCGGATATGACCTGGAATTACTGAGGACGATATCAGAAAATGTTTCCGTACCGGTGGTCGCCAGTGGCGGAGCCGGAACGCCCGAAGATTTGCGTCAAGCCCTGGAAGAGGGCAAAGCAGATGCAGCCCTGGCTGCAAGTATATTTCACTACAGGACATATACTATCGCCGAAACGAAAAAATACCTGGCAGAAAAGGGAATACCGGTAAGGATGTAAACAGGAAATGCCGGACCTGATTATTATAGGCAGTAACGATGGAAAGCTGGCAGGGCTGCAGATGGCGCTTTCCCGTAGAGGTTTTGATTGTTCTCTCACTGCCTATAGCGAAGATATTGCCGAGTATGTTTCAAATCAATCTCCCGATGTCGTGGTTGCCGAGATAACCGGTTATCAACCCGGGAATATTACGCGTGAATATATACAAGAGATAAAGATAAGGACATCTTTGCCTATTATTGCTCTTGCCGGTGAGAAGCTGCTGGAATACCTCGATGTTGATCAGAACATCGATGATTTTATTTCAACTCCCTACAATGCCGCTGAGCTCGCATTAAGGATAAAACGCGTACTCAAGCGTGAAGTAGTACCAGATCACCATGAAACTATCAGTTGTGACGATTTGCTGATAGACCTGGCAAGCTGCGAGGTGTCAGTCGCAGGGAAAAAAGTTGAACTCACATTCAAAGAATACGAACTTCTTAAGTTTCTTGCCGGTAACAGCGGCCGGGTATTCACGCGGGAAGCATTACTCGATAAAATCTGGGGGATGGACTATTTCGGTGGTGACAGGACCGTAGACGTGCATATAAGGCGATTAAGGAGCAAGATCGAAAAACACGGGCAATCTTACATCGAGACAGTGAGGAATATAGGATACAGGTTTCGAAAAGGTGAAGAATAGGTTAATCTCCGGTTAACTTACCGTTACAGTTAACATAGATTTAACATTACCGAAATATATAAGAAACATTAACGGGCTAGACTATCCTTAAAAAAGGAGGATGACTATGCCCGTTAATTCTGGTGACACTGCGTGGATCCTGGTCTCATCTGCCCTCGTTTTGCTTATGACGCCCGGTCTCGCATTATTCTACGGTGGAATGGCAAGGCGAAAGAACTTGCTGTCGACGATAATGATGAGCTTTGCCATGATGTGTCTTATTGGTATCATCTGGGTGCTTTGGGGATACAGCATCGGGTTTGGTTCCGATATCGGTGGTTTTTTCGGTAGTCTGAACTTTTTCGGTCTGAGCGGAGTGGGTATGTTGCCTTCGGATACATATGCCACGTCGGTACCTCACCTGGCATTTATGGCATTTCAGGGCATGTTCGCCATAATCACAGTAGCGCTGATAACTGGCGCTATCGTAGAAAGGATCAAGTTCAGTGCTTTACTGATATTCTCAGCCCTGTGGGTTACGGTAGTATACGCCCCGGTCTGCCATTGGGTCTGGGGCGACGGTGGATGGCTCGGTAATATGGGAGCGCTTGATTTTGCTGGAGGAGCTGTAGTTCATATCAATGCCGGTGTTTCGGCTCTGGCACTTGCATTGTTACTGGGACGAAGAAAAGGTTTTCCCGGAACAATTATGGAGCCCAACAACATACCTTTGGTCGCGATCGGTGCCGGACTGCTCTGGTTCGGCTGGTTTGGTTTCAATGCCGGCAGTTCCCTGGCAGCAGACGGACTTGCCGCAAACGCTTTCGTGACAACTAATATATCCGCGGCGGCGGCCGGATTTACCTGGATGATGTTGAGCTGGATTCATAGAAGCCCCAGTCTACTTGGTACAGTCACCGGGGCAGTTGCCGGACTGGTAGCTATTACCCCGGCAGCAGGTTTCGTTACACCGATGGCAGCAATCCCTATTGGTATCATGGTTTCTGTAATAAGCTATTACACCGTAATGTTAATGAAAAATAAACTCGGATTCGATGATTCACTGGATGTTTTTGCCGTGCACGGTGTTGGCGGTATCTGGGGGGCCCTGGCTACAGGTATTTTTGCCAGCGAGTCGGTCGGGGGAGTATCGGGGCTGATCGAAGGGAATATCGGGCAACTTGGTACTCAGGTAATAAGTATACTGGTTGTCGGAGGTTTCGCCTTTGTACTTACCCTGATTATTGGAAAGCTTGTCGATATTATTATCGGGCTGAGAGTTACCGAAGAGGACGAAACCCTCGGACTGGATATTGCTCAGCATGGAGAACGTGCCTATGGAGGGTTACTGAAATGAAAAAGATCGAAGCTATAATACGCGAAGAAAATTTCGAGGAGGTAAAAGCGGCTCTTGAAGAGAAGAGTTATTTTGGTATGACTGTCAGTGAAGTAATAGGGAGGGGTAGACAAAAAGCAATTCCCGTACAACGGAGGGTCGGTGAATACTGGGTAGACCTGATGCCGAAGTTAAAGATTGAACTTGTAGTTCTTGATGGAGACGTATCTACTGCAGTAGATGCGATTGTAAGGAAATCGAAGACCGGTGAAGTAGGCGATGGTAAAATATTCATTTTGCCCGTCGACGGTGTGGTACGTATACGGACAGGCGATCAGGACGAAAACGCAATATAAAATATTTAGATTTGTAACATGATTGTAACAATTAACGGGTAATATTAAATACAGACTGAATGCTGCGAAAAAAATTAAAATAAACTGGAGGTAACTGAATTGAGTGACAGCAGAGAAGAAGCAAAAGCCTATGTTCTTAAAATGGCAAAGGAGCACGACGTTAAATTCATCAGGTTGTGGTTTACCGACATCCTGGGAGTGCTGAAGAGTTTTGCTATCACGGTTGAGGAACTCGAAGGTGCACTGGAGAATGGAATGGGATTTGATGGTTCATCCATTGAAGGATTTGCTCGTATCGATGAAAGTGACATGGTGGCCATGCCTGATCCCGATACGTTTAAATTGCTGCCATGGAGACCCCGGGAACATCGTGCGGTAGGAAGAATGTTCTGCGATGTTCTCAGACCAGGCGGCGAACCGTTCGAAGGTGACCCGCGGTTTGTACTAAAGAGAAACCTGAAAAAGGCGGCTGACCTGGGTTACACATTCTATGTCGGACCGGAACTGGAATATTTCTATTTTAAGACCGCGGATGGTACTGAAGGACTCGATAAAGGTGGCTACTTCGATATGACTCCCCTGGATGTTGCTACAGACCTCAGGCGAGATAGTGTTCTTGCCCTTGAAGAGCTTGGTATTGACGTAGAGTATTCTCATCACGAAGTTGCTGCAAGCCAGCATGAAATCGATATGAGGTACACCGATGCTCTGACAATGGCTGATAATGTAATGACTTACCGGCTGGTCATAAAACAGGTCGCTCTGAATCATGGAGTATATGCTACATTCATGCCGAAGCCGGTATTCGGTATAAACGGCAGCGGTATGCACGTCCACCAGTCGTTATTCAAAGGTAGTAAGAATGCTTTCTTTGATGCCAGTGATCCGTATTTTCTATCCAAGATAGCCAGGAGTTATATCGCCGGTCTGTTAAAATACGCTCCGGAATTCACATGTGTTGCTAACCAGTGGATCAACTCGTACAAGAGGCTTGTACCGGGATATGAAGCGCCGGTATACCTCTCATGGGCAAGAAGAAACAGGTCAGACCTTGTCCGCGTACCCGAATACCGGCCGGGCAGAGAAAACGCTACCAGGATTGAGTTCAGGTCGCCTGATCCTGCCTGTAATCCTTATCTGGCGTTCAGCGTTATGCTGGCCGCCGGACTTGCAGGTATTGAAGAGGGACTGACGCCACCTGCACCGGTCGAGGAAAATGTCTATGAAATGACTGAAGAGGAACGGGCCAACAGAGGTATAGGAACTCTCCCCGCGAGTTTGCTGGAGGCCGTTCAACTTACGGAAAAGAGTGATCTGGTACACAAAGCCCTGGGAGACCATGTCTTTAATAATTTTGTCGCTAATAAGAAGATCGAATGGGATGAGTATAGAATCCAGGTAACCGAATACGAACTTAACAAATATCTCCCGGTGTTGTAGAGTATGCATAGAGAATTTCAGGATTAAGGTGATATGCACCGATTACGAGTCGGGATAGCACAAATAAACACGACCGTGGGTGATTTTTCCGGTAACGCGGATAAAATCCTTAAAATGATAGAAGAGTCCAGGTCTTCGGGTGTCGATCTGCTGACATTTCCGGAACTTGCCGTGTGTGGATATCCGCCTGAAGACCTGCTTTTTAAACCTCAGTTTATTTCAGAAAACCTGCGAACTCTCGAAAAGGTCATTAAGGCGTCACCAGGGATAACGGTCATTACCGGATTTGTAGATTCCGGCGATGATATATTCAACGCCGCGGCTATAATCCATAACGGTGAACTGGCCGGGGTATATCATAAAATATTCCTTCCCAACTACGGCGTATTTGATGAGGACAGGTATTTTCGATCAGGGAACGAGTGCTCCGTGTGGCAAATCGGTGATATAAAATTTGGAGTTAATATCTGCGAAGATATATGGTATGAAGCCGGTCCGGCTACCACTCAGGCCTATTCAGGAGCAGAAATTATTATAAATATCAGTGCGTCTCCGTATCACTTCGGCAGAGGTGGAGTCAGGGAACGTATGATTTCCACAAGAGCGGCAGACAATGTAGCGGTTTTTATTTACAATAACCTGGTTGGGGGCCAGGACGAACTGATTTTCGATGGTAACAGCCTGATAATAGACGAGACCGGGAGACTGATCGCCCAGGGTAAACAGTTCGAGGAAGACCTGGTTATTGCCGATATAGACGTGGAATCAGTATTTCGCACCAGGTTACATGATCCCAGGTGGAGAAAAGAACTGCTGCTCCACGAAGAGAAGGGATGGCGCCAGACGGAGAAAATAATTGTTTCCGGTACTCCGTACAGCATGGATAAACCACCTTTACCTTCAAGAAATGTCGAATGTCTGGAGGAAAACGCGGAAGTTTATAATGCCCTTGTACTCGGTACGCACGACTATATTCGAAAAAACAGTTTCGAAAAGGTACTTATCGGACTTTCGGGAGGAGTTGATTCCAGCCTTGTAGCGGCCATTGCGGTCGATGCTCTGGGTATCGACAATGTAGTTGGAGTGGCTATGCCTTCAAGGTACTCATCTCCGGGAAGCGAATCGGACGCGGAGTTACTTGCTAATAATCTCGGGATCAAATTTCTCACCATCCCTATTGAACAAGTGTTTAAATCTTATCTTGAAATGCTGGAAGAGCCTTTTACGGGACAGGAGCCTAACGTTGCCGAAGAGAACCTGCAGGCGCGTATCAGGGGTAATATTCTCATGGCTTTGTCCAACAAGTTCGGCTGGCTGGTATTGACTACGGGAAATAAAAGTGAAACAGCGACAGGTTATTCCACGCTTTACGGTGATATGGCCGGAGGTTTCGCAATCATAAAAGATGTACCGAAAACACTTGTGTATAAGTTATGTAAATATAGAAATTCAATTTCAGATACTGAAATAATCCCTGAAACGGTAATAGTAAAACCTCCGTCGGCTGAGTTAAGACCGGATCAAAAAGATATCGATTCTTTGCCGCCTTACGACGTACTCGATCCCATATTAACGGCATATGTAGAGGAAGATAAGAGCGTGGAGCAGATTATCGCTCTTGGAGTAGACGAAAAATATGTCAGGCAGGCAGCACGGCTTGTAGATGGCAGCGAATACAAGAGACGTCAGTCGCCTCCCGGCATAAAAATAACTCCCAGAGCTTTTGGAAAAGATAGAAGGTTACCTATAACGAATCGCTTCAAAGGTTAACGATTTTCCTGTACAATAGTAATAAACCTCCAAGGAAAGTATGCAGAAACAGGCAATCTTAGCTCTGGAAGACGGCTCAATCCATACAGGTTACGCTTTAGGTGCGGAAACCGACGCTTTCGGAGAAGTTGTCTTCTGTACAAGTATGATCGGTTACCAGGAGATGCTTACCGATCCTTCCTACGCAGGACAGATCCTTATTCCTACCTATCCACTAATCGGAAACTACGGGATTAACAAACAGGATTTTGAGTCGGCTGGTATACGTGTCAGGGGATTTGTTGTACGGGAAGAGTGCTCCGAACCCAGTCATTATCTGAACCAGAGAACGGTACATCAATACCTTGCTGACAGCGGAATACCCGCAATACAGGGAGTCGACACCCGTGCCATCACAAGGCGTCTCCGTTCTGCCGGTGTGATGATGGGTCTGATAACGAGTAATAAAACTCCCGAGCAAGCAATCGAGGTACTGAAAAAGGTACCGGAATATAGTTCGACTGATTATGTAAAGGAAGTCACTACACCGGAATTATACCGCTGGAGACCCGGGACGGCCAAGCTTCCCTATCACGTAGTGGTGCTGGACTGCGGTCTAAAGTTTAATATACTCCGTCTCCTGAATCAGCATGATTGCGGCGTAACCGTTGTCCCTTGTACCGCTTCGGTAGATGATATAATGTCGCAAAATCCCGACGGTATCCTGCTTTCTCCGGGTCCCGGAGATCCTGCTTTGCTGGATTACCTGGTGGAGACAACCAGGAAACTAATAGATAAAAAGCCGATTATGGGGATATGTCTGGGCAGTCAGCTAATCGCAAGGGCTTTTGGTGGAAGCTGCTTTAAACTGAAATTCGGACATCGCGGAGGTAACCATCCGGTGCGTGAACTGGCGAATGGAAGAATCCATATCACTGCTCAGAACCATGGTTACGCTATAGACCCTGATACCATCGGGAATGAACTTGAGATAACTCATTTGAACCTTAATGACGGCACCGTGGAAGGCATCAGGCATAGAGAATTGCCTGTTTTTGCTATCCAGTATCATTCTGAAGCTTCCCCCGGTCCTCTGGACAATACCTACCTGTTTCAAAGATTCCTGGAAATGATAAAGGCCGGAAAGGAATAGATTGGCGGATAAACCACAAAAAGTTCTTATTATCGGTTCGGGTCCGATAATTATCGGTCAGGCGGCTGAGTTCGACTATGCCGGAGCTCAGGCATGTAAAGCGATGCGTGAGGAAGGGATAGTCTCTGTGCTTGTTAACTCGAATCCGGCGACGATTATGACGGACGAAGGTATTGCGGATGTTACCTATATCGAACCGTTAACCGTCGACATGGTAGCAAGGATCATTGCAAAGGAGAGACCGGATGGATTGCTTCCGACACTTGGAGGGCAGACGGGCCTCAACCTGGCGGTGGGACTTGCCGATGCCGGTATTCTTGAAAAGTATAACGTTCGTTCTCTTGGCACTCCTATTCAGACTATTAGAAATGCTGAAGACCGCGAGTTGTTCAAGCAGCTTCTTATAAGTATCAATGAGCCTGTTCCCGGCAGTAATACCGTTAATACGATGGAGCAGGCAAGAGAAGTGGCAAGAGAACTTGGCTTACCGCTGATTGTCCGACCTGCGTATACTCTTGGCGGTACAGGTGGCGGAATTGCGAATAACTGGGAAGAGCTGGAATCGGTTGTATCCAGGGGCCTTTCGAACAGCCCAATTTCCCAGGTCTTGCTTGAACAGTCGGTCGTCGGGTGGAAAGAGATCGAGTACGAGGTTATGCGTGACAGCGCTAACAACTGCATAACCGTGTGTAACATGGAGAACTTCGATCCAATGGGTGTTCACACCGGGGACAGTATAGTTGTTGCTCCCAGCCAGACACTCACAAACAAAGAGTACCAGATGCTTCGGACAGCGAGTCTAAACATAATCAGGGCTCTGGGTATCGAAGGCGGCTGTAATGTGCAATTTGCCCTGGACCCGACCAGCAGTAATTATTACGTTATCGAGGTGAATCCACGAGTCAGCCGCAGTTCCGCTCTTGCCAGCAAGGCGACCGGTTATCCTATTGCCCGTGTGGCGTCGAAAATAGCTGTCGGTAAAACTCTTGACCAGATTCCTAACCAGGTTACCGGCAAGACGATGGCCTCGTTTGAACCTGCTCTGGACTATGTCGTGGTGAAGATCCCTTCATGGCCGTTCGACAAATTTTCTCCGAATAACCGTATAATCGGAACACAGATGAAAGCTACCGGTGAAGTAATGGCTATCGACAGGTGCTTTGAAGCAGCGTTACAAAAAGCCGTACGTTCGCTTGAGACCAACAGGAAGTCACTTCTCTGGGAAGCCCCTGAATGGGAATGGGCTTCGGATATAAATACATTTCCGCTGGAACCGAACGATTTACGTTTATGGGCGATAACCTCGGCACTAAGGAAAGGTATTACTCCTGAGGAAATATCGGAACGTACACGTATCGACCTGTGGTTTACGAAAAAACTCCGGAACATCGTTGAGATGGAGAATAAACTCAGCTCGGAACCACTTACCCAGGAACTGATGTGGCAGGTGAAGCGACTCGGTTTCACCGACGAGCAGATAGCTGAACTGGTCGGAGGATCCAGTATTCACATAAGTGAACTGCGGGAAAGCTGGGGTATACAGGCGGTATATAAGACAGTAGATACCTGCGCAGCCGAGTTCGACGCCAGCACACCGTATTATTACAGCACCTACGAGATTGAAAATGAAGCCAATCCCTCCGGCAGGGAGAAGGCAATCGTTGTAGGCAGCGGCCCGATACGTATCGGACAGGGCATCGAGTTCGATTACTGCTGTGTGCATGCCTCTTATGCTCTCAGGGATGATGGTTTCGAAACAATAATGGTTAATTGTAATCCCGAGACAGTTTCGACTGATTTCGATACCTCCGACAAGCTGTATTTCGAACCCCTTACTGTCGAAGATGTATTAAATATATACAGGACCGAAAAACCGCTTGGTGTCATCGTGCAGTTCGGCGGGCAGACACCGCTCAATATTGCCGAAGAACTTGAGAAATCAGGTGTAAAAATACTTGGCACATCCGTGAACTCGATAGATATCGCATCGGACCGGGGGCGTTTCAGGGAGATGATGCAACAATATGGCATTCCGATGCCTGAGTCCGGAACTGCTGAGAGCCTTGAAGAGGCTCTGGAGATAGCAAAGCGTATCGGATATCCTATCATTCTGCGGCCTTCGTATGTACTCGGTGGACGTGGTATGGAGATAGTCCATGACGAGGCTGGACTGCGGCAGTACGTGGGCACGGCGGTGAAGGTAATGCCGGGCAGACCGGTTCTGATAGAACGTTACCTGGAAAATGCTATCGAAACAGAAGCGGACGCTCTTTGTGATGGCGAAGAAGTGATAATTCCGGCGATTATGGAGCATATCGAATATGCAGGCGTACATTCGGGTGATGCGGCCTGTGTACTGCCACCGGTGAGTATTCCACAGAAACATATTGATACCATAGAAAATTATACCAAGCGTATTGCCATGGAGTTAGAGGTCGTTGGTCTTATGAATGTGCAGTACGCTATCTGTGATGATACAGTCTACGTGATCGAGGCGAATCCCCGTGCATCCCGGACCGTTCCGGTCGTTTCAAAGGTATGCGCAATTCCAATGGCCCGACTGGCTACTCAGTTGATAATGGGTAAGAAGCTGAGGGATATTGGCTTGAAAGAATACAAAATACCGCATTATGGTGTTAAGGAATCGGTTTTTCCTTTCACTATGTTTCCTGATGTTGATCCGGTACTCAGACCTGAAATGAAATCGACTGGAGAAGTCCTGGGTATCGCCGATTCATTCGATCTTGCTTACTGGAAAGCCCAGCAGGCGGTGGTGCCGCTGCCAAAGGAAGGTACGGTCCTGATTACTGTTTCCGAGAAAGACAGGGAAAGGGCGAAAGAGATTGCCGAACAGTTTGCAGAAATCGGTTTTATGATAAAAGCTACGGCTGGTACGCACGCCTATCTTACCAGTAAAGGAATTCCTTCCGAACCGATATTGAAAGAATACGAGGGCAGACCGAATATTACCGACGCTATAAAAAATGGTGAGATTCAACTGGTTATCAACACGCCGGTAGGTAAATTAAGTACCCAGGATGATTCGTATATCCGTAAAGCTGCGATTAAATATCGTGTACCGTATATTACCACTCTTGCGGCTGCAACAGCCGCCGTAAAAGGGATAAAAGCTTTTCGTAGAACAATCCCTTATGTAAAATCACTCCAGAGTTACCATCGCGATATCACCGATACAGCCGAAAGTAAATAGTGCTATAATAGCACATAGATACGTATAGGATAGAATAGCGATGGACCTGGCTGTCGGCGCTGATGCCGAAAATAAATTAATCACCATATTAAAAATTCTCAGCGAATCTTCAGAACCTCTCGGTTCCATTACAATTGCCCGTCGTCTGGAAGATGAAGGCATATTTCTCAGTGAGAGGGCTGTAAGATACCATCTCCGGATTGCCGATGAACGTGGCTATACAAAGCCCGAAGGACATGACGGAAGGGCGATAACCCCGCTCGGGCAGCAGGAAGTGAAAGATGCTCTTGCCCCTCAACACCTTGGATTTGTTCGTGAAAAGCTGGAGATGCTGGCCTACCAGACCACTTTCGATCCTGCAAAGAGGACCGGCAAACTCTCAATCAACACTTCCGTTTTTGCCGAGAAGAAATATAAAAAAGCATTAGCTGCTATGAAAGATGCATTCAAGCATGGCTTGTGTGTCAGCAGCCTGGTAGCAGTAGCGTCCGAAGGCGAAAAACTGGGTTCCGTAGTAGTACCGCCGGGTAAAATCGGTTTTGCGACAGTCTGCAGCGTGGTCATAAACGGCGTTCTCCTTAAAGCCGGTGTTCCTACGGAGTTTAAATTTGGCGGAGTGCTGGAGATCAGGAACAGGCAGGCAAGAAGGTTTGTGGGGATTATCGACTATGCAGGTACATCTCTTGATCCCTCGGAACAGTTTATTCGGGCCAGGATGACAAGCGTCAGAGAAGCAGCAAAAACCGGCAACGGAAAGGTTATCGGAGTGTTCAGAACGATGCCTGCTGCAGCCAGGGAAGCCCTTGATGAAACGATTGCCCTGCTGGGTGATGTCGGAATTCATGGAGTATACACTATTGGAGAAATAAGCGAACCGCTCTGCCAGATAACTGTACCATTAAACCGTATCGGTGTTATTCAGCTTGGCGGTCTGAATCCGGTTGCCGCAGCGGTTGAGGCCGGAATAGATATGGAAAACATCGCTGAAAGCGGTTTTATCGATTACGAAGAGCTGCAGCCGTTTGACAGGTTTCTAACCTAGTA
>CAZBQL010000007.1:0-25160 GCA_964493985.1 uncultured Dehalococcoidales bacterium
TTCGATATTTCTCTTTCAATAGGGACTCCCAGCATCGATAGTGCTTTATTCGATGGATTGATGTGCGGAGGTTTGAGTTGAGCAAGATCTTTGCCTTCCTTCATCTGCTGGTTTTTATAATTTGAAAAAGTACCTGACGGAAGTAGAGTTACTCTTATAGGTTTAAATTCGATCAAATCTTCAAATGAGGAGAGGTCTGAATATATATACAGACCGTCATCGAGTTGTTTTATCTGTTCGTAGACTGCATCAGCCAGTTCCTCTTCATTGGCTCTATTCCCGTCATTTAACTCCAGGTAAAGATGGAGTTGAGGATTATCTCCTATTTCTTTATATGCCGTCCATTCTTTGTAGGGGATTCCAGTCTTTTCAATCGCCTGCCAGATCACTCTTTCTGTCAATCTCATGAATCCCAGGTCGATTAGATCATCTGCTCTTCTCTCAAATAGTATCTGAGGTAATTGAATGCTCAGTCTATCATTCTTGAGCCCATTAATTCTGATCATATCACCGATCCTGTAGCGAACCATAGCTCCGCCGTGGAAGTTTGTAATTACCACTTCATAACTATCGCCGTTTCTAACTTCATCGAGAAGTACCGTTTTAGGCTGGTATGTATTATCCAATTGCCATCTGACATGCTCTTTTTCAGGGATGAATTCAAGGTAGTTCAGGTTAGGGAAAAAAACCATGCCGTTATAATCCCAGGTCTGAGTGGCGAGGACTGTAGTTTCAGTATTTCCGAATACTTCAAGAGGGGTTCTACCCCATAATTCTTTTATGCGATTCCTGTAAACCGTAACATCCGTGCCGGTAGATATAATCTGTTTCAGGGACCATAAATCTTTGGGCAACATAGAACGCCCGGCTATTTTACTGACCAGTTTTCCTTGAACCAGTCGTGAAAGCAGCCTGGGTTGCGAAATCAGGCTGCTAAGATGCGTGTTTCCTGTTTGATTTTTGAATTTCTCACCTATCGCAACCAGTACTCCGGCTAAGCCAAAAAATCCTGTCATCCCTTCGGATAAGGCGAGTTTAAAACCTTTATCGATTCTTTCATCAAATGACATATGCTCCGATTCTACTAAAGGTGGTAGAAATTTGATGCCCAGTTCTTCAGAAAGTTTGTAAGGAATATTTCCTGTGAGAAAGGGTGGTTGAGCAGTAGCATACAGCCATTTGTCTCCCGGGTTAAGCCTGACGTCTCCGCGTTCACTGCATGCAGCAAACAGAGCTATGGCGCCGAAATTCTTACCGGCTTCTTCCCAGAATCTTTTGTTTATCGGTACCCATTTGAAAGGATATTCACCTGACCTTCCTGAAGTCTGCATCCAGAAATCGGGTTTCACCGGCAAGATATCTTCACGTTTCTCATTAAGGTCTTCAGAATAGTTGGCGTATGTTGTCATCGGCGTGCTTTCCCTGAATTCTTCAACAGAATCAGCAATATCACCATTCATGAGCCTTCTACCTAGCTCACAGTTTCCAAGTAATTGTATCTGTTCCAACAGCAGACGATTCTGGATATTCATAAATTCATCCATGCTGAGGTCAACGAAACCACAACACATCTGCCATACCTCTTCTGTTCTTCCTTCTTTCAGTAGGTCGATTACTTTTGGCATATCTGCATCTCCAAAAATGATACCTTTATCGGAAAGATTACGATTCCACCGTATCAAATATTTTATTCACTGGGCTCGTTTTTCAGGAAAAAAGATTTCTGTAACAAAATCATGCAAGCATTCGCTGGCGTATTGTTCCTGTTATTTCATGTTTTCATTCAAATACTGTTGAACTACCTCCGTTATGATCTGAGTCATCGAAACTCGCTTCCTAACCGCTCGTATCCGTATAGCTTCGTGGATTTCCTCCGGAAGGTATATTGTGGTCCGCACCTTTTTTTTAACTGGTTTATTTAACATAATCCTCACCGATTCAATTGCGAAGCATATTATAGCATTAGTATGTTATTACGTCAAGACGTCATAGCATTAGTATGTTATCGCGTCAAGACATTATAACGGTAATCCGTATTCAGCTATGTCAAACTACCAGTATACATTTATATTCAGTTAATACCTTCTCTATAATACTATGATGATAAATGTTGTTCCGTCATCGTAATAAATGATGATATAATGTGTCCCAGCATGAACAATACTGCCGTCTCCGTTTCAGAAGTATCCAAGACGTATAATTTTACCCGGGTGGTAGATAATGTCTCCTTCGAAGTAAAAAGCGGAGAGATATTCGGGCTTATCGGTCCTAACGGGGCCGGAAAGACCACTACTATCAGGATGATAATGGATATCATCAAGCCTGATATTGGCGAAATATTCGTACTTGGTGAAAAAATCAGCAACGAGACCAAGAATCACATCGGGTACCTTCCCGAGGAGCGGGGAATGTACCGGAAACTCAAGGTAATCGACTCTATCGTTTATCTCGCTTCGCTCAAAGGTATCAGCACGCGTATTGCAAAAAGCAGGGCTGAAGAGCTTCTGGACAGGGTGGAGATGCTCGACCATGCCAACAAGAAGATCGAGGAACTCAGCCGCGGTATGGGGCAGCTTATCCAGTTCCTGGTAACGATTATCCATGATCCCGGGCTTATAATTCTTGACGAACCGTCCGCCGGCCTTGACCCGGTAAACACCGAGTTATTGAAAAATCTCATCATGGAAATGAGAAGCCAGGGCAAAGCGATTATTATGAGTACGCACCGAATGAACGAAGTTGAAGAAATGTGCGATCGCATATTTATGATCAATAGGGGAAAGAACGTTCTTTACGGTAAAATCGATGAGATAAAAGCCAGGTTTAGAAATAATTCAATATTACTCGAACATGAAGGAGAGTTGCCTGAATTGAATGGAATTTCACGACATACCGTCTATCGGGACCATACGGAGTTGTTCCTTGATACCGGATTTTCTGCTCAGGATATTCTTTCTCAGCTTGTTGAAAAAGGGGTAAACGTAAACAGGTTCGAGATATCGACGCCCAGTCTGAATGATATCTTTATCCAGGTGGCGGGAGAAGAGTAATGGATAAAATCCTCAGGGTAATTAAGCACGAATTTATCGGGCTTGTAAAACAGAAGGGGTATATCATCATATCTCTTCTGTTTCCTCTTCTTTCATTCGCAGCAATCGGTGGTTATCAAATATTCCAGAACATATCAGCGGAAGAAGAAGGTGAGATTCCGACCATAGGCTACGTTGATCAGGTTGGGGGATTTGTAGATACCAGTCAGGCGGTAGAGATCGATCTTATTCAATACGATTCACCTGAGAGTGCAACCGATGCCTTGATAGATGGAGATATCGACGAGTATTTTGTAATCACTCCGGACTATATTTCTACAGGACAGATAGACCGGTTTACCCTAAAACGCGAGCTTGAAATGTCCGGTACGGTCCGTTACGAGATCAGGAATTTTTTACTGTATAACCTGTTCAAGGGTAAACTTGAAGGGGACCTGCTTGAAAGAACGGTAAATCCTGCCTGGTTCAATAGTATAAGGCTGGAAAAATCCGGAGGGGTATCCACAGAGCAGGGCGGAATTGTAAGCGTATTTCTTGTCCCGTATATATTCATGATGCTTTTCTGGATAGCAGTGCTTTCAGCAGCATTTACCCTGATAGAGGGACTCGGAGATGAAAAAGAAAACAGGGTAATGGAAATTCTGCTTTCATCTGTTTCAGCGAAGCAGCTAATGCTGGGTAAGATTATTGGACTGGGGGCTGCTGGATTTCTACAGATCGTGTTCTGGTTTGTTACAGCATTTATTGTTGCAGGAATGGCTTCTACTACTATCGGAGGTATGTTTGCCAGTCTTGAGATACCGGGAAGGCTGATAGGATTCGGATTGTGTTATTTTATCCTTGGATATCTTTTATTCGCGGTTGTTTTTGCCTGCATAGGAGCGATAGTACCCACATACAGGGACGGTCAGCAACTTTCCTTTTTCTTCATCATGCCTGCGGCAATACCACTGGTACTGATATCCTTCATGGTTGAGAATACCGATCATGCACTCACTACATTTCTAACGCTTTTTCCCGTCACGGCTCCGATGTCTGCGATTATCCGGCTTGCCGTCGGTGAAATACCTGTCTGGCAGATAGTTCTCAGTATGGTCCTGCTGATAATAAGCATAATAGTGCTGTTCCTTATCGGCACCAAGATATTCAGGACATACCTGCTGATGTACGGGAAAAGACCGGCATTCCGCGATATATTCCGCAGTCTCCGTCAGGCATAGTACGGATCAGTTACCGGATAGTAGTTCTAATTTTCATTCCATCATAAAAACATATATAATGTTTCCATTGTTCGAGTAAATAGAGGAGGTACTTACCAGTGTCTAATACGCCATATAATGAAATCGATGCTCCAACCAGGATTCTCATGGGACCCGGACCCAGTAATATCCATCCCCGCGTCCAGATGGCTATGATGGCACCCATGGTAGGTCATCTCGATCCGTATTTTATTTCCGTGATGGAAGATACCGTTAAACTGCTGAGAACGGTATTTCGTACCGAAAACGAACTTACTTTCCCGATATCAGGGACAGGCTCGGCGGGAATGGAGGCCGGTTTCATTAACTTCCTCGAACCAGGTGATGTCGCAGTGATCGGTGTGAACGGGTTTTTCAGCGCGCGAATGGTAGAAAATGCCGTGAGATGCGGAGCGAGAGTAGTAGAAGTCCCGGCAGATTGGGGCAGTATTGTCGATCCTGCTGACATGGAAGCTGCGCTGAAAGCTGAGAAAAAGGTAAAGATGGTTGCGGTCGTCCATGCTGAGACTTCAACAGGGGTACTGCAGCCCCTGGAGGAAATATCGAGGCTGGCTAAAGAGTACGATGCCCTGTTCCTTGCGGATACGGTTACCTCGCTTGGAGGAGCAGAGCTGGCGATCGACGACTGGGGAATAGATATCAGTTACAGCGGATCTCAAAAGTGCCTGGGATGTCCTCCCGGTCTGGCCCCGTTCACAGTGAATAAAAAAGCCATGAATGTAGTTACTAATCGCAGCACGAAAATACCGAGCTGGTATCTTGACCTTTCATTGCTTTCAACATACTGGACGAACGACAGATTTTACCATCATACCGCGCCCATTTCGATGGTCTATGCTTTTTACGAAGCCTTGCGACTGGTCCTCGAAGAAGGTCTGGAAGAGCGTATTAAGCGTCACAATTTGCACGGCAATGCGCTGAAAACCGGGCTTGAGGCGATGGGTCTTAAACTCCATGCCCAGGAAGGACACCGTCTCAGTATGCTGACCACGGTACGTATACCTTCCGGTGTGGATGATGCTGCCGTAAGGAAAGGTTTACTGAACGGATTCAATCTTGAGATTGGTGGAGGACTTGGTCCGTTAAAGGGACTGGTCTGGCGTATTGGCTTAATGGGATATTCATCGAATCCTGAAAACATACTTCTCGTACTTGCCAGTCTTGAGAAGATGCTGACAGTCGAAGGATGCAAGGTTGAGCCAGGAGCCGGGGTAAAAGCCGCGGTTGAATATTTAAAAAATCACTAAAATACCGGGGGTTGAGGTTACGATGAGTAGATTTATTGATAAACTGAACAAACTGACCCGCGTGGAGACTTCAACTATAGGATTCAGGAGAGAACAGGTAACTTCTGCGGCAAGGAAAATTCAACTTGTGTCGCTCGTATCAAAGAATGAAACGGATAATTCCGGGGTGGATGCCGTATTACTCGATATTCAGGATCAAGATATTGAGTCAGGATTAATGTCCGGAATGCCGGGAGATCTGCCCTGGGGCGTATGGCTGAAAGAAGTTCGGCAGAAAGAATTGAAACAACTGAAGGATACCGGATGCGACTTTATAGTCTTTCCTGCCGAAAGCACACCTCTGGAGATAATTGAAGAAAAAGATATGGGGAAAGTGCTGGAGTTAGATACTGCGATAAGTGATACCGTATTGCGATCGGTACTGGAACTACCCGTGGATGCTGTTCTTGTATCTGTCGGACAGGGAAAGAATAGTTCCTTGACGTGGTATGACCTGATGATTCTGCAGAGATTCGGCGGCTTTCCGAAAAAACCATTACTTGCCCGGATTCCGGCAAAGGTATCTTCTGATGAACTGGAAGCATTGTGGGAAGCCGGAGTAATGGCTGTTGTTACTGAAGGAAATGCCGATAAACTCAGGAAAACTATCGATAAAGCAAATTTTACAAAAGTCCGTAAACGCGAAAAAAACGAGCCGGTCCTCAGACAGGTCAATGAGGTAGATAACGCAGAAGAAGACGAATTCTAACCGCGATTACTCCATCGCCTTCACCGAAGCATCTTTCATATAGAAAGCGGATTTTTAAAGAAACGTATTGCCGGTCATTACCTGCTTTTATACAGAACGGACGAAATACTTGTTCATCACCTGTGAGTCATCTATTTTATCGATGTGGAACGTCGATTCTAGAACCTTTTCAAAGTCTAAACGCGAGTGAATGAAAATCGGTCTACCCAGGTATGTTTCCAGTTCCTGCATATCGGCAGTGTGAGGATGGTTTGAATTGGGTATATCGATGACTGCTTTTGCATTGGGTTTCAGTACTCGATGTAGTTCATGAAGGGCCTGAGCTATATACTCAAGCGTGCAGTACTCAAGCACGCCGATCACTACCGCAATATCGAAGAAACTGTTCTCAAAGGGCAGGCTGGATATATCAGCGATATAGAGTCCACCTATAGAGATATTATTTATTTCTGCATAGCCTTTCATAGCTGCAATGAGAGCCGGGCTGATATCCACCCCGTAATAAGTGGACGGCCATTTGCCCAGGCTATAGTTTGCCAGGTTTGCCGAACAGCCAGCATCGAGAAATTTCATGCCGGTTTCAGGAGAAAGGTATTCCCTGACATCAGCGGCAGCGCTGTTCATATTTGATACGGAGCTCATTGACTGGAAAAAATCAGTGTTCCTGATATCATCAGGAACACTCTCCAGTGGATCTATTCCTTTCCGGAATTGCTTAACCGTCAGGTCATACGCCCTGCGGATTTTTTCAAGCTGGTCATCCATTTTTCCTAGGCTTGGGCGATCTGCCAGGACTTGCCTTCGGTCGTGATAGCCGGAGCGATTACCATTTCGGCCTTGTGCATTTCGCGGATATTGGCGGCTCCGCACAACCCCATGGCATTCCGGAGAGCACCTATAAGGTTATGGCTGCCGTCGGTAACCGAAGAAGGCCCGAACAGTATCTGTTCCAGAGTCCCGGTGGTACCTATCTTGATTCGGGTCCCCCTGGGAAGAGCAGCATGCGGTGCTGCCATCCCCCAGTTATAGCCGAGACCCGGAGATTCCTCAGCCTGGGCAAAGAGTGCGCCTATCATGACGGCATCGGCTCCGGCGACGATAGCCTTGCAGAGGTCGCCACCTTTGCGAATACCTCCATCGGCAACGATCGGTACATACCGTCCGGACTCTTTCTGATATTGGTCCCTGGCTGCGGCGCAGTCGATAATAGCCGTTATCTGGGGAACGCCGATACCGAGGACTTCTCTCGTGGTGCATTCGGCCCCTGGTCCCACTCCAACCAGAACAGCCTCTATACCTGTTCTCATCAGTTCAAGACAGGCGCTGTAACTCACGCAGTTTCCGACGACAACAGGAACAGGTACGGATTCAACCAGTTCCTGGAATATAAGCCCCCTGACGCTTTTCGAGATGTGACGTGCTGACGTAACCGTGGACATTACAGTAAGTATGTCTACACCGGCTTCAACTGCTATCGGTGCGAAACGCTTGGTGTTGGCGGGAAGTGCTGCCACAGCAGCGACACCGCCGGCTTTCTTGATTTCTTCAATACGCTGCCCGATAAGGTTTTCCTTAATAGGCTCCGAGTAGATTCTCTGGAGTGTTTTTGTTGCTTCCTGCTGAGGTACTTCGGCAAGTTCAGCCAGGACTTCGGCAGGTTTTGCGTAGCGGGTCTGGATTCCTTCAAGGTGAAGTATCCCGAGTCCACCCATTTTACTCATTAAAGCAGCGAAATTGACATCTACCACCGCATCCATGGATGCAGTCAGGACTGGAATTTCGAAGGTATGGTCTCCAATTTGAAAATCGATGTTGGTCTGGTCGGGATTGATGGTTACGTCACCGGGGACAATTGCGACTTCGTCGAAGCCATAGGAACGTCGGAGTTCCTTGCGCCTGGGAGTGGTCATTTTTTTCACCCCTTTATTTGAAATATATCAGAAATCGGGGTGTAAATCAAGAAAATAGAGGGTATAAAATGGAAACGATAGGTAACTTCAGCATGATCATAAAATCACTTTTTGTAGGGCTATACGAATTTTTTTTCCCGAAACGCGTGTAGAGTAAATCTTTATACAGCAGACTCAAAATCTGGACAGTCGTAGCGCTGTAGACTATAATATCGAAGATTCATCAGATGTAAATGATTATCATTTGCGGCTCAGAAAGTCAGGGGGAGATTAAGCTGATGCCCACCCTCTACGTTGTAGCTACCCCAATAGGTAACCTGGAGGATATTTCGTTGCGTGCCCTCAGGATATTAAGAGAGGTAAAGCTTATTGCTGCAGAGGATACACGGAAAACAAAACGACTCCTTAATAACTATGACATAAGAACACCCATGACCAGTTATTATGAGCATAATAAGATGATAAAACTGGATTATATACTTGATGTTCTCAGACAGGATGATGTTGCAATTGTCTCGGAAGCAGGAACACCCGGTATTTCTGATCCTGGATATGAACTGATAAAGGCGGCGCAGGATAGATATATTCCGGTTGTCCCGGTTCCCGGTGCCTCAGCGATTATTACAGCTTTAAGTGTGTCCGGACTGCCGACGGACAGGTTTACCTACCTGGGCTTTCTGCCACGTAGAGCTGGTGACAGGAAGAAACTACTAAACTCGATGAAGAATGATCCCGGTACACTAATAGTCCTCGAGGCACCTCACCGGCTCATTGCTGCCATGAAGAATATTCTTGAAACTCTCGGAGACAGGAAAATAGCGGCGTGTCGGGAATTGACCAAGATGTACGAAGAAGTTTTCAAAGGGACAATTAGTGATGCGATCAGTCACTTCACCGAACCAAGAGGTGAGTTTACCCTGGTAATCGAGGGTGACACCGAGAAAGCAGAACCTCAAATAACGGAAGATATCGAGGGCCAATTACATAATATGCGTGAATCCGGATTATCCGCTCAAGAGGCAATTTCGAAGATATCAAAAGAAACGGGGCTCTCCAGAAAAGTCTTATATCGAGTATGGCTTAAAAAGAAACCGATTTAAGGTATAATTAGTCAGGAGGAAGATGGAGATGAGAAGAGGAAACATATCATTAGGGGATATTCAGTGTAAAGAATGCATGAAAACAGTCCCTCATTCCGAGCGATACCTGGCGATCGACGAAGAGGATGGAGTTGAAGTAGAGGAAGGAGGAACGACTGTTTATTACTGCGTGGAATGCGCTTTGAAGAAAGGTCTGGCATTCTATAAAGAAGAAAAGGACGAACGAATCCTGACTTTCTTCCCTGAATCTGAAATCTAGAACGGGTTTTTAAATAATCAATTTGCAGGATGTTAGTGAATGAGTGAGAGAATATTTATAGGTGTCGGCTGGCCATACGCGAACGGGCCGCTGCATCTCGGTCACATAGCCGGGGCAAATCTCCCGGCAGATATCTTTGCGCGGTACCACCGGATAAAAGGTAATGAAGTACTGATGGTATCCGGTTCGGACCAGCACGGCACGCCGATAACGATAAAGGCCGAACAGGAAGATAAGACACCGGCTGAGATAGCCGAGAGGTATCACCAAAGCTTCTTAAAATCGTGGCAAAATTTTGGTATTTCCTGGGACGTCTATACTTCTACCGGCACTGCTAACCATGCCGAAGTGACTCATGACATGTTCCTTACGCTGCAAAAAAACGGGTATATTTATAAATCCAGTACTTCACAGCCATATTGCCCGGACTGCGGACGTTTCCTGCCTGACAGATATGTTGAAGGGACCTGCCCATACTGTGGTGATACCGGGGCTCGCGGCGACCAGTGCGACCAGTGCGGTAAACCGTTGAACGCTGCTGAACTTAAAGAATCACGCTGTATCCATTGCGGGACTCCGCCTGAGTTTAGAGAAACCGAACACTTCTTCCTGAAGTTAAGCGCATTTCAGGACAGGCTTACGGATTGGGTAGAAAAACAGAGTCACTGGAGAGCCAATGTCAGGAATTTTACCCTGGGTTTTCTCAGAGATGGATTAAATGACCGTGCAATTACCCGCGATATCGACTGGGGAATTACCATTCCGGTAACCGGTTTCGAGAGTAAACGCATCTATGTATGGTTTGAAAATATCATCGGATACCTTTCAGCCAGTAAAGAGTGGGCAAAAAACTTTGGAGAACCTGAAAAGTGGCGGGATTTCTGGCAGGGAGAAGCCAAAGCGTACTATTTTATCGGTAAAGACAACATCGTTTTCCATACTATGAACTGGCCGGCAATGCTGATGGGATATGAAGGACTGAATCTTCCCTATGATGTACCGGCAAATGAGTTTTTGACTATCGAGAGTAAAAGACTCTCGAAAAGCCATAACTGGTCGATAGAGCTTAATGATTTCCTCGAGAGGTACGACCCCGATCCACTCCGCTATCTGCTGTCCATAAATATGCCTGAGACAAGTGATACCGATTTTACCTGGGCGGAATTCGTCAGGAGAAACAACGATGAACTGGTAGCTACCTACGGGAACCTGGTAAACCGGGTTCTCACCTTTACATATAAAAACTTTGACGGACGGATTCCTACCCTTGAAGATATGGGCGCTGAGAATGGGGTGATACCATTGGATGCGAAAGATAACAAAATGATAGAAGAGTCTTTAACAATTATAGGTGTTGTTTTAGGTAATGAAGGTTTCCTCTCACAGTGCCGTTTTAAACAGGCAATTACGTTTGTAATGAGTCTGGCTCATGAAGCGAACCGGTACCTGGATGAAAAAGAGCCATGGAAAGTGATCAAGCAGGACCGGGAAAAGGCTGCGGTGTCTTTATATGTCACTCTGGCAGTGATAGTTCGACTCAAGACGATGATGTATCCGTTCCTGCCTTTCACTTCTCAGAAATTGCATGAATACCTGGGATATGAAGGAAAAATCGAAGAATTCGGTGTCTACTCGGAGATGCCCGTACCAGGTCAGTTACTTCAGGCACCAAGGCCGCTATTTACCAAACTTGATCCGGAAATTGCCGAACAAGAAGTTGCCAAGCTGGGACAGATTCGGGACGCATAAATTTATCTATATTACATTCCTCACCTCATACAGAAAGGGAGAAACGTGGAATTAAACGAGATATACGCCCCGGTAAAAAACGACCTGGTAAAGGTCGAAGAAAAACTGAATTCGATAAGTAGGGTGGACTTTTCTCACCTTGAGGAACTGGTGGATTACAGCCTGAAGAACACGGGAAAGATGATAAGACCGGCTCTCACTTTACTTGCGGGTAAGTTTTACAATTATAACCTGGACCTTCTCCTTAAAATGGCGACGTCTGTTGAGGTGATGCATACGGCAACCCTTGTACATGATGATTCGATAGACCATTCGGCAGTGCGGCGCGGCAGGTCGACCGTATATAAGCTGTGGGGTGAAGAGCAGGCAGTCTTGCTTGGCGATTACCTGTTTGCCGAGGCAGGAGGACTATGCGCTGATACAGAGAACCTGCGGGTTATCAGGCAGTTCTCAGCTACATTAAAAACGATATCGAGTGGAGAAATAGACCAGGCATATCATTCCTTCAATCCTGAACAGTCCAGGGATAAATATTTCAGCAGGATCGCAAAAAAGACGGCAGCCCTGTTTTCTCTTTCCACTGAATCCGGTGCGGTTTTAAGCGATGCTCCCGAAGAATCTATACAAATATTGGTTGATTATGGCTATAACCTTGGCGTGGCTTTCCAGATGGTAGATGATATTCTCGATTTCACCAGCACCGAAGACGAGCTCGGCAAACCGGTAGGATCAGACCTGACCCAGGGCACTATTACGCTGCCTTCGCTGATGATTATGGAAAAATATCCGGAAGATAACCCTATCGTTAAATTATTCGAAAATAAGGGCGGACAGGCGGAAATCGATAGGGCTATTGAGATCGTTAAGAATTCTACCATTGTCGACGAGTGTTATGAAATAGCGGAAGACTATTGTCAGAAAGCATGCTGTAATATCAGGAAATTACCTGAATGCGAGACACGTACCTGCCTTGAGGAACTGGCGAATTATATGATAATCAGGAAAAAGTAATTAGTCGCTGCCTGATCTGGTACTCCCGTCCGTGTAGGTTTCCACCTTGCTGGTCGGGAGTTTCTCTTTGAAGAGGTCGACAGCGCGCTGGCAGGCAGCGAACGCTTCACTCCTGTGAGCGGATGCAATGGCGATAACCAGGTTGATATCTCCGACGTTGAGTTTACCGGTCCGGTGGTAAATAGATACCTCGTTCAGTTCCCAGGTCTTCTTAAGTTCCTCGGCTATCCTGCGTAACCCGTCTTCAGCAGTACCATCAGGATCGCCGTATTCTACAGTGGTAACCCCTTTGCCATAGGAGGTATCTCTGATGAGACCTACATATGACAGGACACACCCGCTTCCGGGTGTCTTTATCTCGCTTACTATTTTCTCCGGTGACAGAGGTTCATCTGTAATTTTGATCATATTACACAGTCCACCTGATAATATGGGGACCAGACAAGGGGTATTTAAAGGGCGATATGTTACGGTGAATCCGGTAATGGAGGAGTCGGCTTAGGTAGAGGATCAGGGATTATCGGGGACTTTTTTACCTGGCGTTTTGCTTTCGATTTTTCAACAGAATCTTCAACCTTGGACGTGGCCTTTTTTGAGTCCTTTTTCGTTTTTTTACCTGTGAGTGAAGCAAAAAACTCCTCCAGTTCCTCGCCTTCGAGAGTTTCCTTTTCTATTAGCGTTGTCGCGATGGTTACGAGTTTATCTTTGTTCTCCGAAAGTATTTTCTTGGCTGTAGAATACCCTTCATCGATGAGTTTGTTTACTTCACGGTCTATCTCAAGGGCGAATCTCTCCGAGTAATCTCGCTGCTCGGAGATCTCTCTTCCGAGAAATACCAGTTCTTGTTTATCACCGAAGGTCCGCGGTCCGAGTTTATCACTCATACCAAGGTCTATAACCATTCGGCGTGCCCATGTGGTTGCCTGTTTGATGTCGGAGTGCGGACCGGATGTTCTTTCATTGAATATCAGGTCTTCGGCAGCATGACCTGCCAGGAGGAAGGCAAGCATATCCTTGAGAAGAGAGCGAGTGTAGATGGTGCGGTCTTCTTCAAGTACCTTGGTGTACCCACCAGCCATACCACGAGGAATTATGGTTATCTTCCTCACCGGTTCAATATTCGGCAGTACGTGCCCTACAAAAGCATGTCCTGCTTCGTGATAGGCGGTAATTTCTTTCTCTTTGGGACTGATACGCCGGCTCTTTCTCTCAGGTCCGAGCTGTACCTTGTCGATGGACTCTTCAAGCTCTTCCATACAGATAGTTTTTTTACCGTTCCTGGCGGCAAGTATCGCTGCTTCATTTATCAGGTTGGCAAGGTCGGCACCGCTGAATCCTGCCGTCTGTTTTGCCAGCACTTCAAGATTTACATCTTTGTCCATCGGTTTATCTTTTGAGTGGACTTTAAGGATAGCTTCACGACCTGAAATATCGGGTATGTTCAGAATTACACGCCGGTCGAACCTTCCCGGGCGTAACAGGGCGGGGTCGAGAATATCGGGGCGGTTTGTTGCTGCTAAAACAATGACGCTGGCATTCGTATCGAATCCGTCCATTTCCGTTAATATCTGGTTCAATGTCTGTTCGCGTTCGTCATGGCTGCCACCGAGTCCGGCTCCGCGCTGCCGCCCGACGGCGTCGATTTCATCGACGAAAATAATGCATGGCGTATGACGTTTGGCCTGGTCGAAAAGGTCACGCACTCTCGATGCGCCGACTCCGACAAACATCTCAACGAACTCACTTCCGCTTATAGAAAAGAAGGGGACTCCTGCTTCTCCCGCGACTGCACGAGCCATTAGAGTTTTACCTGTGCCGGGAGGTCCTACCAGGAGGACTCCTTTCGGGATGCGAGCGCCAAGACTCTGGAATTTCTCGCGTGCTTTCAGGAATTCTACGACTTCGGTTAGTTCCTGTTTGGCTTCATCTTCACCGGCAACATCATCGAATGTTGCTGCCGGTTTATCCATGGGAAGCAGCCTGGCACGACTCCTGCCGAAGCTGATCGCCTGATTGTTAGCTCCACGGGCACGGAAAAAGATGTACATGATAAATGCTCCGAAGAGTAAGAAAGGCAGCAGTCCTATCAGCCAGTTACCCCAATCAATGCCACCGGACTTGATTTCATATTCTACGTCCTTATTAAGTCCAAGTTCAGTCAGTTCCTTGTAATCGAGGACGCCTATGTTTGTTTTTACTACCGTACCGTCTGTTTTGGTCACTGTAAGCCATGGGCCTTCTTCAAGAATGGTATCAATTTGATTACTGTTGGACAGGGCGATGACTTCGCTCAACGGAAGTTCGGTAGGCTTTTGAGGCGTAGATAGCAGTAGAGTTGCTACGGACACCGCTGCTACAAGAATAACAATATATAATAATCCGCTTCGTTTCCAGTTAAATCCCATTTCCTCACCTTATGTAAGCTCGCCTTAGAACCTAGTTTATTATACCAGATGCATCGGTATATAGGGAAGCTGGACATGCAGCCAGATAAACATAACCATAAAGCTCGTTATACAAAATCATTTCTCCCAATTACTTCACTGAAAATGAGTATTCAATATTTACACGTATCTGTTTTCATAATCAAGCGTTTACTAGTTGTTTACTTCCAATAAACAGGAAAATATGCTAATATAGTTTTAATAGTAAATTATTTAATTTATAAAATATTTATATTATAAAATGGTGCTATAGAGGGGGAATATATGGACAAGGATATACTGGATCGTGTTGCCTTCGATCTGTTCTCGACTCTGCCGCTGGTCCATAGAAGCATCAGCAGGAAGCTGATAAAAACGGTTGTTACGAGCTTCAAAGAGGATATCGCTCCTCCGCATTTCCAGATTATGAAATTGCTTGAAGAAGCTGGAACACTGCACGTCGCCGAGATCGGCGAACGGCTACAGATAGCCAGACCACAAATGACGCACCTTATTGACAGATTGGTTGAACTCGATATAGTCGAGAGAGAAACCAACGAAGAAGACCGCAGAATGCTGAATATCAGGTTGAAAGATAAAGGAAAATCGATTATTAAATCTCGTGATAAGCAGGTGATAAACGCAACCAGGGAAGCTCTCTCCGGTCTTACCGATGACGAATTGAAACAACTCTCCATGTCTCTTAACAACATTAAAGAGATATTTTCAAAGCTGGACTAGAAAAAGACTGTATGAAATACCGGGTCACGCATCCGGTTGGCTAGAAAGGTTAACGGTTCATGATAGATAAACGCCAGGGAATGCTTGCCAGTGAAAGCGTGGGCAAGGTGCTATGGAAGCTGTCCTATCCTGCTGCCATCGGCGCGGCGGTGATGGCTCTTTACAACGTAGTAGACACTATATTCATCGGGCAGATAGTCGGTCCTCTTGGAATTGCGGGACTGACCATCGTTTTCCCTCTCCAGATACTGGGAATGGGCATGGGGATGATGATAGGCATGGGAGCGTCTTCGATCATATCGAGAGCGCTTGGGGCAGGCGATTACAGCAAATCGGAACGAACACTCGGTAATGCTATATTCTACTCGGTAGCTATCGGTCTGGTAATAGCCATAGGAGGTCTTGCTGCTTCAACTTTCTGGTTAAGGCTGGCAGGCGCATCGGATGCTATCCTTCCTTATGCCAAACCGTATTTCACTATCGTTATGGCAGGTATGGTATTTCGGATTGGCGGTATGGGACTGAGTAATCTTATCAGATCAGAAGGCAATGCACGATACGCGATGCTTTGCATGGTTGTATCGTTCGCGCTCAATATTGTCCTCGACGCGTTATTCGTATTGTGGCTGAATATGGGTGTCCAGGGAGCCGCCATAGCGACGGTTATCTCTGAATTTCTTACCACCGGACTGGTGATACGCTATTATTTATCCGGAAATTCGACACTGAAAATTCACGTGAAGAATTATATCCCCGACTGGAAAATCAGCCGGGAAATTATGGCGATAGGTTTCGGGGCACTGGTCATGACTGCCGGCGGCAGCTTTATTCAGATGCTGATGAACAACCTGCTCAAGTCGTACGGGGGAGATATGGCTATAGCTTCGTTCGGTATGATCCATCGCTCCATGACGTTCTTCTTTATCCCAATAATGAGTGTGGGACAGGGACTTCAGCCGTTACTGGGATTCTCTTACGGAGCCGGCCGCAATGACAGAGCACTAGCCGCTATCAAACTGGCGTTGATCGTCTCTACGTGTTTTGCTGTCCTGGCGTTCTTTATAGTGTTCCTTTTTGCCGAACCACTCATGCATATCTTTACCCAGGATGCCGGACTGATAAAATCGAGTTCGAGTGCTGCCAAGATACTCTTCTTTGTCGCCTATCTTATAGGATTCCAGATGGTGGGACAGACGGTATTTCAATCGCTTGGTAAGGCAGTTTCCACCTTCCTGGTCACCACCTCGAGGCAGATTATCTTCCTGCTGCCTCTGATATTCATCCTGCCGAATTTCTGGGGACTGGACGGAATCTGGTATTCATTCCCCGTTTCGGACGGGCTTTCCTTCCTGCTGGTTGTCGGACTCCTCACCTTTACCATCAGAGATTTAAAGCAGGGGAAGGTAAAGGCTCCACAATTCGGCATGCCGCCAAAAGCTGAACCTGTAGAAGTGGTGAATGCCGGAGGTTATATCGGTGGAATCAAGACTCAGGACCCATCCGATGGAGAGGAGTATTAACAAAGAGATCTGGGTAACCGTGAACCGAGGTTATGATATAATTATGAGAGGACCAGGTTTAGCTGAAATGGAGGGATAGTCCCTGGAATCACTGGAAGTAGCTCATAAAGCAGTAGAAATTGCCAGCGACAAGCAGGCATCCAATATAGTCCTGCTGGATACCAGTAAGGTGTGCAGCTTCGCCGATTATTTTGTGATATGCAGCGGCGAGAGCTCCCGGCAGATTAAGACAATCTTCGAAGAAATCGAACACGCTCTTAAAAAAGAAGGTGTTATCCCTCATCACCGTGAAGGCGAAACAGATTCAGGCTGGATGTTACTCGACTTCGGTGACGTGATCATACACATATTTGCTACGTTTGAAAGAGAATTGTATCAACTTGAGGAATTATGGAGTGAAGCTAACGCTCTCCTCAGGATTCAATAATCGAATACCTGGTCTTTACCGAAGAACAGGTTGATCTCTCTCTCGGCTGATTCCGGCGAATCGGAACCATGCACAGCATTCCGCTGAATATCAATCCCGAAATCTTTCCTGATAGTACCTGGCTCGGCTTTTGCCGGGTCGGTAGCTCCCATGATCTTCCTGATATTCTCTACCGCTCCTTCACCTTCCAGGACGGCGGCGATTACAGGGGTTGAAGTTATATACTCAAGCAGGTCGTTGAAGAAAGCTTTGCCAATATGCATTTCATAATGCTTTTTCGCCAGTTCTTCGTTAACATGCAGCATTTTCAGCCCGACGATTTTTAGACCCTGGTTTTCAAATCGGGCAAGAATGCTTCCGCCTGCTTTTCTTTCTATCGCATCCGGTTTTACCAGTATCAAAGATCTTTCCATGGCAACTCCTTGCTTATTTACCGATTTTCTCACTTAGTATACTATAATCCGTCGTTATTTCTTACCTGGTTTCGGTCTGGTAATGGATGGACCTCTGAAATAGTGAGGTTGAAGCGTAGCGGTATTATCAAAGTCTCCTGCTGCTATCCGTTTCAGGCCAAGTTCTGCGAGAAATCCAGCCCGTCTCAGACCGGCGACAGGTGATAATATTATCGCCTTATCGCCAAGTTTTAATTTCAATTCATCCGCAATTTTATAAACATATTCACCGCAGATGACGGTCTTCGTATGAATTCCGGAACACAGTTCGTCCAGTGTCGACAGGCGTTCCTCATCAAGCTGTGTCCAGCCGTCGTCGGTCATCCGGTAAAGAGCGGTAGCCACTTCTTCTCTACC
Source organism: uncultured Dehalococcoidales bacterium (assembly GCA_964493985.1). Lineage (GTDB taxonomy): Bacteria > Chloroflexota > Dehalococcoidia > Dehalococcoidales > UBA2162 > MGML01. The sequence goes on from CAZBQL010000007.1 coordinate 18,254, forward strand.
TGCATTCAGGACCGGGCATATGGGGAGTCGGGTTCCGGCATGCTGCCAGGCTTCAGCTTCAAGAGTGCTGATCCCGACAACCGGGATACCGAGACTGTAAGCCAGCGCCCTGGCGGTACTTATTCCGACTCTCAAGCCATTGTAACTTCCGGGTCCCCTGGCGACTATTATGCAGTTGGCTGACTCAAGACTGAGAGAGTTCTGTTCTAAAAGATAATTCAGATTTGGCAGAAGCTGGACGGTATGGTTTTTACCGCAGTTCCAGGTCAGTTCAGCCAGAACCCGGCCGTTTTCTACCAGGGCAAGACCGGCGGTATCGGTTGAGGTATCTATAGCGATCTGCATCTTATTTATCTTTCGTCATGGGCTGGTTTTTAGCCCTTTCAATTATATCATCAGGATAGCCAAGGTACTCAAGGAGATCGATGGCGTTCCGAGTAGTAGCCATTCCGGATTTTAGCTGATAATCGAAGGTAAGTCCGGTATCATCGGCTGTTCCGGTGAAATGATACAGGTCGCACATTCCTTCCAACCGTTCAATCAATTCCAGGTCATGCGTGGCACATATCACCAGCGTATTCTGTTTAAGTAAATGATGGAGTATTGCATCTGAAGCCTGCAGTCGTTCTGCTGAATTGGTCCCGGACAGCAGTTCATCGATTATACATAAGGTTGGAGTATCACTGTCCAGGCTCCGGATAGTACGAAGGATCCTTTCGGCTTCCACGTAATAAAAGCTTTTTCCCGCTATCACGTCATCGGTCCGGCTGATTGAAGTCATTACACGAAAAAAACTTCCTTTATATCGTGAAGCAAGACAGGTTGATATTGTCTGTGCTAAAAGGACATTACATCCAATATTTCTTAAAAATGTCGATTTCCCACTCATGTTGGACCCGGTTATGATAATGCCATTCCTGTTGACAGTGATCGATGCAGGAACAGGATTTTCCAGGAGGGGATACACGGCATCACTGACTTCGAGCGATATCCCGTTTGAAAAGAATTCCGGTTCGGTGAACGCAGGCAAGCTTTCCCTGTAAGAAGCGATAGACTGCAGGGCATCTATTTCACCCAGTGTTATATACAGCTCTCTCAGTTCGGAGATATGATTGTTTATTTCAGAGGCTGCCGAGTAGAAAGACCGTACTTCAAAGAGAAAGAAAATATTGAGATATTCGTTGATTATCTCGTTCGGCGAACTTGCTGGGGTATCTTTCGAGGGAAACAGGTACCGTGTTTTCTTAAGTATTTTTCTGCAGGCGTTAAAGTTTTCCTCAATCGTCTCTTGGTAAACGTCCATTTTCCCTTTGAGCAGTTGCGAGAGTTTTCCGGATGTCCTGATAAAAGCCAGGAGATAGGAGAAGGCGAACAACTGGTCTTTATAGTTACGCCGGAAAATATAATGGATAAGCAGGTTGGCGATAAACACGGCAACAGGTACCAGAACCAGTACTGGAGAGCCCCAGATGAAGGGAACACTTAGCGAAAAGACTGCTAGAAGTGTCATTACAGTAAAGAATAACGTTACTTTACTAAGGGGCAGTAAATCTCCCCAGAGTGTAACGAACAAGTCGTTGCTGAAATACTGGTGACCGAGTCTGATAAGCTCCAGTTGAACTTTCTCGCGGTATTTGCGATCGTCCTGAAAAAGCCGGATTATCCTGTTTCTTTCCTCAAGTCCGTCTTTATTTATCAAAGGAGTCCTCAGCATGCGGTACAAGACCGCTTCGCCAGGGTCCGTGAGTGTGCGATCGATCACCGTATAGATATTGTCCATATTCAGGTCATTCCATGTCTGGTCATCGACCGCTTTCTCCGTTTCTCTTATCGGCGTGTTATCGAACAGCAATCTGATCGCAGGCATATCACGCTTTTTGATAATCTGTGGCTGTCCCCATTCATTCTTGATACGGGCCATCAAGCGAAGCTTCCGAAGCCTGGATGAGACAAAAAATCCTGCGATGAAGACAGGTAGAACAAGCAGGAGATAGAGGTAGGAAACGGGATTAGTGATACTTCCGATGATCAGCGGAACAATTACTACGATAAAGCCGCCGATTATCAGAAACGACAGAACTCTCGTTAGTATAAATATTGTGCGCGATAGTTTTTGTAGGGATTCTTCCTGCATTTTATTCTTCGGAATCTTTGTATGAACTCATTATCTGTTCAGCGAATTTTACATACCGTTCACCGGATGGTTCGAGGAGTAACCTTCGCTCCGTATCATTTATATAGTCGATTCTTATCATTAAATGTCTGCGGGGCATTATTCTAATTGCTTTTTCGGCCCATTCCACCACGCTCAAACCATCACCGTAGAAGTAATCATCCAGGCCAAGGTCCATACTCTCTTCTATATCATCAAGGCGGTAAAGGTCTATATGGTACAGAGGAAGGCGTCCGTACAGTTCTCTCATTATCACGAAGGTGGGACTCAGGACGTAATCATAGATACTCAGTCCAAGAGCAATCCCCTGGGTCAGGCAGGTCTTCCCGGCACCGAGTTTCCCTTCCAGCAGAAGAACATCACCCGGCAGCGCAAGTTCTCCGATAATTGTGCCTATTTTTTGAGTGTCCTCCGGGCTGTGGCTGATCAATTCATGTTCACCCATATTTCTCTATACTCCGGTTAAAAGTGTTTCCATCCTGAAGATTCTAACGAAAGTCTGTGCCTGTTGTCATCCATTACCAGTACTTCGCCAGGATTGTCCCCGATTATTTCACCGATGACTGTAACCGGACACATCACCGCATCCTTAACGCTGTTAACGACTTCCAGAGGAGCCGTAAAAAGAAGCTCGTAGTCTTCACCTCCGGATAAAGCCAGTCCGAGTGCATCTTCTCTGAAATTGTTCGTCACTACCGGGTGAACAGGGATAAGAGATGTATCGATACTGGCGCCGACGCTGCTGGCTTTGCAGATATGACCAAGGTCGGCAACCAGCCCGTCACTGATATCTATGGCAGACTTTACTCCTTTTTCAATTAGTGTTTGCCCCTCGTGTATCCTGGGATTTGGCCTGAGAAATGCCTGTTTCAGCATCTTCTCCGATTCGGAATCCAGCTTGATGTTATCTTTAAGGATTTTTAGACCTGCAGCGGAGGCGCCGAGGTATCCGGTAACGGCTATTTTGTCGCCGGTCCTGGCTCCTGACCTTGTCAGTATATGGTTCTTTTCAATACCGATGTTTCCCAGCATGGTGATATTTATTATTACCTGTGGTGCGGTGCTTATATTACCACCCACGATAACGGTACCGAATCTTCCTGCCATCTTTATCATTCCCCGGTAGAGGTCAGTAACGGATTCTATCTCTGTTGAACCGGGGAGAGAAAGTGATACCAGGACATAACGAGGAAAACCTCCCATCGCGGCTATATCGCTCAGGTTTACGGCTATTGCTTTCCAGCCAAGGTCTTCCCATCGTGTGAAACTAAGATTAAAATGGACATCCTGTACCAGTGAGTCGGACGTAGCCAGTTGTATAGACTGGTCTCCCTGCCAGGCTGCCGCGTCGTCACCGATTCCGAGAATGAGTTCAGGTCGTGCCGATGAGCTGTTATTCATGGCGTTATCGACCATTTTCTGTAGCAGGTCGATAAGTCCGAATTCTCCCAGTTCCGATATATTCATATCGGAAAAATTATATCACGAAGTACGAACAGGTCTAAATGGTGAGTTAATAATTGCCTGGTTCCAGACTGTGTGTTATAGTTTTACTGCTATGAGAACTAAGAGTATCAGCCAGATAACAGGCGGGACCATTACCTCGCCGCAGGGCTTTCAAGCAGGAGCGGTGTACGCCGGAATAAAACAAGATGATACCAAGCTGGACCTCGGTATTCTGTTTTCAGAGGTACCGGCGATAGCGGCAGGAGTGTTTACGACGAGTAATATCCGCGCAGCAGCAGTTACGTTATGCCTGGAGAGACTTAAGAAGAACAATAAAATATCGGCTCTTGTAGTGAACAGCGGATGCGCAAATGCTTATACCGGAAACCAGGGAATGAAGGACTGCGAGGAAATGGCTTCCCTTGCCGGAGGAGTGGCAGGAGTTTCACCGAATGAGGTGCTTGTAGCCAGTACCGGCGTTACAGGACAATTATTACCCATGAGTCTGATAAGAGAAGGCATCAAGAATATAATTCTTTCACCCGATGGCGGACGTACGCTGGCAAGGTCTATTATGACCACGGATACGGTTCCCAAGGAAGCAGCGGTATACGTAAAGAACACCGACAGTGACTATACAATCGGCGGTATTGCCAAGGGATCCGGAATGATCCATCCGAACATGGCAACGATGTTCTGTTTTCTGACCACGGACGCTAAGATAGACGGCAAATTTCTGAAAACCGCCTTAAAAAAAGCTGTGGATATATCCTTCAATATGATTTCGGTTGACGGAGATACCAGTCCAAGCGATACTGTAGTAATCTTAGCGAACGGGATGGCTGGGGGCAATGAAATAAGTACAGGAAGCGCTGGAGCCCGCAGGTTCCAGAAGGCTTTGAATGAAATTTGTATTACGCTGGCTAAGTCTCTGGCAAGGGATGGCGAAGGGGCAACGAAGCTTATTGAGGTGACCGTTAACGGTGCGAAAGGAACAGGCCAGGCCAGGACTGCAGCCCGGGAAGTAATCGGTTCGACGCTTATTAAGACAGCGGTGCATGGCGGTGATCCAAACTGGGGCAGGGTCATAATGGCGCTGGGGCAGAGCGGTATAGATGTGGAACTGGAAAAAATCGATCTGTCTATCGGGAATGTAGCGATACTTGAAGGCGGAAGACCGTTGCCTTTTAACGAAGCAAGCGTAGTAAGGGCTCTCGAGCAGAAAGACGTACCGATATATATTAACCTGAATATGGGAAGAGGACTGGCGACCGCCTGGGGATGTGATCTGTCAGAGGAATATGTAGGCATTAACAGCGAATATATGACATAGAGGGGTATTTAGGGTTATTATATAGAATGCACTATTAATCAAAAGGGAGGAGAAATCATGGCACTAATCGATTTCGGAGGAACAAAGGAAGAAGTCGTAATGCGGGAAGAATTCCCGATGGAAAAAGCTCGTGAAGTTCTCAAAGATGAGACTATAGCTGTTATCGGGTACGGCGTTCAGGGTCCCGGTCAGGCATTGAACCTTAAAGATAACGGTTTCAACGTTATTATAGGACAGTCCAAGCAGTTTCCTGAGGACTGGAAACGGGCCGAAGCTGACGGCTGGGTAGACGGTCAGACCTTATTCGAGGTTGATGAAGCTTCAAAACGCGGTACCATTATCGAACTACTGGTAGCTGATGCTTCTCACAAGGCAGTCTGGCCGACCATAAAGGCGAACCTGAATCCCGGAGATGCTATCTATTTCTCCCATGGGTTTTCAATCGTATATAAAGACCAGACTGGAATAATACCTCCCGATAACGTCGACGTCATCATGGTAGCTCCGAAAGGTTCCGGTACTTCACTACGCCGGAATTTCCTGTCGGGCGAAGGCATCAACTCCAGCTTTGCCATAGCCCAGGACTATACCGGCAGAGCAAGAGAGAGAACGATAGCCCTTGGTATCGGCATCGGTTCCGGGTACCTGTTCCCAACCACATTCGAAAACGAGGTTTACAGCGACCTTGTTGGCGAACGCGGGATATTGATGGGTGCTCTGGCCGGCGTTATGGAAGCGCAGTATGATACTCTCCGTGCTCACGGTCACAGCCCGAGTGAAGCCTTTAATGAGACGGTAGAAGAACTTACCGAGAGTCTTATCAAACTCGTCGGCGAGAATGGAATGGACTGGATGTACGCCAACTGTTCTGCAACCGCTCAGCGAGGAGCCCTTGACTGGAAACCGAAGTTCAAGGAAGCAGTAATGCCCGTTTTCAAGGACCTGTACGAGCGAGTTGCTTCCGGCGTTGAGACAAAACGGGTATTGGAAAGTACCGGAGGACCGGACTATAAACAACTGCTCGGAAAGGAACTTGCCGAGATAAGGGATTCCGAAATGTGGCGGGCCGGCAAGGCGACTCGCGACCTGCGTCCAAGGGAGGAAGCAAAAGCGATAACGGATGCAACGAAAGGAGTGGCTGGAAGACAGTCCAACTAACCACTCATAAATATAAATCAGAAAGAAAGATTGCATCCGACATCAGCTGGCTGGGTCGGATGCAACAGGTTATAGAAGGTGAAAAAAATAATTGTCGTAAAAATAGGCGGGGCAACTCTTGGCAGTCATGATACCGCCCTGGAAGATATCGTTGAACTGCAAAAGCAAGGTAAGTCTCTTGTGGTTGTACACGGCGGGGGAAAGCTGATAACCGAGTGGCTGGACAAGCAGGGAGTCCCGACTAATTTTCTCCGGGGCGAGCGTGTGACCGATAAACCTACTTTAGATGTTGCTACCGCTGTGCTGGCCGGACTGGTCAACAAGGATATAACTGCAGCTATAAACACTCTTGGAGGGAAAGCTGTCGGGATCAGTGGTGTCGACGGCAGTATAATAGAGGGCGAAATTAAGGAAAAGGAAAAAGGATACGTTGGCGCTGTAACCAGGGTGAATACTGCGGTTCTCGATGCTTTGCTCGGATCCGGATTCATCCCGGTGATCTCACCGATAGGTATGAACTCGGCAAAGCGGGACAATGAGCCGTCAACTCTTAACTACAATGCCGATGTGGTAGCCGGGGAGATAGCCGTAGCCCTTAACGTGGAAACGCTTATCTTCCTTACAGATGTAGACGGCGTAGTCGATGAAGAAGGCAGAGTACTGCCGAGTTTGACAGCTAATGAAGCAAAAGCGTTGATAAAATCCGGTGTGGCTTCAGGCGGGATGATACCCAAGATAAATGCCTGCCTGAAAGCATTGACCGTAAAAGCCTCAGCCCGTATTATTGATGGTAGACA
>CAZBQL010000007.1:25260-39887 GCA_964493985.1 uncultured Dehalococcoidales bacterium
GAATACCTGGACTGCGTCGGTGGCTTAGCAGTTGACTGTCTTGGACATTGCCATCCGGTGGTCGTGAACGCGTTGACAGAGCAGGCAGGCACTCTGATGCAGGTTTCACTCTGGTACTATAACAAGCCGATGCTCCAGCTTGCCGAACTGCTGGTACAGAACAGCTGTATGGACAGGGTGTTTATCTGTAACAGCGGTCTTGAAGCAAACGAAGGCGCGATAAAACTGGCACGCCGGTACGGGGCTTTGAAGCTGGACGGGGCATATGAAATTATTACAACCAACATGTCTTTTCATGGTCGGTCACTGGCATTGACGGCGGCGACAGGCCAGGAAAAGATGCATAAAGCGTTCGAACCGCTGCCTGTGGGTTTCATTAATGTAGAGAATAACAGCATCGATGCAATTAAGGCAGCGACAACTGAAAAGACCTGCGCTGTTATGCTTGAACCCATTCAGGCAGAGGGAGGAGTCAACGTGCCGATCGAAGGCTTCCTTAAGCAGGTGCGGGAGTGGTGCGACGAGAAAGGTATACTGCTTATATTCGACGAAGTCCAGACTGGAATTGGTCGACTCGGAACTCTTTTCGGCTATCAGCTGTATGACGTCGAGCCGGATATCATGAGCCTGGCAAAGGGTCTGGGTGGAGGTATCCCGATAGGAGCGGTACTGGCGAAGGAGAGTGCAGCCGTATTTACGCTTGGCGACCATAATGCGACCTTCGGCGGCAACCCGACTACCAGCGCTACAGCTTACGCGACACTCAAATATGTAATAGAAAACGATATTCCCGGTAATGCACGGAAGGTCGGACAGTACCTGAAACAGGGCCTTAAAGACCTGAAGGATAAATACGGATTTATCACCGATGTACGTGGTGAGGGGCTGCTTCTGGCGATGGAGTTCGATAAGGATATTTCAGCAGATGTGGTTGACGGCTGCATTGAAAACGGAATGCTGATTAATAAGCTTAAAGCTAATGCTATCCGTTTCATTCCACCCCTGGTAATGACGACGCAAGAAGCGGATGAAGCGCTCGGAATACTGGATAAGGTGCTTGCGGATTATAAATAAATACTGATATCTGAATACTAAATCCTAAACAAATACGAATACCAAAATACAAAGGTTTTAAAATTTGATAGTTGATATTTAATATTGTTTCGAGTTTAGAGCTTAGGATTTAGAATTTCAAAGTAACAGGGAGATTCAAGATGGCAGAAAAAGTGGTGCTTGCCTACAGCGGCGGGCTCGATACTTCGGTACTGGTAAAGTGGCTGCAGGAAAAATACGGATTTGATGTAATAGCCGTAAATATAGATGTCGGTAACGAGAAGGATTTCACTACGGTAAGACAAAAAGCTCTTGACATAGGAGCGATCGAGTCCGTGGTGATCGATGCCAAGGAACTGTTTATCAAGTATTTCGTTTTTCCGGCACTGCAGGCGGATGCGATTTATGAAGGCCAGTATCCTCTCGCAACGGCGCTGACACGTCCCTTGATGGCCAAGCTGCTGGTGGATAAAGCCCGGGAATCCGGAGCGACGACGATAGTGCACGGTTGTACCGGAAAAGGGAATGACCAGGTACGATTTGAGATCAGCATCAATGCGCTGGCGCCGGATATTAAAATAATAGCCCCGGCGCGGGAATGGAAGATGACTCGCGAGCAGGCCATTGCCTATGCCAGAGAGCATAATATTCCTATACCGGTAACTGTTTCAAGCCCGTATTCGATCGACGAATGCCTGTGGGGGAAGGCAATAGAATGCGGAATGCTGGAAGACCCCTGGCAGGAGCCGCCGGATGATGCATTCACAATGACAGTATCACCTGACAAGGCGCCTGACAAACCACAATACATAGAGATAAGGTTCGAAAAAGGAGTCCCGATATCAATCGACGGTGAGGAGATGGATGGTGTGACCCTTGTTACCCGGATGAACGAGATCGCCGGTAAGCACGGGATAGGCAGGATCGATCATATCGAAGACCGGGTAGTAGGTATCAAGTCCCGTGAAATATACGAAGCTCCGGCGGCGACCGTCCTGTTACAGGCGCACCTGGCACTGGAGGCAATGACCATGTCCAAAGGGCAACTTGATTTCAAGCAGAAAGTAGCCAAAGAAATGTCCGACCTTATTTATGGCGGACTCTGGTTCAGCCAGTTGAACCGTGATCTCTCGGCGTATGTCCTGAGTTCTCAGCGCTATGTTACCGGAGAAGTCAGGCTTAAACTATATAAAGGGCATTCGACTGTTGTGGGCCGGAAAGCACCGAAATCATTATATAATCTCAGTCTTGCCACCTATGATGTTGGAGATAAATTCGACCAGAGTGCCTCCGCGGGATTTATCCACCTGTGGGGACTTCCTCTTAAAAACCAGGCGCAGGTCCAGTTACTGGGAGATTCCGAAGGACCGCTGAGTATAATGGGGCCGGAAGAAGAATAGAGAGTTTATTATGAGTAACATACGGGGACGATTTCAGAAAGAACCAGATAAAGCTGCAGCCAAGTATTCTGCGTCTATTTTCATAGACTGGCGATTATACCCTTATGACATACAGGGTAGTATCGCCCATGCCCGTATGCTCGGAAAACAGGGGATAATAACCGACAGAGAAACAACGATCATCATCAAGGGACTGGAATCCGTAGCCAGGGAAATTGAGAGTGGTGAATTCAAGTTTGATCCCGAACTTGAAGACGTCCACATGAATATAGAATCAAGATTGATTGAAAAAGTCGGAATAGCCGGTAGAAAACTCCATACCGCCCGTTCGCGTAACGACCAGGTAGCGGTTGACACACGGATGTATGCTAAAGATGCTATAAACAAGACGGTCCTGAATATCAAACTGCTTCAGAAAGTATTGGTTGATGTAGCCGAAGCGAACAAGACAGTAGCAATGCCGGGATATACTCATGTCCAGAGAGCGCAGCCGGTCCTTCTGGCGCACCACCTCCTGGCGTATTTTGAGATGCTGCAGCGGGACGCGGGGAGATTTTCCGATTGTCTTGAGCGGGTGGATGTTCTCCCTCTTGGTAGTGGAGCTGTCGCGGGAGTAGCTTATGATATCGACCGGGAATTTGTGGCAAAGGAACTCGGTTTCAGCAGGATAAGTATGAACAGTATGGATGCAGTGTCGGACCGCGATTATATTATTGAGTATGAATCCGCGGCCAGCATTTGTATGATGCATCTTTCACGTCTGGCAGAGGAGATGATTCTCTGGTCATCGAGCGAGTTCGGATTTATCGAGATGGATGATGCCTACGCTACCGGCAGCAGCATTATGCCCCAGAAGAAAAATCCCGATATCGCCGAACTGGTACGCGGTAAGACCGGACGTGTTTACGGCAGATTGATGTCGCTGCTGACTACAATGAAAGGTCTGCCCCTTTCCTATAACAGCGATATGCAGGAAGACAAGGAAGGCTTTTTCGACTGTGTGGATACTCTGCTTTCAAGCCTGGAAGTATTTACGGGAATGATTAGCACTATGAAGGTCAATACAGATAAGATGGAGAAAGCCGCCGGTGAGGGGTATATACTTGCAACCGACCTTGCAGACTACCTCGTAAAAAAAGGCGAGGCGTTCCGCGATGCGCATGGTGTGGTCGCCAGGCTGGTTGCTTATGCGGTCAAGGAAAACAAGAATCTGGATGAACTCAGTATTGACGAATACAGGGAATATTCACCGCTGTTTGAGGACGATGTTACATCCATTTCAGTTGAGTCGTCTCTCGCAGCGCGGGATAATCCCGGCGGTACCGCGCCCGCACAAGTAGAAAAAGCCTTGACGAAGGCGAAAGAGTTGATCGGAGGTTCCGATGACCGGGGATAAAAAAGGACATATTAAGATTGCTCCATCCATATTATCGGCGGATTTTGCCCGGCTGGGTGAGCAGGTAGCCGCGGCAGAAGAAGCCGGAGCGGATTACATTCACGTCGATGTGATGGACGGTCATTTTGTACCGAATATCACCCTTGGTCCGGCGGTTGTGAAGGCGATACGCCCCCATACCGGTCTGCCCCTGGATGTACATCTCATGATCGAAAGACCTTCCGATTATATCAGGCAATTTGCGGATGCGGGGGCCGATATTTTGACCGTCCACGTGGAAGCGTGCCCTCACATACACCGTACTATTCAGGCTATCAAGGAAGCTGGTGTGAAAGCCGGCGCTTCGGTAAACCCGGGCACACCGATAGATAGACTTGATGATATTCTCACATATCTGGACCTGGTACTGGTCATGACGGTGAATCCCGGTTTCGGCGGACAGGCATTTATCGAGAGTACACTCGGAAAAATTACCGCCATGCGTAAAAAACTGGACGAAAAGGGACTGAACACGGAACTGGAGGTTGACGGAGGAATAAATGTCGACATAGCGCCGAAAGTGGTGAAAGCCGGTGCGGATGTGCTGGTAGCCGGTGCGGCTGTTTTCAGCTCAGGCCAACCTATTAAAGATGCAATACAAAAAATAAGAAACAGCCTTGTTTAGTAGACCAGGGCTGCCCTCCCGTAAAAGTCCAGGCTTAATTCTGGCTGATTTCCTGTTTTTGTTTCCTAGGCGGTTTGTTCAGAGTACGCAGGCATCGGGTACACAGGTTCATGCGGGTTTGTTTCCCATCGACAATTACCGTTGCCGGATGGATATTCGGTACCCATTTACGGTTGGTATGTCGTTTCGAATGACTTACGTTATGACCGAATTGTGGCGTTTTACCGCAAATTTCACACTTCAATTTCTACCTCTTGACCGTTAGAACAAAAATTAGGTAATATGCTTCTATCATACTAACACAGTGAATTACAGTTGGCAAGAAATGGGGTGAGAATCAATATACTCTCGAATTGACAGGAGAGGTAGTATATGAAACAGGTAGATTTAATAAACGGCAGGGAATTCCGGGAAATGCTTTCTACCGCCACATCGTGGCTGGAAAAGAGTGCATCCGATGTGGATGCTCTGAATGTTTTTCCTGTGCCAGATGGTGACACCGGTACTAATATGCTCCTGACGATGCGTTCCAGCGTTGATGAAGCCTACATGCATAACAATTCGGGTGTTGCCGAGGCAGCTAAAGCAATAGCCCAGGGTGCTCTTATGGGTGCCAGGGGAAATAGCGGAGTTATCCTGTCTCAGATATGGAAGGGGATGGCAGAAGGTCTGGCCGAAAAGAAGACAATTAATGGTGTAGATATCGCTTTGGCACTTCAGAAAGCAGCCGATGTTGCCTATAAGGGTATCACGAATCCTGTAGAAGGAACGATTCTTACCGTAGTCAGAGATGCAGCGCAGGCCGGTCAAAAATGCGTGGAGGATGGTAGTACAGATCCGATCTCAGTTATGGAAGCGGTTGTTGAAGGTGCCGCTGAATCGGTTGCTAATACACCTACATTGCTTCCTGTTTTAAAGGAGGCAGGAGTTGTAGATGCAGGAGGGCAAGGACTGTATACGATTCTCGAAGGATCGTTACGCTACCTGAGAGGAGAAGCGGAGCAGATGCAGTTCCGTAAGCCTCAGATGATTGCCAGTAGCATTCCTTTACCTGTAAGGATTCCTCAAATAAGCCAGGTAGACGAAGTCCCGTTCGGGTACTGTACCGAATTTATGTTGAAGGGTGAAGGTTTTAATCCTGACAAGATCAGAATCCGCTTAAAAAAAGAGGGTGAATCACTGATCGTTGTAGGAGATGAAAACACCACCAGGATTCATATTCATACCATAGACCCGGGTAAAGTGATCAAGTATGCTACATCACTAGGGACGTTACACCAGGTATCTATAAGGAATATGGACGAACAGTACCAGGACTTTCTCGAGGTCCAGAAATCTCGAGCGGTTGAAGTAGATACGGCTACAATTGCAGTTGTCTCGGGAGACGGTCTTGCTGAAGTATTCGCCAGCCTGGGTACAACGGCGATAGTTCCCGGCGGTCAGACAATGAATCCAAGCACAAAGGATATTCTACAAGCCGTCAATGCAGTCGTGTCAGATAAAGTACTAATACTTCCCAATAATAAGAATATTATACTTACGGCTGAGCAGGTCAAGACGCTTAGTGATAAATCAATAGAGGTGATTCCGACTCAGACCATACCGCAGGGTGTAGCGGCATTGCTGGCGTTCGACTATGAAGCTGATTTTTCCACAAATGCCGAACTGATGAAAGAAGCCATATCTATGGTTAAAACGATCGAAATTACCCGGGCTGTCCGATCGGCGCAACTGGACGGACTGAGCATCAAGAAGAAGCAGGCAATTGGCCTCCTTGACGGTGAGTTACTGGCTGCGGGCAGCAACACCATCGATATACTCAGCAAGATGCTTGCTAAGATGGATATGAACCAGAACGAGATAGTAACCGTATATTACGGTGCTGATACGAAATCTGATGAAGCATCTCAGGTCAGCGAAAGCATACGCGAACAATACCCTCAACTGCAGGTTGAGGTAGTTAAGGGCGGTCAGCCCTATTATGATTACATAGTCTCCATTGAATAAGCGGAGGATTATATGGCTGTAAAAATTATCACCGATAGTTTGTCCGATATTACCAGCGATCTTGCCGAAGAGTTCGGGATTACCGTTGTCCCGCTAACAGTACTATTCGGGCATGAGCAATATCTCGACAGGGTTACAATTACTACTGATGAGTTTTACAAAAGACTGATCAACGACAGCGTATGGCCAACAACAACTCAACCTACTCCTAAAGCCTTTGCTGAAGTCTATGACGGGTTACTTGGAGAAACGGACGAAATACTTGTGATCGATGCTTCAAGTAAACTCAGCGGAACCTACCAGTCGGCGGTCGGTGCCAAGGAAATGACGGAAAAGAAGGGACGTATCGAGGTTATCGACTCGGAAACGGTTGCGATGGGACTTGGATTGATAGTTATCTCGGCTGCGATGAAAGCCAGAGAAGGCGCCGGAATGGATGATCTCATCAAGTATGTTAAGAGCGCTATCAACCGTTCTCACTTTGTCGTTTATTTCGATACTCTTACATACCTGGCCAAGGGCGGACGTATCGGCAAAGCAAAGGAATTTATGGGGTCAGTACTTTCCATCAAGCAGATATTGACAGTCAAAGATGGTGAAATGGCTCCGCTGGCAAGGAAACGCTCCCTGGTTGCCGGTATGGACTACCTCTATAATCATGTCGGCAGCTTCCGGAAAATTGAAGCGCTGGCCGTTGAACATACTACCACTCAGGATGAAGCCGACAAGTTGGCAAATAGAGTGAAATCCCTGGAGCCAGACATGCGTATTTATCGTTCAACAGTTAGCCCGGTCCTTGGTGTACATGGAGGCCCCGGGGCCATCGCAGTAACCGTACTTGAAGCCGAATAATATGATACTCAAAATATTAAGTTTTGAGTTACTGTGCCTGTGGAGGTACACGTTGCGGAGGAATTACCTTGTCTTTGGATGCTGAGTCATTGCGTAAGATTCTTGAACTCGAGGGTAATAAAGGCTATCAAAACTCGGCAGTAATAGGCGGCCTCGACAAATTTCTGAGTAACTGGGCAGTCCAAGCGGCGGAATCAATATCCTCTCCAAAGGTATTAAGACGTTTCAAGGAACTTCATCTTGCGGAAACAGGTTATTCATCGCTATCCAGGAAAGAACGCAAGGTTTTTATCAAGAACGTTTTGGATTTTCTTTCAGAAAAGGAAGATGGCGATAAAGATAGAAAAAAGCCTGTATCTGTTTCTGTCAGTGCATCTAAACCGGCCGTAAAAACAAAGAGACAAAAAGCGACAGGAACACACTCTATTGATTCGCCAATCACGGTGATTAAAGGGATAAGTTCGACCCTGGCGGCCCGATTCAACAAGATGGGACTGGGAACCGTGCGAGACCTGTTGTATTTTTTCCCACACCGCCACCTTGATTACAGCAACACTAAGTCGATTTCAGAACTTACCGAAGGCAATGAAGAGACCATAATAGCCAATGTCTGGGAAGCCAGGGAGACCAGGCCCGGGGGCAGGCGAAGTACGGAAGCCACAGTTGGCGACGATACCGGAAATGTCAGGATCGTGTGGTTTAATAATCCATATCTGGCTAAGAGGCTGACCACTAATTCACGTATTGTAATCAGCGGTAAGGTCGGTCTTTTCCAGGGAAGACATGTTTTTCAATCGCCTGAATGGGAATTCGTTGAAGATAAAGAAATGATACATGTAGCCCGTCTCGTCCCGATATATTCACTGACCCAGGGACTACGCCCACGCCAGGTCAGAAAAATTATGAAAGAGGTGACCGACAGGTGGGCTTGGCAGGTGGAGGACTTTCTACCGGACGAGATCAGGGAGAGACAGAAACTACTGCCGCTTCCCGTCGCCATCAGCCAGGCTCATTTTCCCGATGACGAGGTATTAAAAGACCGGGCGAGGGTGAGGATAGCGTTCGACGAACTCTTTCTACTTCAACTTGGTGTACTGAAAAAGAAACGTGAATGGCAGGACGGACAACCGGCTAATCCCATCACGACCGATAAAACGGTACTTGATGCATTCCTGGCATCTTTACCTTTCGAACTGACAGGCGCCCAGGATAAATCTCTCAAAGAAATCCTGGCCGATCTTGAGAAACCACGAGCAATGTCCCGCCTGCTGCAGGGTGATGTCGGGAGCGGTAAAACGGTGGTAGCTACCGCGGCTCTTCTGATGGCTGCTGCGAATGGTTTCCAGGGGGCGCTTATGGCTCCCACCGAAATCCTCGCCGAACAGCATTTTTCAACCATATGCAATTTACTCTCAAATCAGGGTAGTCTTGATTCGGAAGAAGACTATTTGAGGGTATTTTCCGGAATACTGGACCGTCCGGTTACCGTTTCTTTATTGATAGGATCCGTTAAAGCATCCAGAAAGAGAGAGTTACAGAAGAAAATACGGGATGGCAGTGCCGATATCGTGATCGGTACTCATGCCTTGATCCAGCAGGGCGTAGAGTTTCATAAGCTCGGATATGCTGTGATAGATGAACAGCACCGTTTCGGCGTTGAACAGAGGTCTGCTCTGAGGCAAAAAGGATATAATCCTCATATAACGGTAATGACGGCGACGCCCATTCCGAGGACGCTGGCTTTAACACTGTACGGCGATCTCGATCTATCTCTGATCGATGAACTCCCGCCGGGCAGGCAGACTATCAAGACAAAATGGTTGAAACCCGGACAAAGGGCAAGCGCGTACGCGTTTATTAGAAAACAGGTTGCTGCCGGAAACCAGGCGTTCATCATCTGTCCGCTGATCGAGGAATCCGAAGCGGTACAGGCAAGGGCAGCAACTATCGAGTACGAACGCCTTTCCAACGAGGTGTTTCCGGAACTGAAACTGGGATTATTGCACGGTCGCGTTTCCGCTACGGAGAAAGAAAAGGTAATGAGGGAGTTTTATACGGGAGAATACGATATCCTGGTAGCAACACCGGTCGTCGAGGTAGGAATAGACGTACCGAATGCTACGGTGATGATGGTGGAAAGCGCTGACAGGTTCGGGCTGTCGCAGCTCCACCAGTTCCGCGGCAGAGTAGGGCGTGGTACCGAACAGAGTTACTGTATCCTGCTGGCAGAGAATCCGTCGGAAGTGGCCCGTGAGAGACTTGACATAATCGAGAGCATCCAGGACGGTTTCAAACTGGCTGAAGAAGACCTCAAGCTGCGTGGTCCGGGTGAATTTTACGGCACCCGCCAGAGTGGTATGCCTGACCTGCGAATGGCGAAGATATCGGATGTCGGCCTGCTTGAGGTAGCCCGCACAGAGGCTATAATGCTGTTCGAAAAAGATAAGAACCTTGAAAGTCCCGACCACAAACTCCTCGTCAAGGAAATGGACAAGGTCTGGGCGGCCGATACCGGGGATTTGAATTAAGAACGAAATATTGTTACAACCAACTTTATCTCGTTTTGTATAATTATATATCCGGCGTATCAGCTTGTTCCCTCAGCACATGTTTTAGTTTATACTATTGACGTTTTGTGATATAATTATAGGCTAAAAGGCTATAACAATGACACAAAACGACAGAACCCTTGGAGGGGCTGGAAGTGACCTGCTGACAGAGATCACCCGACAAGGAAAACGGATTTTTACCTTTAAGGATGCTGCCAGAGCTTTTGGTAGTGATGGTCAAAGTTTACGTGACCTCCTGTCAACGCTGGTGAAACGTGGATGGCTTCAGCGTATTGAAAAAGGTAAGTATCTTATTCTTCCATTCGAAGCTGGACGTGAACGAGAATGGACTGAACATGAGTTCATCATTGCTTCTTATCTTATTCAGCCATATTATATAGGGTTTCGGAGTGCGCTAAATTACTACGGCTACACGGAGCAAATCAGCCGAACAGTCTTTATCGCGTCAACACGACGTAAGCTGAAATCATCCCTGGAGATTTCCGGAGTGACCTATCGTTTTGTCTCGAAATCGGAACAGAAGTTTTTCGGTTATAAGCAGATAGCTATCGATGGGTACCAGGTGAACATCTCGGAGCCTGAGAAGACTATCGTGGACTGCCTTGACCAACTTCGGTATTGCGGAGGAATAACGGAGGTAGCCAAGGCACTCTGGTATGGGCGAGACGAACTCGATTTTATTAAAATAGCCGAATATTCTCGTCAGAATGGTAATCGTGCTGCCAGCCAAAGGCTGGGATACTTGATTGAAATACTTGGATTTAGGGCAGACAAAGCAACTGATATCCTACTGCGGAGTATTAGTGGAAGATATGCCTATCTTGATAGTCTATCAGGATCAAAGGGTAAACACGTTGATAGGTGGAAAATAATAATAAACGTTCCCGACGATGATCTTTTACAATGGAAGGAATAATAATGATATCCCGAGCTGATTTACAAAGATTGGCTAAACGAGAAAAATTAGCCCTGGGCACGCTAGAGAAAGACTACATTATCACCGAAGTACTGAAGGTTCTTTCTCAGGTTCCTACGCTCAGCGAGATACTTGTATTCAAGAGCGGGACTGCTCTGCGTAAAGTCTACTTCCAGGATTGGCGCTACTCCGAAGACCTTGACTTTACCGTAAAGCATGATATGGGAAAAGAGCAGCTTCGGCAGGCGCTTGATGAGTGGTATCAATGGGTCAGCCTAGTGTCCCAGGTACAACTCACCATCAGAATGATTCACAAACCGGACGGCTACGCTCGTGTCAGGACTCAGTTTGTAGGTCCGCTATCCTATCCCGGTATGATTTTCATGGACTTGAGTTTTGATGAACCATTATGCCTTGAACCTGTCCTCAAGAACATTCTGGCTGATCCTTTTCAACATGGGGAACAAAAGGTTTTAACATATCCCCTGGAGGAGCTGCTCGCTGAAAAGATAAGAAGTCTGAAGGAGCGCGGCAAATCACGGGATTACTACGATGTGTGGAGACTTCTCAGAGAGCATACTGCAAGCTTAAACCTTGAGCTTCTGGGTACCGTATTGCTAAAGAAGCTTTCACATAAGGGACTCGTCATTACCAATGTACGCGACTTTTTCTCTCAGGATAAAAACGTGCTGAACAGATACTGGGAAAAGGACCTGGGTCAGCAAATCATCCCGCTCCCATCACTTGAAAAAGTACTGGAGGAATTACAGGAATTGCTGGATAAGCTCGTAGCTCCCCATATAGTTATTCCGCTTGATGATAAATAGATGATAAGAAAAGTTGTTGTTGTCGGTTACTGGATACTCTGCAACAGACAGCTAATAACTGAATACGAATGAATAGGCCAAGCGAAATGTTTGCACGTTTTTAACCTTAGCACATGCAGCAGTTAGTCTACTCTCACAATTAACTTTATGCTATAATTTCCATGTTCAAGCTCTTGCGGGAGGTGCTAATGTCCAGGAAATTCCGCGTGATTCTGGAATCAAATGAATCCGGGGGATATACCGTTTTGGTTCCTTTGCTTCCGGGATGTATCAGCGAAGGTGACACGCGTGAAGAGGCTCTGAAAAATATAACTGAAGCTATAGAATTGTACATCGAGAGTCTCCAGATGGATGGCGCATCTATACCGACGGAAGAAGGCATCGAAGAAGCTGTAGTTGAGGTTACAGCTTGAAGCTGCCGCGAATCAGCGGAAAACGGACTGTCGAACTTTTACTTAAAGCAGATTTTACGGTACATCGAACTTGCGGTAGTCATTATATTTTGAAGAACCGGGAAACAGGACGAAGAGTTACAGTATACTAGTATCGACGAGAGCTTGCACCTGAAACATTACAGTCCATATTGAAGCAAGCAGGAATAAGTGCGGAAGAATTCATTAATTTAATGTAAATCCAAGCTTTATAATTTCCCAAAATACCACCGGAGGAACTGAAAAACGGGTATTCTTGAATTAAAAAAAAGTCTGGCTGATAAACTGGAAAAGGCAGCTTTGGAAGCTGTCGAAGCAGGAAAACTGCCTGAAATAGAATTACCGGAAATATACCTGGAACGTCCCCAGAACCCGGAACACGGGGACTATGCTTCGGGTCTTTCATTGAAACTGGCGAAACCGGCAAAGTCCAGGCCAATGGATATTGCTGAAGGGATCATTTCTTTTATTGACCCTGGTGATGAGATAAAAAGCGTCGTAGTTGCTCCTCCGGGATTTATCAACTTCACTCTGAGTGATAAATGGCTTTCTTCTCAGGTAGATGAGATACTTGATGCCGGTGAAAGTTTTGGTGATATACGTATTGGCAATAACCTCCGCGTACAGGTCGAATTTGTCAGTATTAATCCCACCGGCCCACTTCATGCAGGGCATGGAAGAGGAGCTATCCTTGGCAGTACTCTTTCTAATGTACTTGCTTCAGCAGGTTATAACGTTGAAAGAGAATATTACTTTAATGACGCCGGTACTCAGATGGAATTATTCAACCAGACTCTTTTTGCCAGGTATCTGCAGCACTACGGTAAAAATGTAGAGATCCCGGCTGATGGATATGTTGGTGGATACATGGTTGAACTCGCTGAAGAAATTGCCGGTGAAGAAGGTGATAAGTTCCTGAAGGTCCCTGAAAAGGAAGCCATACTGAGGATAGGGAAAATTGGCCTCGAGAAGATAATGGCGCAGATAAAAGAAGAGCTTCAAATGCTGCGGGTCGATTTCGATGTCTGGTTTACCGAAAAAAGCCTGTACGATAATGGCCAGTTCGATAAGGTAATGGATATGCTTGATGAGAAAGGCTATATTGGTCAGAAAGATGGGGCAACCTGGTTCATATCTACCGCACTTGGTGAAGATAAGGACGATGTAGTAATTAGAAGCAGCGGAGCGCCTACATACTTTGCTACGGATATCGCCTATCACTACAATAAATTTATCGAACGTAAATTCGATAAGGTGATAGATATCTGGGGAGCGGACCACCAGGGGCACGTACAGAGACTTAAAGCCGCCGTTGATGCCCTGGGAGGGGACCCTGGAAAACTTGAGATAATTATTCACCAGTTAGTTACCTTGAAACGCGATGGTGAACTGGTAAGAATATCCAAGCGAAGCGGTGACATTATTACCTTGAGAGAAATTATTGAGGAAGTAGGTACGGATGCCTGCCGGTTCTTCTTTTTAGCACGTTCGGCGAACAGCCAGATGGACTTCGACCTCGAGTTGGCCAAGAGAGAGTCTTCCGAAAATCCGGTGTACTATGTCCAGTACGCTCATGCACGTATCGCCAGTATACTCCGTCTGGCAGAAGAAAAGGGTATAGATTATTCCGATGGCGACGTTTCGCTGGTAACGACTGAACCTGAGTTAACGCTTATCCGGAAGCTGGTCCAGCTTCCGGAACTGGTAGAGATGGCCGCCAGGAATCTGGAACCGCATCACCTGACCTACTATGCCCAGGACCTTGCCACTGCCTTTCACAGCTTCTACAAGCAGTGCAGAGTTATTTCGGATGATGAAGAACTGACAAAAGCTAGACTGAAGTTAGTGGAGGCAGCGAAGATAGTACTGGCCAAAACTCTTCACCTGATGGGAATGACGGCTCCGGAAAGTATGTAAGGGTTAGTCTCTTGAATCAAGTCCTTTTTCCTTTTTAGCCATTTGGGCATTCTCTGCGTATATCTTGGGGCTGTTCTCGGACCACCAGTACTGATCATCGGATATCTGCCCTTTTATTTTCCCTGGCACACCGGCTACGAAGGACCTTTCCGGAATCTTCATCTTCTCCGTAGCTACACAGCCGGCAGCAATCAAAGAATAATCACCAATTTCGACATCGTGAAGTATTTTCGCACCGATTCCTATCAAAACATAGTTACCTATTTTTTTACCGTTGGAGATCGAACCGTGTCCGAAAACTACATTATCTCCTATTGTAACATCCGCTATCCAGGGGATTTTAGGCGACCCTGAATGGATAACACAGTTGTCTTCTATCGCGGTATTGTTGCCTATCGTTATCTTCCCCATATCTCCCCTGATGACTGCCCCCGGCCATACGCTGGAATTTTCACCGATTTCCACATCACCTATAACATAGGCTGCTTCGCTTATAAAAGCCGATTCCGCTATTCTGGGTGTTTTTCCGTTGAAGCTTCTTATCATCACACTCTCCTGATAAATATTATCAGTCAGTTTCAGGCACGGTCAAAC
>CAZBQL010000007.1:39987-52118 GCA_964493985.1 uncultured Dehalococcoidales bacterium
GGCTTCAGGGAGAGAGAACCGGGTCTTTTTCAGTGTGTTGCTATTGATATCTATGGCGTAATTCGTTGCGTGGGTGAGATCGACTCCCGAAAGATCGGTCTTAAAAAATATACTATCTTCAAAATCACTCCCTGCGAGATCACTGTCTTTCAGGTCCGTTTCTATGAAATCTGCGTCCTTAACCTCACATTTCTTTAATACTGTCTTTGGCAGCTTCAGTAATCTGAAGTTAGAGTAATTTACCAGGGATTCCGAGAAACTCAGTTCTTTTATTTTACCGGCTCTCGTCCAGTCGATCCCGATGGCTTTACAGTTGGCAAATTTCACCTCACGGAATTCGCTGTTCATCGGAATAATATTACTGAGATCACATTTTTCAAATTTGCAGTTCAGCAGCCTGCATTTTTCAAACCTGCACCCGATGAATATGCAATCGGTAAATTCGCATTCATCGAATACTTTCGACTCAATTATTTCTTCTGTAAGAACCAGTTTTGAAAAGGTCTCCTGCGAATACGTATCTTTCTCAAAATCCATACCGACATTATAACCGAACAGATGTAGTATTGATACTGATGTTTCTTGCCGCAGGCGTACCTATATGTTACACTCTCAAATGAGGAGAATAACCATATGAAAAAACGGGTATTTTCAGGCATCCAGCCGACAGGTGATATACACATCGGAAATTATCTTGGTGCTACCAGGCACTGGGCAGCCCGGCAGGATGAATATCATAATATTTTCTGTATAGTCGATCTGCACGCAATTACGATACCCCAGGACCCTGAGGTATTGAGAGCCAAGATAAGAGAGGTTACCGGACTGCTGCTGGCTGTCGGTATCGATACGGAAAGGTCGATCGTTTTTATACAGTCACATGTTCCTGCTCATTCGGAACTGGCATGGATACTTAATTGTTTTACCCCGATGGGATGGATGCAGCGGATGACCCAGTACAAGGAAAAATCGAAGAACCAGGAATCGGTAAGCACCGGACTGTTCGACTATCCGGCACTGATGGCGGCCGATATCCTGCTTTACGATACCGACGTAGTACCGGTAGGAGAAGACCAGAAACAGCATGTTGAACTAACACGTGACATAGCCCAGCGGTTTAACTCTATTTACGGGGATATTTTTGTGCTGCCTTCACCAATTATTCCGGACGTTGGTGCACGGATTATGGGGCTGGATGATCCGGAAAAGAAGATGAGTAAAAGCGAACAGGGATCGAATCACGCCATTAACCTGCTGGACCCACCAGATGTTGTAACGAACAAGATAAAACGGGCCGCTACCGATTCGATGAGGGATATTGTTTATGATGAAGATCGTCCCGGTGTTTATAACCTGCTGGTAATCTACGAGTTGTTTACACGAAAAAGCAGACAGGAAATCGTTGACCATTTTGCCGGTAAGGGATATGCCGATCTGAAGAAAGAACTGGCTGAGGTGGTTATCGAAGGGCTAAGTCCTATACAGAAAAAATACGAGGAGCTTACCGCCGATCCCGGCTACTTAGATTCTCTCATGGTTAAAGGGGCTGAACGGGCGAAACCTCTTGCTGAAAAAACACTGGCACGGGTAAAAGACACAATTGGCCTGGGTTAAATTAATTATTGACAGTAAAGGTAAAAATCAGTGGACGTAATTCCTTCAATTGATATTCGAGGTGGTTTTTGTGTTCGCCTATACCAGGGTGATTATTCACAGGAAACCGTTTTCTCCGAAGACCCGGTTCAAACAGCGTTACGATGGCAGTCGATGAGTCCCCCGCGACTTCACATTGTCGATCTTGACGGCGCGGCGGCTGGTAAACCCGGTAATATGGAAATAATCAGGAATATAGCCGTGGCGATGCTGATTCCTACGCAATTAGGCGGTGGTATCAGGGACATGGATACCGTGAAGGAATTATTGAGTGCCGGGCTTGACAGGATTATCCTTGGAACATCTGCCGTGGAAGATGCCGAATTCGTTAAAGAAGCCTGCAGTATATACGGTGAATCTATTGTTGTCAGCATTGATACCAGGGACGGAATGGTAGCAGTAAGAGGTTGGACACAGGAAACACAAGTGTCGGGAATCGAGTTTGCTATGAACATGGCGGAACTGGGTGTTCGACGGTTAATTTATACCGACATTGTGCGTGATGGGACCCTTACCGAACCGAATTTTACGGCAATTTCGGAGTTGATAACGAGAACAGGTCTGCCGGTAACCGCCGCCGGAGGTATTGCGTCGGTCCAGCATCTTGTCATGTTAAAGAAGCTGGGCGCTGAAGGTGCCATCATCGGCAAGGCTCTTTATACCGGCGATATCGACCTGAAACAAGCGTTGAAAGCGGTAGAGGAAGCGTAAGCCTGTCTATTTTTCAGGTCGTTTTTTAACCAGGTACAGAACAAGATCATCATCTACTTTAACCATTCCTCCGGGTTTAACCGGCTTCCTCTTATACATCAACCCAAGTCTATCCGGGACGTAACCGCGTAAAACGTACATTCGCTGGGCCGGGCCATAATCAGCGTACATTCCAACCCCTATACCGGCTACAGGCGAACGCTGGAAAATTATTTTTTCAGCTTCATCCACGAGAGCGGTAGCAATGCCACGACGGCGAAGATCAGGGAGGACTATTAGATCACCGATTTCCGGAATATTCTGTTCAGCGAACAGGGGGTATTCCGATTTCCAGATAACGTTTACATGGCCGGCAAATTCACCATCATAAAAAGCCAAAAAGACAACTCGTTGGCCTTTTTCCTGTTCCGTATAGTAACGGTCGTACAGTCCTGCCGGTCTGTTACTGCCTGTGACGAAAGGAGATGAGTAAATAAGCTCGAGATCGGAGTTTTCCATAGTTCGTATCATGAAGCTCATTTTCCTTACCTGTCATGCGTCAGAGCGTGTTTACGACTTGCTATATTTCGGTCCGTCATATAACATAGCATTATATAATTCTATCTACAAGAGGAATCTTTATGGAAGACCTGAATTTCAATGAAAAAGGATTGATCCCGGCCATCGTACAGGACGATGAGACAGAACAGGTGTTGATGCTGGGTTATATGAATAAAGAAGCACTGGAAAAGACACTGGAAGGTCCTGATGTGTGGTTCTACAGCCGCGGTCGTCAGGAAATGTGGCACAAAGGCGCGACGTCCGGTAATTACCTGAAAGTGCGGTCGGTAATGAAAGATTGCGAAAATAACAGTCTTCTTGTGAGGGCTAAACCGATGGGGCCAACCTGCCACACCGGTAATATTACCTGTTTTTACAGGGAATATCCGGAGTAGGTGTAATTAACAGTAAATCCTGAGAGATTTCTACAGTTTGCCTGTTGACCTGCTGCCGGAGTTCAGGAGAAAAGGTGGGCAGGCAGCGAAACTCGCAACAACGTCATTGATTATTCGAGGTTTTGAGGAGATTCCTGAATTACTTCATTCGGAGTATTTTCCGGTGAAAGTCCTTCGTGTTCAACTTCCCAGGTAACAAATTCCGGCTGTTCCGTTTCTATTACTTTTTTTAATGCGGCTATGCCGACTTCCAGTTTGGCTTCATCGGGTTCACGTGTCGTTAACGATTGAAGCAGCAGACCGGGTTTTGAGATTATTTTTACCAGCCAGTTGTTGGTATGTCTGCCGCTGAAATAAATGACTTCGTAACTTATGGAGGCGATCACCGGTATCAGGACGATACGGGAGAGTACCATTAACCAGGTTTGATGTATTCCCACCAAAGAGAAAACGAGCACTGCTATGATAAGTACGGTAAAGGTGAAGCTGGTCCCGCACCTGACATGTGCCGTACTGAATTTTTTCACATCCTCGGTCTCCAACGGGACGCCGTTTTCATACGCGTTAACCGTTTTGTGTTCAGCTCCGTGGTATGAGAATACTTTTTTCAGTTCCGGAAGAAAGCCCATCAGTCCAAGGTAGGCTACAAGAATGGCTATTCTTATCAGTCCGTCAACCAGGTTGAAGAGTAATGAAGATTCTATATTAAAAAGCTTGGTAATAAACAGGGGGGCCAGAAAGAACAGTGCAACAGCGAAGGCAATCGAGCCGGCAACCATAAGCCATAGCATCCACCCGGATACTTCTTCATCCTCTTCCTCAAGGGCAAGGTTGGCTGAACGAATGATACTCTGGATACCGAGAACCATGGACTCGAGGAGGACTATTATGCCGCGAATAAAGGGCATATTCCTCGTCTTACCCTTGTAAATTTTTGGAAGTACCTGGGATTCTACGACGATTTTACCGTCAGTCCTGCGGACAGCAGTAACGCAGGTATTCTGCCCTCTCATCATCACTCCCTCGATGACTGCTTGTCCGCCGTAATAAAATCTCTCTGCCATGGACTCCTCTGTAAATTGACAGGAGCGGTTAATGAATACCGCTCCTTATTTTCCTGGTCCGTTGTCGCCGTTCCGTTTTCCCTGAACAGGGAAATTTCCTTTAGTCCTTGATGTTGTATCGGCGCTTGAACCGTTCTACCCGTCCCGCGGTATCCATCATTTTACGTTCGCCGGTAAAGAACGGATGGCACTGGCTGCAGAGTTCTACTCTCATTTCTTTCTTGGTAGAACCTACGGTAAACCGGTTGCCGCAAGCGCAGATTACTTCAGCGTCTTCGTAATATTTGGGGTGAATCTTCTCTTTCATATCTTCTAACCAGCGTAAACGCTGACTTTCCTCCGATTATTGGAAATGGGTTCGAATTTTACGACTCCGTCGATCAGCGCATAGAGCGTATAATCTTTGCCAACACCCACATTGCTGCCAGGATGTATACGGGTACCACGCTGCCTCACTATTATTGTGCCGGCATTAACTAAATTACCATCGTATCTCTTAACGCCAAGTCTTTTGCCCTGGCTGTCCCGACCATTTTTCGTCTTACCGCCGCCTTTTTTATGCGCCATCTTCCGTTACCTCTTCAGTTTCCGCTTTTTTCCGCCGGCGTGGTTTGCTGGCAGCCGGTGCTCCCGGTACGACGATGTCATTAATTACCAGCCTGGTATACGTCTGTCTGTGCCCGTTTTTCTTGTGATAACGTGTTTTCGGCTTATAATGGAGAACGATAATCTTCGCGCTCCTGTTTTCTCCCTGGCAGGTAGCCGTTACCTTAGCACCTTCAACAGTAGGTTTGCCGACAGTCACCTTATCATCGTCAGCTATAAGGAGTACTTTGTCCAGTTCGACAGTATCACCATCGTAAGCATCCATGCGGTCGACATCAACGACCTGTCCCGAAGTTACTTTATATTGTTTGCCGCCGGTCTCAACTATAGCGTAAATTTTAAACCACCTCGTTCGAAATAGAATAGAACCAGCCTGAGCCGGTTCACTGCTATCTAATAGTAGCACAAAACATAAAATTCTACCAGTTGTCGCAGGCTGGTGTCAAGCGAAAGTGGTAAGACGAGTTAACCCCGGTGTTGACTCGTATCACGTGATTCGCCGAAGGATTGTGTGATGCGATCGAGTATCATTGCCATAATGACAATGCTTATTCCTGCAATAAATGCCCGACCGAAGTCGAGTCTCTGGATTCCTTTGAGGACTTCAAGTCCAAGACCAGCAGTACCAATCATAGAACAAATCACCACCATGGCTAATGCCATCATTATGGTCTGATTTATTCCCGCCATAATTGTAGGAATGGCGAGGGGTAATTGTATCTTGAAAAGTAACTGTCTTGGCGTAGTACCGAAAGATTTTCCAGCTTCGACTGTTTCAGCAGGCACCTGTCTGATGCCTAGATTAGTTAAACGAATGCAGGGAGGTGCTGCGTAGATACAGGTAGCTACGACGGCTGGCACTTTGCCGAGACCGAAAAAGAAAACAGCCGGTATGAGGTATACGAAGGCGGGCATAGTCTGCATGAAGTCTAATATTGGCCTGAAAACTCCATAGATGCGATCGCTTTTTGAGGCTAAAATACCCAGAGGAATGCCAACGATTAATGAAACTAACACTGAAGCCAAGACTATGGCCAATGTGGTCATAGTGTCATCCCAAACCCCCATGATCCCGATAAAAATCAATCCAAGGGTGGCAAACAGGGCAATTTTCCAGCCGGCAAATTTCCAGGCGATGGCAGCAAATATTCCTATTACTACCCACCAGGGTAACCATAACAAAAAGCGTTCGATCCCAACCAGCGGAGTGCGGATGATTTCTGTAACGACATCGAAGAAAGGTGCCAAGGTATGGGTGAGCCAGTCGACGATGATGTTTATCCAGTCACCAAGTGGGAAGTCAATATCAGGAAAATCAAACATATATTTTAATACCTGCTTCGTAGTCACCCTACCCGCTTTCAATGGTGTTTAGCTGAGTTGAAAGCGGGTAGGACATTATTTAATTATCAGGGTTTCTACATATCTGCAACGGCTTCTTTTACCTTATCGGCCGCTTCACTCGTTACGAACCCGGTCCAGATGTTTTCCCGGTTCTTCAAGAACCAGATGGCTGCGTCGATTGGTTCGCCACCTGTTTCATTCATATATGCCAGTACTTCATCAAGAATTGCCGTATCCAGTTCCCATTTGGCGAACATATCCGCAAGGTCAGGAGCTTTATCTGTAAACCCGCTGTGTCCTGCAATGAAAAGGTCCACAGACGGCCAGGCACAACCATAGTTTTCATTCCAGACGTCTTCGTCATAAGCCGGTTCTTCAAGTAAGGTGAGATCAAGAGCACCGGCAATCCAGGTTGGTCCCCAGAGGTATCCCAACCAGGGTTCACCTTTATCATAGGCGCTCTTCAGTGAAGCGAACAAACCTTCAGAGCTTCCTGCATTAAGCGTATCGTATAAGTCAGAAAGACCGTAAGCTTCTATCTGCTTTGGTATAACGATTTCACACTCCCAGCCGGGAGGACCATTAAGAACTAACCCTTTACTCGAATTCTCAGGATTGGCGAACAATTCCCTCATTGCAGGCTCTTCAAGGTCGAACACTGTTTTCAGACCAGGGGCCATCGGATCGATTCCCCTTGCGGCATCTCCTTTTACAACATAGGTAGGAATAACGAAGCCACTCTGCCAGTTGTCATCATTCAGGTATCCCAGCATCTCTATTTCACCGGCAGCTATTCCTGCATCAACGGCTTCCTTCTGGTTCTGGTACCAGCCTTCGATCATAACATCGATGTCTCCGGTACGCAATCCCTGCGTTAATGGAATCGTTGCTCCAGGGACTAACTCAACCGAATAACCATATCCTTTTTCTGCGATTATCTTTGCCATTTCAGACTGGAAGTGAGCGCTACCCCAGTTCAGGTCACTGAATTTCAAAGTAGGTTTTTCTGTTCCACAACCTGTTATCACTGTACTGATAAGAATGATTCCTACCAGTAAAACCATTAAATATTTTTTCACGTTACGTATACCTCCATCTAATATCTCAGGTATCTCTGAGTTTTATTCATAATATTCAGAGAATCGCGTTACCTTGATGTTAGTTTTTATCACCTCCCTCATTTTTCATTGTCATTTTTATCTACATTTTCCGGCTGCATTGCGTCAATCAGGTCTTTCCTGGTTATAGTTCCCATCAGATGTTGATTGTCATCCAGGATCAGGAGAGGTATATCACCTTCGGCTACAAGCGGCAGACACTCGCTCAGGGTGGTATCTGAGGATGCCTTCGGGAATTCGGTGTCCAGTATATCGTCGACGGTTTTTATGCCTTCTTCGAGCGATGCTTCCGCCTGTGGAGCAGTGACTACACCTTTCATCCTGCCGTAATTATCGGTGACGAAGGCAACATCGGCTTCCCTGGCTTTCATAGTATTAAGAACCGATTCCAGATCAATTCCTTCCCTGACTCTTACGGACGGTCTCTTCATGATGCTGCTTGCGGGAAGTACGTCACCGCGGGAAACATCCCTGACAAACTCTTTAACATAGTCATCGGCGGGGTTGGCTACGATATCCATCGGTGTTCCTATCTGGACAACCACTCCGTCCTTCATAATAGCGATGCGATAACCGAGTTTAAGAGCTTCCGCAAGGTCATGGGTAATAAATATTACCGTTTTGCTGACGGTGTCCCTGAGGTTGATGAACTCGTCCTGCATCTGTCGCCTGATGAGGGGATCAAGAGCGCTGAAAGGTTCGTCCATCAGGAGAATTTCCGGGTCTGAAGCGAGGGCACGAGCAAGGCCTACCCGTTGCTGCATACCGCCGCTGAGTTCGTGGATCATACTCTTTTCCCAGCCTATTAATCCAACCAGTTCCAGTGCATTTTTCACTTTGTCATCTTTGGACTTGCCGCGTTCTCCGCGAATCTCCAGACCGAATCCTACGTTCTCCTCAACGCTGCGATGGGGAAGAAGGCCGAAGTTCTGAAATACCATGCTGAGTTTATGACGGCGTAGTTCTCTGAGTTCTTCCGTGTTCATTTGAGCGACGTCGATCCCATCTATTAGTATAGTGCCGGCAGTAGGTTCGATAATCCTGTTTATACATCGGACCAGAGTTGATTTCCCGCTCCCGGAAAGCCCCATAACCACGAATATTTCACTTGGTTCAACGTCAAATGATACATCTTTAACCGCGAGAACATGACCGGTCTGTTCCAGAATTTCCTGTTTGTCAAGGTTACCGTCGGATATTTCAAGCACACTTAAGGGATTGGGTCCGAAGACCTTCCAGACGTTTCGACAGGATATACTTGCTTCTTGCATAAATGCAATACTCCTCTTAGAGAGAATCCGAAGGTAAAAGGGCGACCGCAGGTACTAAAATCGAGGATTGAATGCCGAATGTTATGATAACAGACAGGTAAAGGCACCCCGGGGAAAGAGGATCATTATTTGGTTGTACTTACTCCTATTTTCGCTGGCCAGGACATTCTCAAGTTCGCCAGAGTAATCTGGAATAAAACCGACCATATTCTAACAGGATAAGCTGAATGTGTCAAAGATTGTACTTGTCTCTCAGCTTGCCGGAGAGTTTTTGAAACGCTGTGACAGGGAGATATAACTGCGGTATTCGTCTGATTGTCTCTGTTGTTCGGATTCGGTCCATCCTAACAACTTGCCCATTTCGCCGGCAACTGTTTCGACGGCATCGAGTCCCAGACACGAGGACATACCGGTAAAACTCCGGCGAAGCAGGAAATCGGCAGGAGTACATGCCTGTTCGGTTTCAACCGCATGCCATATCTGGGCGATAATATCTCTGGAGTGGGAACAAATCTGCTGTTTACCTTTACGATCTTTCTCTGAGAATTCGATAATCTCCCTGAGTCTCGAACCATACAGGTTATGAAGATGAGATATTGTCTCACCTGGCAGACCACTTTCTTCAGATATCGATGCTTTTTCTTCGGATGATAAGGCCGGAGCTCCGGGCAGTGGTTTTTTTGCTGTCGTACATGGCTCAGATACATTGAGTTTCCTAGAAACTACATCGACGGTTTCTTCAGCGACTGCTCTATATCCGGTGAGTTTACCTCCTACAACAGACAGAACGCCGATCAAACTATCCGTTTTTTCATGGTCGATAAGCCTGTGTCCGCGGGTGACGTTTGAAGCACTTCCGTCAGGAGAACCGGCCAGAGCGCGAAGACCGGCAAAGGTGTAGTATATATCGTCTTTTTTCAAACCGGGGAAAGCCCTTCCTACCTCGCTGAGAAGATAGTCTACGTCGTTAATATCTGCAGCCACAGTATCTGAATCGTCGCCGAAATCAGTATCTGTCGTCCCGATAAGAGAGTACCCCTCCCACGGAATGACGAAAAACAGACGCCCGTCGGCATGTGAGAACAGTACGTGGGCGTTTTGCGATATACTATGTGTCACCAGGTGAATGCCCTTGGTCCTTCTCATCCTTGGACTTGATTCAGTTTTCAGTTTACCGTGGACTATGTCCATCCACGGCCCTGCGGCATTTACAACCATCCTGGTGGAGACCGTGTAAGAACGTCCGGTAACGTTATCTTTTATCTGGATCCCGGTTATAGTGTTACCTTCATGCTGGATCTCGGTGCACTCGGTGTGATTTAGAACAATAGCACCTTGTTCGGCTGCGCTGAGAGCATTCTCAAGACACAATCTTTCGGCAAACGGTATCTGGCAGTCATAAAATCGATATGAACCTCTCAGGTTGTCAACGGCCAGCCCGGGTTCAAGCTCAAGTGTTTTTTTCTTCGAGAAATAGTGGTATGTCGGAAGGCTTTTATCATATGACAGAATATCATACAACCTCATACCCAGGGCCATTATTATCCGGTCCCTGAAACTTGTAATGGGCATCAGAAACGGTAAAGGGTGTACCAGGTGGGGTGCGATAGAAAGGAGTATCTCCCGTTCTCTCATATCCTGCCTGACCAGGCCGAATTCCAGTTGACGGAGATAACGGAATCCGCCGTGAATCAACCGGGAAGAAGTTGAAGTCGTTCCGTAAGCGTAATCCTCTTTATCGATGAGGAGTGTCTTTATTCCACGAAGTGCTGCATCACGTGCGATTCCCGTGCCGACTATCCCTCCGCCAATCACAGCCAGGTCAAAGACCTGGTCTTCAATTTTCTCGAAATCTCTTTTCAAGACCAGCCCTCCGATCAACCTTCAGCCCGGCTTTTTGCTCTTTCGACCGCTATTCTCCATTTCCCATACAGGTCATCACGCTCGTCATCGGACATAGCCGGTTCGTAAGTAATGGAAGCACGCCATTTTTGTGCGATATCGGCTGTATCTTTCCAGAAGCCTGCTGCGAGTCCTGCCAGGTAACCCGCGCCCAGAGCTGTAGTCTCAGCTATTGCTGAGACTTGTATGGGTATTCCGAGAATGTCCGATTGAAACTGCATTGTGAACCTGTTCGCCGAACCTCCGCCGTCTACTTTCAATACAGGGATATTGAGCCTGGCTTCCATACTCATCGCTTCGATAACATCTTTTGACTGGTAGGCGATAGCCTCGAGGGTAGCCCTTACCAGGTGCTCTCTCGTAGTGCCCTGAGTGAGACCGGAGATTAGCCCGCGGGCATACATGTCCCAAAATGGAGCGCCCATCCCGGAAAATGCCGGAACGAAATAAACGCCGCCGGTATCTTTCACGGAAAGGGCCATGGCTTCAGTCTCCGCAGCCGTCGATATAATACCCAGGCCATCACGAAGCCACTGCACGGCTGCTCCGGTAACGAAAATACTGCCTTCCATCGCATACGTGACTTCGTTATTCAATCCCCATGCCAGGGTGGTTACCAGACCTTTTCCAGAACTTACGGAACTGGCGCCTGTATTTAACAGGACGAACGAACCTGTTCCATAGGTATTCTTGGCCGAGCCAGACTCATAACAGGCCTGACCGAACAGTGCAGCCTGCTGGTCTCCAGCTATGGAACCAATGGGAATCCTGTTTTTTCCGATCAGACCTTCTCCGGTTTCACCGTAAATTTCACTGGACTGTACTACCCTGGGAAGCATGCTCTCAGGAATATCCAGAGCATGCAGAAGTTCCTTATCCCATGCGAGTGTGTGTATGTTATAAAGCATTGTCCGTGAGGCATTACTGTAATCGGTGATATGTACGGCACCTCCGGTCAGGTTCCATACCAGCCAAGTGTCTACGGTACCGAAAAGCAGGTCACCGTTCTCAGCCCGTTTCTGCCCGTCGGGGATGCTGTCGAGAAGCCAGCGGGTCTTGGTGGCGGAGAAATAGGCATCGATTATCAGGCCTGTTTTTTCCTGTATTACTTGCTCTAAGCCGCGACTTTTCAAATCTTCACAGAGTTGGGCGGTACGCCGGCACTGCCACACTATGGCGTTTCCAATCGGTTTCCCGCTATTTTTGTCCCAGACAAGAGTTGTTTCTCTCTGGTTGGTGATGCCCAGGCAATCTATGTCAACGGAAGATATACCGGCTTTTTCAATGGCTTCACAAGCGACCGATAAGGCAGATTGGAAAAGCTCCTGCGGGTCCTGCTCTACCCAGCCCGGGTGTGGGAACATACGGCTGATTTCTCTTGATACGGTAGATATTACCTGTCCCCCGGCGTCTATGACTAACGCCGTGCTTGCCGTAGTACCCTGGTCTATAGCCAGTATGTATTTTCCTGCCATTTTCACCTGTCAGCGTTCTTGAAGAATATAATCAATAGATTATCACGAACTG
>CAZBQL010000008.1:0-8476 GCA_964493985.1 uncultured Dehalococcoidales bacterium
GCGATGTAAGCTACCTCCTCGTGCAATTGCTCGAGGGGGTAGCTTACGATTCCCCCGGCTGGCTCAGGTCTACCTCTATCTTTTGATTACATTCCGGGCATGTCGTAGAGACCATAGTTGTGCCGTTTTCATTCACCTGCCTGTAGAATTCCTGGAGATAAGCAAAGTCGGCCGAAAAAAGGTTCTCTATAATCCCCGTATGCACTTCCGGGAGACTGCCCAGCTTCGTGATGACACGCGATAGTAAGATAATTGCCAGATAAGCCTGGTTGGATTTTACGCGGAGATCACGAAGCGGAGCAATCTCGTCCATGGCTGTAGACAGACGCATCGTACCGTGGTTATGGAGGTTACCCTCATTATCAACAAAGCCACGAGGAAGGGTAAACTCGAATTCAGTTTGTAGCGTCATTTAAAAAACCTCCTAAGATACGCGTGTAATGTACTCGTGTACCAGGGTTAATTCCTCTACACCTATCTCATTACTATCCGCTTTCGGACTTGGCCCGCTTATCTTCGATGGCCAGGCATTATTAAAATTCCATCGGGCTTTTTCCGCAAGCGTCTGGTCGTACATCACAATCGAGCCGTTCATACGCGCTTCTTCTACTTGACCGTCTTCAACCTGTTTACGCCAATCCCACATGTCCAGGTTCGATGTAATTCCACGCTTCAGTACAATATCTCCCCACTTAAGTCGACCGGGGACCTTCAGGATTACTTCATGACCCTTTTCATTCACTACTTTTTGCTCTATGATTTCAGTCTCAGAGCCAAGTCCGCTTACCTCCGTAAAATAGCCAGTAATTTTCCCGCCGCCAATTTCGAGCGCAAAATTAAAACCAACTAACGGATCTTCTCTTGCGGTATCTACCAAAGTCGCCATTTTGTGTCTCCTTCACATTTAGAATTAGTGTATATATTTGTTGTTATTCACTTGTTTCCGAGCCGCCGGCCCACTGGCTGATACGGAAGATTACAAACTCTGCCGGTTTCACGGGCGCCATGCCTATCTCGATGATAACCTGTCCCAGGTCACGTGTTGCAGATGGATTATTCTCGGTATCACATTTTACATAGAATGCCTGAGCGGCCGTAGCGCCAAACAACGCCCCACTGCCCCACACTGTGCTCAGGAAAGCAGTTATATCACGCCGGATACGCGCCCAAAGGTCAGCATCGTTAGGTTCGAATACTATCCATTGGGTCCCCATCTGAATGGACTTTTCGACGAAATTAAACAGGCGCCTGACATTGATATAACGCCATGAAGCATCACTGGAAAGTGTTCTGGCTCCCCAGACACGAATCCCTCTGCCAGGGAAGGATCGAATGCAGTTAACACCTATGGGATTGAGAATATCCTGCTCGCCCTTGGTAATTTGCATCTCGAGTGCCATGGCTCCCCTGATTACTTCATTAGCCGGTGCCTTGTGAACGCCACGCTCATTATCGCTTCGGGCATAAATCCCCGCCATGTAGCCACTGGGTGGTACAAGGATGCTGTCCTTCTTGCCTGTCGGATCTGCAACTCTAATCCATGGATAGTAGACGGCACCATACTTTGTATCGTAACCGGCTTCGTTCATTCGCCATTCTTTCATCTGCTGTGGTTTTAAACCTGGCGGGCAATCGAGAATGGCAAAACGGTCTTTCATGTTTTCACAGTGGGCAATCATGGCAAGCTGTACCGATTTGACCCCGTCCATGGATATTATACCTGCCTGGTATAGTGCCATAAGGTCAGGGACACATACCATGGTGACATCGTCGGCGACTTCAAAACCGGAAAGTCCGGTCCGCTCGGCGGCGTCACCGACAATTTCATCACTTGAAACAGTTGCCAGGGCGGTTGT
The DNA here is from genome assembly GCA_964493985.1 of uncultured Dehalococcoidales bacterium. GTDB lineage: Bacteria > Chloroflexota > Dehalococcoidia > Dehalococcoidales > UBA2162 > MGML01. Next base: position 1,857 of record CAZBQL010000008.1, read on the forward strand.
TTGTACCTCAGGTACAGCCAGTTTGTATGTACCCAGGTTGGGCACACGTTCCGCCAAGGTTAGCGATGATTCTTTTTCAGCAAGTTTTACCAACTTGGACTGCCGGTTGACCGTGTCTACTACATTCCGTACACCTTTGCCTTTACTGAAGCTGAGGTTTTCATGTACCTCTTCCGTAGTACCACTGCGTATAACCAGGTTAAACTGGTCTTCGGGAGCGTCCTCACCAGTCGGCTTGACTACCTCGACCGTAATACCGGCTCCTGAAGGACCGGCCTCAAGAGCGGTAATTGTCAGAGTTTCGATCGATGCCTGAGAATGACTGGGTAGTGCTACCGCAGCTACAGGTTCAGCCTGCTCCTCTCCTCCCGGGAGACGTGTGACGTAGCAGCGTCCTCCTCCATTAAGGAAGTAACCGAATACCGCATTCGCCAGATAACTCCCTTCCACAAAACCACCGAATGTATTGGTGAATTCTGTCCAGTTGGGAATGAATACCGGCTCATTTACCGGCCCCTGTTCGGCAAAGCCTACAAATGCGGCGCAAGCGGTACCCGCACCTTCTATAGGCTTGGTACCTTTGTCTACCTCTTCAACATATACGCCTGGTGAAAGATATTCTGGCATTGCATTTTCTCCTTTTAATTTATGTTCCTGTCGAAATTAATAAAAATCAACCTCCGTCGACAGTTCGAGGATGATGTTTTTACCGTCCTTCTGTTTATCTAATCTATCACCTCCTTGAAAGTACATTAGACCGACTATGATATTTCCAGGTCATAATTATCACTCGGTATCGTCACCACCATCTCTTTAAGTTCTTTACCGGAAGCGATAACCTTAAACGTGTGCTTTCCAATCCTGATATTGGGAAAGGTATAGTATCCTTCGGCATCTATCCCGGCAGTCATTCCAACCTCTTTCGCCAGTACTTTGGCGTCGCTCAAATCTCTAGCCGGTTCTCCGGACTTCTGGACTACTCCGCCAATCTGTATAATACGTTCACTATCAGTTTCCGGCGGTTTGACATCGATAATCTTTGTCTTGACCGTAGGAGCTGTGAACGTCATTTCCTTATCGAGCGGTAAGGTAACCACATAATTGACTGATGCCTTTATCTTGTTGTCCAGGGCTGCCCAAAAATCAGATGGGTTATTGAAAAGCCCGTCCGGCTGAGCCGTACTCGTCTTAATCGGATAAATATGTTCCAAAAGGTCTCCGGACAATACATCTTCCGGAATTTCGGGATAACGGAATAATGTCGACATGACATGCCAGAGTAGCCTGTGTTCATCGGATACATCATTCGCCCAGACTGTTATAAGATAAGAAATATCTATGCGACTCGGACTTTTTTTCCTGGTTGCAGTGCCATCATTGTTATGGTTTATCACCCATTCGGTCCCGCGCAGCTCGTGATTTTCGCGGATATCATAAAGATAGATATTCACCGTTGGTTTGGAAATAGATGCCGACCATTCCCTGTCCGGCGCTTCAAAGGCAATTTCTATCTGTGACGGGTCGAGTTCACCTTTTGTAATGACTAGTTTTTTTATCGATTCATCCAGATCACTAATCATCGGGATTCCTCTCCTTCATGTAATCTCGTCAGGTATTCTACAAACAGGTTATTCCCCAAATTTATCGTCACTTCACCAGGTCTATATACTCGGCAAACTCATCTTCCGTACAGAGTTTGCCCATTTTTTGGTACTCCCGTTTTGTTGCCCGAATAATATTATTCATGTTAATAATGTTTCCATTTTGTGCGGCCAGAAAAGCGGCACCCAAAGCAATATTTTTTATATTCCCCCCGGTGATCCGAAACTGCCTCGCGACGAAAGCGAAATCCACATCGTTATCCAGCGGTGCTTCAGGCGGGAAAATACTATTCCAGATTCGATTGCGATCGCACTCTTCGGGAACAGGGAATTCAAGTGTAAAATGCATGCGTCGAGTGAAGGCATCGTCTATGTTTTTACGCAAATTCGTAGCAAGAATTACCATTCCCTCATACTCATCCATCTTTTGCAGTAAATAAGCTATCTCGATATTTGCATAGCGGTCATGTGCGTCTTTCACCTCGGAGCGTTTTCCAAAAATGGCATCAGCCTCATCGAAAAACAGGATAGAGTTGGAGGTCTGTCCTTCCTTGAAAATCCGGTCCAGATTCTTTTCTGTCTCTCCGATGTACTTGCTGACGACCTGGGAAAGGTCTATCTTGTACAGGTCAAGTTGCAGTTCATGCGCCAGAATTTCCGCCGCCATTGTCTTACCCGTACCGGAGGGTCCTGAAAACAGCACATGTAAACCTTTTCCGAGTGATAGTTTGTTTTCAAATCCCCAGTCACTGTACACTCTATAATAGTGTTGCACACAGCTGTAAATCTCCTGGAGTTGCTCGTACAGGTCCGGAGGTAGAATGATATCCTTCAAGCGGTACTTTGGTTGTATCTTCCTTGCCACGTTGTTAAGAATTTCACGGGACTCATTACGACACAATGAGGAAATATCCTGACCGGTCAATGTCCGATGCTCCGACTTACGTAACCGGGCAAGATTTCGGGCATTTATGGAGATATTGTAGATCTGCCCTCCGGTTAACCGAAACTTGCTGGCAAAATCACCGAAGTCGACATCGCTTTCCACCGTGGTATTCTCATCCCAGTATTTTTCCCACAACTGTTTTCGCAGGATATAGGAAGGTATGGGAAATTCAACAGACACAAATGGACGCTCCTGCCATGTTTCTTTAGGGCGCCACTCCCGGTTGCCGGCAATGAAAATCCATTGCGGGTAATTTATCAAGCCTGTCAACAGACTATTACCAGCGTTAATATTACCTACTTCGTCCGGTGGTAATATATCGAAGCAGTCCAGGTATAGTGCGGCATTGTGAAGAAGACCTTCTCGAAAGATAATCGGTATCAGTGCATCTAGCTGCCCTTCTTTTATTAATATCCTGTTAAGGTCTACGTTCAATATTGGTATACCCAGTTGCGAGCAAACAGCCTCGGCGGTAGCCTTTTTGCCGGTGCCGTTATCTCCATACAGGTGACAAACAGGTGCATTCTCACACTGCATCACCAGCGTACTGAAAAACTGCCTGGTCTGTTCAGGCAGGACTATTTCCTCCAGACTGAGTCCGGGTATCAGTAGTTGGGTAAAGGGCAACAGCCTGGAGTCTATCTGCGTTATTTCCAGCAGGTAGGAGATGATACGTTCGTCTATCTGAAGAGATTTATTCAACAGGGGTGTTGACTTTAAGTAACGGTCTTCATAAAGGTGTATTATCTGGTTTTTCGTTAGAGAAGCGTCAGGTAAAAAGGCATTACGGTGTTCGAGCATTTCCGGTAAGGACTTGCAGAGAAGTTCCAGTACCAGGTTAACCGTGGGACTCTTTTGAGTTACGTCGTCCTGCAGATAGGCATAGACCTGCTGATATTTCAGGTTTATTTCAGGGAGCAGACAAATGAGAATCACGTCGATGTCGAACGCGGATAGCTGAAACAGCCGCTTTAAGACACATAATCTGAGTGTAATTCCACGGCGGAGACTCTTCTCTTCTTTCACAGATATATCTTTTTTCAACTTATTCAGGGAATCAACAAGGCGGAGTTCTTGTGATGAGGGTGTTTCTTCCTCATTCATGTAACTTGCCGTATCGATAATAGTATCTATTTCCTTTTCAGAAATATAGATCCCCTGAAGGCTGTTATTTGTACTGTTTCCGTTGTCTCTCCGTATATTCCTTAATTTATACTGAATCATCAGTTCAATACGGCCCAGTTCGGCCATAATATGGTCTATATTATTCTGGAAACAATCACTCATTCCTATTCGGTCCTGTGAAAAACTGATGATGTCATAGTATGTACTGACATCACATTGTAAGCATTCTTTACTGAGCCTGGGTCTATGCCTCCCACTATAAATAACAAGGAATATAATGCATGGTATCAGACGACAGTAAATGCACGGTTAATTACCGATTAATCGCGGGTTAATGAAATGACATCCTCATAAAAGGTATGGATGTAATCTTTCGGTCTGCAGCTCCAGGCTACCTGAGTTGATGAATATTTGTGCCTGGCGAATCCTTTAACCGGAAACCAGGTGCCTGTCTCCCGTGGGAGGTTGAAGGCATCCCGGTTCATATTTAAAATGTTAACTCTAACCCGAATCATACTTTATTGCATTACGTACAAGTAGAAAGAGCCTTTAGCACAGCCCACAATTCAGGTTTTCCCCGTCCGGCCCATATTATTGTATATTACACGGGCTGGCAACAAGAGTAGCTGAAACGGTATTTGATGCATTACCCCTGTAATAGGTTATTTTTATCGTCTGCCCAATATCAAGGGAGTCGATAAGGTCCATCATTTCGCTATCTTCAACCTGTTCTTTGCCATCAATAGCGGTAATAACATCACCGGGACGCAACCCGGCTTTATCAGCCGGGCTATCAGCGGTGACATCAGTGATCAGTACGCCCGTATCTACCCCAAGGCCGTAAAAGGCGGCTAGCTGTGAGTCAACGGTGTACACACTCACTCCCAGCCAGGAACGTATCACACATCCGGAACTGACCAGTGTGTTGAGTATGGGGATGGCTTGATTGATACTTATGGCATAGCCCATGCCCTCAACACCGACCTGGGAAACCTTAAGGCTGGTAATGCCGATTACCTGCCCGGCCATGTTAACCAGCGGTCCACCGCTGTTACCCGGATTGATGGCGGCATTGGTCTGAATAAGGTCGTGTAAGTTTTGTCCCGGCGATTCGGATAGTGAAATCCCTAATGCACTCACGATACCATTGGTGGCGCTTATTCCCTCAGCCAGAGCGTTGCCTATTGCCACTACAAATTCGCCGACCTGCAGTTTAGACGAATCACCAATATCCAATGCCGTCAGGTCTTGAGTATTAATCTTCACGACGGCCAGGTCAGTCACGGCATCACTATAAGTCTTATCGGCGGGGAAGGTCCGTCCATCGTCCAGTGTTACCGTAATATTGTCGGCCCCTTCCACGACATGGTTATTGGTTACGATGTAGCCATCGCTACGCATTATCCATCCAGACCCGGCTCCCTTACCTTGAACCGGCTGGTTGAAGATGTTGTAAGACGTAATATCCACATTGATTGAGACAACCGAAGGTTTAACCTTAGCCACCACATCAATGATGGAGGGCAGGGCTAACTGTGACGAAGAGGATAGATCAGCCGACGTCGTATCCACGGAGGTTGTCTGATCGGTTGGTAATACGGACGATTGCTTAGAGTCAGATTGCTGAGTACAGGCAGTGAAACACAGACTAAGGACAAGGAGAACTGATAGTCCCAGACCCCATACTGCTCGCTTCATCAATCACCCTCTAAGAAAATTTGTCAACTTAATTCTAGGAAAGTACGCATTAAGAAATCATAAAATTTGATGTTAGAAAGTTACAGTTCCGTGACGTTTGTGTTGCCTTTACTGTTTTGAAGACAATAAATTCATATAAAAGGCATTCTTGTCTCTTACAGGCACTGTTTCTTCTTCTTTTTTACGCATCCGATTCGCCCCGGACGGGCAGAAAACGACACAGTTGCCGCAGCCAATACACCGGTCAAGGTCTACACTGGCTACGCCATCCAGCAATACGCGCGCCTCCATCTGGCATCGCTCGACACAGAGACCGCACCCAGCGCACAATTCAGGATCAACCTCTGCGTAGAAATTAGACAGGTACATATCCGCCGGGCGGGGCAGTTTTTTATACCTTGTGAGAAAGACACAACAGTCCCCGCAACAGCAGCAGACAGCTTCCGGTCGCTGAGAATTTTCCGGCTGTAAAATCAGCCCGTCATCCTGTGCCTTATTCAAAATATCAGAGACTTCTTCCCGGGTTATAAAGCGGCCGATCCCCATATCGACATAATGCCTGGCGTGGTCCGGACCGATGATAATGCACGATTCTTCCAGGTCGGTCACGCCGCATTTTCCTCCGTGGATCCGTGTCATCTGCCGGCAGATACAGTTCGCCACGGCAAACGGACCGGGAAGGCTTTTTACAATTTCTCTTATGTCGTCGTAGCTGCTTATCGGAAACCTCTCCGACGCGCTGATGCTTTTTTGGACCGGAACAGTACGTAACGGTGAATGCTCCTTCGGAGTTAAAGTAGCACCACTGGCCTTATCCGCAGAATATTTTCCGAATTTCTCGAGGAATTCATCGGTGAGGCGGTCTACCTGGAGGGTAATCATCCCGCCGGAGGTAGTGTCCGTGCAGCAGTAATGTGTTTCCTCGTAGCCTTCATAACGAGGCATGAGGGTCCCCTTGCGAAGCATATTATCCAGTATCTCCTGAAGTTCATCAAGAGACATAGAGATACCGCTGGAATTAATACGGTCGCGGATAACATTTGCAGGTTCCGGGTCCATAGAGAGATGAACGGCCACGCTGGCTTCTTCCGGCGTGAAGAGGTACCTCAATAAATTTATATCAGAGCCGGATTCCATCGAGGGGAACCCACCCGGCAGTTTGTCCAGAAATTCCTGCAAATCCCGATATATCTGGTCTTCGGACATAATCTTTAGTCCTTTCTTTTTTGAATCCCTGAGTACACTGGAGT
>CAZBQL010000008.1:8576-37625 GCA_964493985.1 uncultured Dehalococcoidales bacterium
ACTGGAGTCGTGAATCAGTACAGGTATATAATAGTATTGGTCATAAAATACTTGGAGGTTTTATATATGGATCTAGGAGATTTCAGGGACAAGGCGGCGATCGTCGGCGTGGGATACACGAAAGAGCAGGGGACTGTGCCGGGCAGAAGCGCATTGAGCTTCGCGCAGGAAGCTGCCAGGGCAGCCATCGAGGATGCCGGATTAAAGAAAGACGACATCGATGGCCTGCTTATCCAGCCGACGATAGGGCAACAATCGTACTCAGTTGCCGCTAAACTGGGATTAAACAATCTCAAACTGCTAGCCAACGAAGACGTCATGGGAGCAACCGCTCCGTGTATCACTGCCCACGCTATGTTCGCGGTAGCGACCGGGCAGGCGAATTACGTGCTATGCCTGTACGGGACAGCAAGTAAATCAGGCAGCTTCGGCGGTGGTATGATGGGTGGGCCCGGCGTGATGCCACCCACAATGGCTTACGGGCTATTCGGGGCGAATATGGAATACGGCCTCGCTGCCCGAAGGGCAATGTATGAGTTCGGTACAGGACCGGATACCTGGGCTGAGATTGCAATGTCACAGCGCAAATGGGCGAATCTTAATCCCAGGGCCACCTTTTATGACAGGCCGATGAGCAAGGAAGACTACCTGGCCGAGCCATGGGTTGCCGAACCCTTCCGCAGGGCCGACTGCTGCCTGGTCAGCGATGGTGGACGGGCTTATATCGTTACCTCCGCCGAGAGAGCCAAAGACCTGAAACAGCCACCGGTATACATCGCCGGAGTTGGGCAGAGTCACCATACACCGGATATCGAACAGTCTCACCACATGACCGGACCCACCGGAGCCCAGGCATCGGGAGCAATGGCACTGAAGATGGCCGATATCAAGCTGTCCGATATCGACGCGTGCGAGATCTACGACTGCTTCACCTATACGGTCGAAGTAACCATGCAGAGTTACGGTTTCTTCCAGCCGGGTGAAGGGTACGACTTCTTCAAGGACGGCCGGACCGGACCGGGAGGAGAATTCGCGGTGAATACATCGGGAGGTCTACTGTCAGAGGTTTACTACATGGGATTCACGCCTCTTACCGAGGGCGTGATGCAGCTCAGGGGACAGTGCAGCGAGAGACAGGTCGATAATCTGAATCATATTCTGGTGAGTGGTAACGGCGGTATTCTGCAGACCCACGGCACCGTAATTTTAAGGAGACAGCAGTAAAATGATGAGAAACCAGGAAATGGGCAAACCCTTACCGGGAATATCCGAAGAAAACAAGCCCTTCTGGGACTACATGAAACAGCATGAGTTCCGGGTCCAGAAATGCCTGGAATGCGGCAAACTGTTCTACCCGCCGACACCGATGTGCCCCCACTGCATGAGCATGGAATCAGCATGGGTGAAGCTCAGCGGGAAGGCCAAGGTATACAGCTTCGTTATCGTCCACCAGGCCAGGCACCCGGCCTTCGCCAGGGAAGCACCGTACATCGTAGCTATTATCGAGACCGAGGAAGGAATTCGATATACGACCAACATCATCGACTGCAAACCGGAAGATGTCTATGTCGATATGCCGGTCGAGGTGGTGTACGAGGATGTCAACGACAAGATAACCTTGCCGAAGTTCAAACCCGTCGGCTAGTTTAAGCGGATCAGATGCGGGATTTCATCTCCCTCTTCCTGGATGCGGGAAGAGGGAGATTTTTTATATTCACCTTATTGATTCCAGAGATGGATAAAGGTAAACTCAGGACATTCTTGAACAACTAAGAAGGAGTAATTATAAATGGTTGAACGACGATATGAAAAATATATAATTAAAGGTCATACTCCTCCACCGCCACCACCGGAAGACAGTCCTCCCAGGCAAAGCGGATTCGATGCGAGAGTTGAACGCCCCGAACTGCACATGCTGATGGCGCTGGGTCCTCACATGATAGAAGGGGCGAATATGGTAATCTGCCAGTGGGTGTTCGCAGGAGATGAGCCGGGAGTACAGGGAGCCCACACCCATCCTTACAACGAGCTTATCGGTTTTGCCGGGACAAACCCGGACGACCCTCACGATCTCGGCGGGGAAGCCGAGTTATGGATGGGGGACGAGCAGTATTTCATTAACAACAGCTTCATGGTCTTCGTGCCGAAGGGTCTCAAACACTGCCCGTTAATAATTAGAAATATCAAGAGGAACATCTTTCACTTCGATATACAATTCACGACCGGAGAATTCAGCGAAACCGCTGCATAAGGTATACTAATTCATTTTGTGAGTCATCAGAGAGAAGGATGGCAGATATACAACTCTTAAAAAGAGAGGGCACTAAAAACCCTCTCTGATTTTGTATAAACGTGAAAATCTTCCGTACAATGGTATTGACAGAGAACTTATAATGTAATACTATGACTATAAATACTAATATAGTCATAGCGTATACAATAATGGCGAAAGCTTTTACACAATCACGAAAAGAGATAATCAGACGTAATCTTGTTAACAAGGGCAGAGAGTATTTCATTAAGTACGGCCTGAAAAAGACAAGCGTCGATGAACTTGCCAAAGCGACAGGTATATCCAAGGGGTCTTTCTACACGTTTTTCAATTCAAAAGAAGCCCTGTTCCTCGCCATCCACGAAGAATCGGAGAGTAAACTACAGGAAGAACTGATACAGAAGTTCGAATTAATTAAAGACCCTTATAAGAGACTGCGGGCATTTTTCAAGAGTTCATTTCAAATCATTGAAGAAGACCCCCTGCTACGGTTAGTTTTTAATTCTAAAGAAATGGAGAGTCTATCATGGTTCATGTCTTCAGAAGAATATGAAGAGCATTTCCACAGAGATATTTCATTCCTTTCAGACCTGATAAAACACTGGCAGGAACAGGGCATCATCAGAAAAGTTGATGTCACTGCAGCCAGTTACATGATCGCGTCCGTTTACTACGTAATCCTGCAAAAAGAGAGCATGGGAGAAGAAACATATAAAAAAGTTACGGATATGCTGGTTGACTGCCTGTCCGGTTACTTCGCGGAGTCAAGATAATGACTGCTTCCGGTATTGCTATCGAGGTCTTGGGATTAACCAAGTATTATGGGAAACTGGCTGCCGTTAACGACCTTTCACTTTGTATAGAGAAAGGTGAAATATACGGGTTTCTTGGTCTTAACGGAGCAGGTAAAACGACTACTATACGCATGCTGCTCGGTATGATTAAATCCGATGCCGGGACCGTTTCTCTGTTCGGCACAAGAATACACCCAGGACTTAAATCTATATGGGAAAAGGTCGGGTACATGGTAGAAACTCCTCATTCATATCCGGAACTCACCGTCCGCGAGAACCTTGAGATTATTGAAAGACTGCGATACCTGAAAAGCCCCGACACGGTCGACAGGGTGATCGATCAACTCAGCCTGCAACGTGAAGCGGATAAACCTGCAGGTAAACTCTCTCTGGGAAATGCGCAACGCCTGGGACTGGCGAAAGCACTTATTCATCATCCCGGACTGCTTATCCTGGATGAACCGGTAAACGGGCTTGATCCTGCCGGGATCGTCGAGATAAGAAATCTGTTACGCGAACTGGCAGAAAAATCCGGCGTAACAATATTTATTTCGAGCCATATACTGAGTGAGGTTTCGAAACTCACCACACGGATAGGCATTATTCACGAAGGACGACTCATCAATGAACTCGACGCCGGTGAAATCGAGAAACAGGAACAAAGGTATCTGGAGATCGATACACGCGATAACAATGCTGCCATGAACATCCTCCGGGAAGCCGGTTATGCTGTGAGACAAGACATTAATCAATTAATACGAATTACGGATACCAATGCACTTGACCACCCCGATACGATAGCTACTCTCCTGGTGGAAACGAAGTGTGCTCCGACACGCCTGGCAATCGAACACAGCGACCTTGAAACGTACTTCCTTTCCCTGGTAGGGCGGGGAGGTGAGTCAAATTGACAAATAATGAGGCGATAAGCGGTTTTCATCACCGGACGATTGCTGTCGCCAGAGCGACTCTCTGGGTCGAATGCCAGAAGATACGGCATTCGAAAATACTGTGGATTACCGCCCTGGCTATTTTATTTATAACACTGATATGCGGTCTGTTCATATATATTCTCAAGGACCCGGAACAGGCACGTCAGATGGGACTGCTTGGAGTAAAGGCACAGATATTCGGTGGTGCAGCCGACTGGTCTAATTTTTTCAACCTTGTACTGGTGATAATAAGCGTTGCCGGTCTGGTAATATTCGGCTTTATTTTTGTCTGGATATTCGGACGTGAATTCAGCAACAAGACCGTCAATGATTTTCTCGCACTTCCAACCACCCGTAACGAAATCATTCTTGCGAAAATTATGATTGCGTCCATCTGGTCCATGGCTCTCACCTTGATGGTGTTCATCTTAATGCTGATAATTGGTGTTTTACTGGACCTCCCCGGCGGATCTCTTGACATAATACTCGACGGTCTGACAAAAATGGTAATTACCACCTTATTATCAATACCTCTTTGTATACCTTTCGGCCTTGTAGCTAGTGTCACCCGCGGCTATCTGCCCTCGGTAGGATGTATCTTCTTAGCAATTCTTCTCGTCCAGGTTATCAATAACCTCGGTTACGGTATTTACTTCCCGTGGTCGATCCCGTTATTATACAGCGGGGCTGCTGAAGCACTAACAGGCGCTGAGTCAACACCACCCGAACTTATCAGCTACACTCTCGTTGTACTGGTTGGTCTTATCAGTCTGGCATCAGTCGGTTTATGGTGGCGTTACGCCGACCAGACGTAATTCTGAATCTCGGCGATCCCCGCCAAACCAGCAGTGATCAGGGTATACAAATAACAGCACTGGCTAATACCAAACAACTAACCGGAAAATAAAAAAGTCCCCTGTCCGCCTGTGGCGGAAGGGGACATGGTTTCATATTCAATTGTCGTACGTTTTCACCATGCTGTTGCGTACAACAATAATTAACGCTTGGTGTACTGCTTTGCCTTACGGGCGCGCTTGAGACCGGCCTTCTTTCTCTCCTTGACCCTGGAATCCCTGGTAAGCAGTCCATTCTGGCGAAGCACCGGTTTCAGGCTTTCATCAGCCTTGACCAGAGCGCGGGCGATACCGTGAGCGATCGCGCCGCTCTGCCCGGTGATTCCACCTCCGTCCACTTTTACCATTACGCTGTATTTATCCATGGTCTCGGTAAGAACAAGAGGGCTGATAATTGTTTCGCGATGTAATTCGCGAGGGAATCTCTCATCGTACGGAGATCCGTTAACGATAATTGCACCGCCGCCTGATGATATCCGTACCTGGGCTACGGATGATTTACGTCTTCCCGTTCCGGCATAATATGTTTTACTGGCCAATTATCTACCTTCCCTTTATTCTTCCTGCCCGGCTTCCGCCGAGGCTTGGTTTACCTGAGACTGGTGCGGGTGTTCCGCTCCCGCGTATACGCGGAGTTTTTTCATCATCTGAACGCCGAGTTTATTGTGGGGAACCATTCCCTTCACGGCATATTCAATTACCCGTTCAGGATGAGTTTCCATCAATTTCTCAAGGTTGATGGATTTCAGTCCGCCGGGATAACCCGTATGCCGGTAATAAAGCTTATTTTTCATCTTATTGCCGGTTACCTTTATTTTCGCGGCATTTACCACGACAACATTATCACCGGTATCCAAATGCTTCGAGAACATCGGCTTGTGCTTTCCCATCAGCAACTGCGCCACCCGGGTAGCCAGCTTGCCGAGGACCTGGTCGGTAGCATCGACAAGATGCCAGTCCCTCTGTATCTCAGATGCTTTTACGCTGTAGGTCTTAGTCATATTTCTTCCCCGATAGGATTTTTATAATTTACCCTCAACAGGCAGAGTCCCTTTGCCGGGGCGGTCGGCCATGCCTTTCCGGGCTGCCTGGCTTCGAGTATGTTTTTAAAATCTTCCTTGTTTATTTTTCCCCGCCCCAGCCTGATCAGGCTGCCGACAGTATTTCTCACCTGGTGCATCAGGAATGAATTCGCCACGATATTAAATATCACCAGGTCGCCTTCTTTTTTCATTTCCGCCCGTTCTATCCGGCGCACCGTACTCTTTTCGGCCGCTTCCCTGTTACTCACGAAGGAAACGAAGTCATGCTCTCCGAGCAGCACCTGGCTGGCTTCATTCATCGCTTCAATATTCAATTGTCCGGTAAGAAGGTAACAGAACCTGTCTCTAAGGGGAGACCGGGTCTTACCGTTGAGTATATAGTAATTATACTCCCGGCTTATCGCATGGCGCCGGACGTTAAACGAGTCTCTAACCCTGCAGGCAGCCTTTACCGCGATATCACCGGGGAGGTAATAGTTCAGGGCATTTACGTAGGTATCAGCGGGGTATCCTGATCTTGTCCTGAAACTCACTACCTGTGCTTCCGCATGAACCCCGGCATCAGTCCTGCTGGCTGATATCACCCGGGTTTTTTCTCCCGTCAGGCTGAATAAAGCTTTCTCGAGTTCCCTCTGGATGGTAGGGAGTCTACCCTGGAGCTGAAATCCGTGGTAGCGGGTGCCTTCGTATTCAATTATTAAAACAACTTTTGTGGTTTCCGACTGTATTACCACCGGTATTATTCCCTGCTCACGGCAGTGGACATACTATTGAACAAGTTCAAGCTGGACCATTTCTGCACCATCACCCAGCCTGCGTCCCAGCTTCGTGATCCGGGTATACCCGCCCGGACGGTCTGCATATCTCTCGGCAAGTTCTGAAAACAGCTTATCGGCTACTTCCTTGCTATAGACAAAGCCCAGTGCCTGCCGCCGCGAATGGAGTTTACCTCTTTTCCCGAGCGTTATCATCTTCTCCGCCATACCCCGGACCTGCTTAGCTTTGGCTTCCGTTGTAGTAATCTTTTCACGGTTCAGCAGGTCCGTAACAAGATTACGGTACATGGCCTTCTTATACGCCGACGTCTTGCCTGATTTTCCCTCAACTGTTTTTCGACCCATCTAAGTCCCTCTTACTCTAAATTATCGCCTCGCCGGTCTCAACAACCTCTTCTTCTCCCTCTTCTCCATCCTCATCAGGTTCGGTGGAAGCGAGAGAAAGGCCGAGAGATTCAAGGCGTTCTTTTATCTCCCTGTTGGACTTCTGCCCGAAGTTTCTCAAGGCCATAAGGTCTTTTTCTTCTTTACTGGCGAGTTCGCCCACAGTGGCGATACCGCCCCTTCTCAGGCAGTTCATCGTTCGGACCGACAGGTTAAGCTGTTCAACCGGCATATTAAATAACTCTTCGGGAATATCAAGGGTGCTCGATTCCGCTTCCACTGCCTCATATGATTCTTTGGAGAAGTTGATGAACGGACGGAGTTGCTCTTCAAGCAGTTCGGCCGCCTGACTTAACGCATCGGTCGGAGTAATCGTCCCGTCGGTCCAGATCTCAAGGTATAATCGTTCACGGCTTGTCTCCTGGCCGATATATATAGGCTCAACGGTATAATTGACTTTCTTCATCGGGCTGAATATAGCATCGACCGGTATAACACCGAGGGCCATATTATCCGTGGATTCAGCTTCCCTGTAACCGCTGTCCAGTTCAACATCGAGTTCGACATAGAGTCTCGCTTCGGCTGAATCCAGCGTAGCCAGGTAGAGTTCCGGGTTTGCAATTTCAAAATCAGCCGAAGGATTGATGTCAGCCGCCGTTATGCGTCCTTCACCCTCCATATCAAGAACGAGTTTGCCCGGTATTCCGGCAACAGGTCTTATCCGGAGTGCCTTCAGGTTCAGCAGGAATTCCGTCGCATCTTCCCTTACATACGGTATTGTAGAGAATTCATGCTGAATTCCCTCTATTTTTACCCGTGTTACCGCCGCACCCTGGAGCTGGCTTAGAAGCACTCTCCTCAAGGTATTTCCGAGAGTAATCCCGAAACCCTTCTCCAGTGGTTCTGCCAGAAACCGGCCGTAATTGTCTCCACTTTCAATACATTCGACTTTTGGCACTACGAGGTGAGACAAAACACTACCTCCTTACCGTGAGTAATACTCAACAACCGCCTGTCCGTCAAACTCGGCACCGACCTCGTCGAGCGTAGGCAAAGATATTATCTGACCGATAAGTCTCTGCCTGTCCAGGCTCAACCAGCTTACTAGATCTTTCGATCCAATATCCTCAAGCAGTTGTTTGTAGTACTCCGTCTTCATACTGCTTTCTCTCCAGCTGATCGTGTCACCTTCTTTTGTCTGATATGACGGGATATCCGTTTTGCGGCCATTTACCTGGATATGCCCGTGTTGCACAATCTGCCGAGCCTGGGCCCGTGAATCCGCGAAGCCAAGGCGATAAACAACATTATCAAGCCGTCTTTCCAGCAGGACGATCAGGTTATCACCGGTGATACCCTGCTGCTTGGATGCCTGGTTGAACGTTTTTCTGAACTGTCTTTCCAGGATACCGTAGCTGTATCTAACTTTTTGTTTTTCTATCAACTGAAGCCCGCGGTCGGATATTCTCCGGCGTCGACCGGTTGCTTTCCTCCGCCTTTCCATTGCGCACTTGGGAGTGAAGCACCTGCTGCCTTTAAGCATCAACTTCTCATTGCAGCGTTGACATAATTTACATACCGAATCTATATATCTTGCCATATTTCTACCTTATACCCGTCTCTTCTTGGGAGGACGACACCCGTCATGGGGAATCGGGCTCGTATCGGTAATACTTGTGATATACAGCCCCGAACTCTGGAGTGAACGGATGGCTGCTTCTCTGCCGCTTCCCGGTCCTTTCACGTATACTCCAACCTGCCTTAATCCGTGCTCCATCGCTTTCCTTGCCGCATCATGGGCTGCAAGCTGGGCAGCATAAGGGGTACCCTTACGTGAGCCTTTGAATCCGGCGGTCCCAGAGCTCCCCCAGGCAATCACATTACCCTGGGGATCGGTGAGAGTTACTATCGTATTATTAAACGTAGATGAGATATAAGCTCTCCCGCTCGGAATCGACTTCCGTTCCCGTCTTCTAGGCCTTGCTCTCCTTCTTGTTGTCATTTATAACTCCTGTGTGCGCGTTAATTACTTCTTAGCTGTTCCGCGTTTCTTACCACGCCCGGCGACAGTCTTCTTGGGACCACGCCTGGTCCGTGCATTGGTACGCGTGTTCTGGCCTCTGACCGGCAGTCCATGCCGGTGTCTGTTGCCCCGGTAACTGCCGATTTCTATCAGCCTTTTTATATTAAGATCGACCTCTTTCCTGAGTTCACCCTCGACCGTATATTCTTTATCGACTATTTCACGGACCCTGTTTAACTCGTCCTCGGTAAGGTCGTCCGATAATACGCTCCAGTCGATTCCAGCCTGGGTAAGTATTTTCTGACTCGTCACAGCACCGATGCCATGGATACGTTGCAACGCAACCCAGATCTGTTTATCTCTCGGTATATCTATTCCTGCTATACGTGCCATATAATTCCTCCTGGTCCACGCAGGTTAGCCCTGCCTCTGCTTATGCTTGGGATTACTGCATATTACCCTGATAACCCCACGGCGTTTTATTACCTTGCACTTATCGCACCTAACTTTAACTGAAGCCCTTACTTTCATAATATTCCTTTTCGAACACCTGTATATCTAACTGCCTTTCGTAATGTTCTGCCAAAAGTATTACTTAAACCGGTAGGTAATTCGCCCCCTGGTCAAGTCATATGGAGACAACTCGACAAGTACCCTGTCTCCAGGCAGTATTCTAATATAGTGCAGTCTTATTTTTCCGGATATATGTGCCAGTACCTTATGTCCATTGGATAACTCTACCCTGAACATCGCATTCGGTAAAGGTTCTACAACCACTCCTTCAACTTCAATATTATCTTTTTTTGGCATATTTTCCTTTTATTATAAGGCTGTCAATATCTCCGAACCTTCAGCCGTGACGGCAATGGTATGTTCGAAGTGCGCTGAAAGGCTGCCATCACTGGTTTTAACCGTCCAATTATCATCTTCGAGCCTGGTCCGCCAGTCACCGATATTAATCATCGGTTCCAGTGCCAAGGTCATTCCTTTTTTCAGCAGCGGGCCCTGACCTGGAAGGCCGAAATTCGGTATGGGCGGGTCTTCGTGCATATTCCGACCGATTCCGTGTCCGGTATATTCACGAACCACCGAATAACCTCTCGATTCAGCGTATTCCTGTATTGCCGAAGAGATATCTCCCAGCCGCGCTCCTGCATGTGCTACCTGAATACCGGCCATCAACGAGCCTTCAGTAGCTTCAAGAAGCTTTTCAGCTTCAGGGGTAATACGGCCTACTCCAACAGTTAGAGCGGCATCGCCCTGAAAATCATCATAAATTACGCCAAAATCAATCGATACTATATCGCCCTCATTCATAACGCGGTTACCGGGAATCCCGTGCACAATCTCGTCATTAATCGAGACACAGACACTGGCCGGATAGCCGTGATAACCTTTGAAAGAGGGAATGGCGCCCAGTTTCTCAGTCTCTCTTAGTGCTATTTCATCCAGCGCTCTTGTTTTCACGCCCGGCTTCACCTGTGATTTTAATTCTGCCAGTACAGTGGCGACTATTCTGCCAGCCTGCCGCATTATCTCTATTTCCCTGTCGGATTTTATCATTATACCCATCGTTTTCCTTAACGAACAAATTCTTCCTTAAGGCAATCTATTATCCTCTTGCTTACCTCTTCAACCTTTCCTTCACCATCGATCTCCAGCAGCTTTCCCTCGCGGGAATAATAGTCGATCAAGGCTGAGGTCTCGTTAAAAAAAATCTTCAATCTCTCTTTTATCGTTTCTTCTTTATCATCAGCGCGCTGATAGAGTTCACCGCCGCACTTATCACAGATTCCTTTCACCTTCGGAGGCGAGTTAACCTCGTGGTAGGGAGTCTGGCAGTTGCGGCATATCCACCGCCCGGTCAACCGTTTCAGGAGTTCCTGCTCCGAAACCTTTATATAAACAACTTTATCGACGGCCTTTCCTTGGCCGGCCAGAGCTTTATCCAGCGCTTCCGCCTGATACAGGTTCCTTGGGAATCCATCGAAAATTACACCGCCTGCACAATCGGGTCCCGATATTCTCTCCAGTACCATTTTTATGGTTATTTCATCAGGGACAAGCTGTCCCTTTTCCATATAATATTTTGCCTGTCTGGCGAGTTCGGTGTCCTGCGACTGTGCCTGCCGGAAAAGATCCCCGGTGGCGATATGGGCCAGGTCCAGTTCCCGGGCCACGTTCGCTGCCTGGGTCCCTTTACCAGCCCCGGGAGCACCCAGGAAAACAATATTTATTTTTAAATCGGCGCCCATTTTATCAATAACTCCTACTTGATAAAACCTTCATAGCGCCGCATTGTGAGCTGCGCTTCCATCTGTTTCATCGTATCCAGCGTCACACCCACAACGATCAACAGTCCCATACTGGAAAGCTGTATCATTTGCACATCGGTTATTTCCCTTGCCATGAAAGGTATGATCGCCACGAAAGCAAGGTATAAAGCTCCTGCCCAGGTAATCCGTGAAATAACATGATTGAAATAATCCGAGGTATATTTCCCCGGTCTTATTCCGGGCACGAAACCTCCCTGTCTTTGCAGCGTACCAGCCATATCCTGCTGCTGGAATATCACCATGGTGTAGAAAAAGGCGAACCCGATGACCAGCACGAAATATATTACCCAGTAAATGAGACCTTCCGGCATATCGGCATTTGGCTGGAAAATATTGTAAATCGTGTTGGCAAAATTCGGAGCGCTCTCAGGTCCCATAAAGTAGCTGGCTATCATTCCCGGGAATAGTGTCAGCGACATGGCAAAAATCAGAGGAATCATTCCCGCCGTGTTTACCCGTAAAGGTATATGAGTTGAACCCTGTTGTTTATACATCCGGTTACCGCGATAGACGGTCCGGGCGTACTGCACCGGTATACGACGGTGTGCTTCCGTAAATAATACTATTATTACTACCGTTGCCAGCGCAATGAGTATGTAGGCGATCAAACCCCCGAGCTGTCCCTGTCCTGTAAGGAACCCGCTGCCGAATGTCTGCCAGTAACCGGCGACAATACCACCAAATATGATAATAGATATGCCGTTGCCGATACCGTATTCGGTAATAAGTTCTCCAAGCCAGATAAGGAAGACCGTCCCGGCAATAAGCGACACTATCATTGTAACCATAGTCAGCCCACTGATATCCGTAAATACCGGTGTCTGTGCGTTTCTGAGTAACGTAATCTGTCCGTACCCAGCGAAACCCGCAATAGGTATGGTCAACCAGTGAGTGATCCGGTTTATCCTGTCTCTGCCGGCTTCTCCTTCTTCCGCCATAGCCTGGAGTTTCGGTATCACAGGTGTCATGAGTGTCATGATAATGGAGGCGGTAATATAAGGATAGACACCCATCGCCGCGACGCTGAAGTTTTTCATCGCTCCGCCGCTGAACATATCAAGCATGCTGAACAAAGTATTCTGCTCGAAGAAACTCGCAAGAGCATCTCCGTTGACTCCCGGCATGGGAACGTGGGCAATAAAACGGAACGCTATCAGTATGCCGAACGTGAAAAGAATCCGCTTCCTGAGATCAGGCAGGCGGAAGGCATCTATCATCGCCTGGATAAGTCTGGGTCTAGTCTGCTTTTGGCGCAAACACCACCTCCTCGGCACTACCGCCTGCCGCTTCTATCTTGGCCTTCGCGGCTGCGGAAAACTTGTGTGCCTTTACGGTCAGAGGACGTTCAATCTCACCCTGAGCAAGTATCTTCACCGGATTTTTCATCGATTTCACCAGTCCGGAAGCCAGGAGTTCAGCCGGAGTTACTTCCGAACCCGATTCAAATATACTGAGACTGCCTACACCGACCACGCTGTATTCAGTCCTGAAAATGTTCGTAAAACCACGCTGACGCGGCAGACGTTTTATCATCGGAAGCTGTCCGCCCTCGAATCCAGGCCGGATTTTAAACCCGGCGCGTGATTTCTGTCCTTTGACACCACGCCCGGAATACGTGCCATGACCGCTTCCGTTTCCTCTACCGACACGCTTCCTGTTTTTCCTGGTGCCGGGAACAGGACGAAGTGTATCAAGCCTCATCAGTATTTACCTCCACCTTTACCAGATGTCTTACCTTGTTTATCATACCCCGGACAGAGGATGAGTCTTCGTGAGTCACACACTGGTGCAAACGATGAAAACCCAATGCCCTGAGAGTCCTCTTCTGCGACTGGTTGTATCCTATTCCGCTTTTGATAAGTGTAATATTTAGCTTCGTCATTTTAAGATTTATTCCTCATCAACACCCATAGGAGGCGGGGTTGGTGCAGGGGGTTCCTCCTCGGGAGGAGTTAAGGGCAGCCCCTTACGCCTTGCCACTCCTGCCTTCGGGTCCTTTAACCTGCTAAGAGCCAGCATCGTTGCCTTGGCAACATTGATGTGATTCGTACTGCCAAGTGATTTCGTCAGGATGTCTTTCACACCAACCGCCTCAAGAACAGCACGGATGCTGCCGCCGGCGATAATTCCCGTACCAGGCGCCGCCGGTTTGAGCATTACTCTGGCGGCTCCGTATTTGGTCGTTGTTGCATACGGGATTGTCGTTCCGGTGAGATGTACCTTTATCAGGCTCCTCCTGGCATTCGCGTTCGCCTTATTTATCGCCTGGGGAACTTCATTTGCCTTACCAAGTCCGATACCTACGTGTCCGTTTCCGTCACCCGTTACGACAAGCGCACTGAAACTCAGCCGCTTACCACCTTTCATTACCTTGGCGACGCGGTTAATGTTTATCAGCTTATCGTTAAGAGCTAATTCCGTAGGGTCTATTGTACTTAGACGTTCCTGCATATTTTACCGACTCCCCTAAAACTTCAGACCTTCCTGACGGGCAGCATCAGCCAGTGCTTTTACTCTTCCGTGATACTTGAACCCGCCACGGTCGAAGGCTACCGTTTTTATTCCTTTGCTTTTTGCCCGCTTGGCCAGCAAAGTACCGACAAGTCCTGATTTACCTGTCTTGGTTTTACCGTTTGCCTCATTCTTTACTTCCGCATCGAGAGTTGATGCGGCTGCAAGTGTACAGCCCTGTGAATCATCTATTACCTGGGCATATATATGGTTTGGACTGCGGAAGACGCACAGCCTAGGTACTTCCGATGTTCCTTTTATTTTTGCCCTTACTCTTGCATGTCTTCGCAGACGGGCTACTCTCCGGCTATCTTTTGCCATTTTAGTTACTCCTGCCTATAGCCTTACCTGCTTTACCCGGTTTCAGGCGGATGGTCTCGCCCGAATACCTGATCCCTTTGCCTTTATAGACATCGGGTGGGCGGATTGCCCTGATCCTTGCTGCCATCTCACCTACTATTTCTTTATCAATACCGGTAACAATTATGCGATTATTTCTTTCCACTTCAAGCGATGTGCCCGGCATAGGTTCAATTTGTACCATATGAGAAAATCCGATACGGAGCTGAATATTATTTCCAACTTTTTCAGCCCTGTAACCGACGCCGACTATTTCCAGGACCTTTTGAAATCCCCTGGTTACTCCTTCGACCATGTTGGCTACAAGGGTACGTGTCAGCCCATGCATGGAACGATGTTCCCTGCCATCGGAAGGACGGGCAACCGTAATGACGTTGTTATCCAGAGTGATTATCATATCCGGATCAACGGAACATTTCAGTTCACCCTTCGGTCCCTTAACGGCGACTTCCTCTTTACTTATATCTACCGTAACGCCCTGGGGAACGTCTATCGGCATTTTTCCTATTCTAGACATTATTGCTGCTCCAGCATTTTGTTTACAATACGTAGCAAAGGAGTTCTCCGCCAATCCCCTGGTGCCAGGCATCCTGTCCTGTCATCACACCCTTGGATGTTGAAAGGATGGCGATGCCCAGTCCACCGGCTACGCGCGGGATTTCCTTCTGGCCGACATACACTCTCAGACCTGGTTTACTTACTCGTTCCAGGCCGGCAATCATCGGCTCGCTGTTTTCATCGTACTTCAAATGAATCTTTATGATCTGGTTGGTCTTACCCTTCACCATTTCATAATCGTTGATAAAGCCTTCCTCTTTAAGAATCTTAGCAATAGCTACTTTTATCTTAGAGGATGGAATCTCTACCGAATCATGCCTTACCATTACGGCATTTCGTATCCGCGTCAGCATATCCGCTACAGGATCAGAGATGGTCACTCTTCCTCCTTCAGACTATTATCCACTAGTAGCCTCTTTATTTCCTGATTATTTTTATTATTTACCAGCTTGATTTCCTTACGCCCGGGATCTGTCCCAGCAGGGCAAGCTGGCGGAAGCAAATACGGCACAAGCCGAATTTTCGCATATAAGCACGGGGGCGACCGCATACATGGCACCTGTTATGCTGTTGTACCTTGAATTTAGCCGGACGCCGCCATTTTGCGATTTCTGATTTCTTTGCCATTATTACTCCAATTTATTCAACAGCGAAAGGCATTCCCATCATCTCCAGAAGCTGCCTGCCTTCCTCGTCTGTCCTTGCCGTTGTTACTATCGATACCTCAAGCCCTCTAACCTTATCGATCTTGTCGTAGTCTATCTCCGGAAACACGGTCTGTTCCCTGAAGGCCAGAGTGTAATTACCACGACCATCGAATGAGGTACGGGGTACTCCCTGGAACTCACGAATACGGCACAGCACTGTATTCATCAGCTTATCGAGAAAGTCATACATTCTTTCTCCACGAAGCGTAACCTTCAATCCTACCGGCATTCCTTCCCTGAGACGGAAGTTAGCGATAGACTTCTTGGCACGCGTGGTTATGGGATGCTGGCCGGATATGGCTGCCAGGTCAGCTTCCGCTCCTTCAAGAGCTTTCGCATTCTGTATCGCCTCACCGACACCTATATTAAGCACCACTTTCTCAATGCGCGGGACTTCCATTACATTCTTATACTCGCCGCGCTCTTTCAGAGCGGCGACCACTTCATTCCTGTATTTATCCTTTATCCGTGACATTTAGTCAATCACCTCATTGCAGGCCCGGCAGACCCGGACTTTCTTGCCGGCACCAAGGCGCTGGTGACCGACCCTGGTAGCTTTATTACATTTACTGCAGACAAGCATTACGTCCGAAACATTAATAGATTCTTCCCTCTCTATTATACCTGTCTGCCTTGCCTGACCCGTCGGCCTGGCGTGACTTTTTACGAAATTGACACCTTCTACCAGGATTCTTCCCTTCTTCGGGTAGGCGAAACGTACCTTTCCTTTTTTGCCTCTATCTTTGCCGGCTATTACCATTACGGTATCATCTTTTCTTATATTCATAATTACAGAACCTCCGGGGCCAGGGATATTATTTTGGTATAGTTTTTCTCCCTGATTTCTCTGGCAACCGGCCCGAAGATACGGGTACCCCTGGGATTGTTCTTGTCGGTCAGGATAACAGCCGCATTCTCATCGAACCTGATGGAAGAGCCGTCCGGACGCCGGTAGGGGTGTACAGTACGTATAATAACCGCTCTGACCACTTCTCCCTTTTTCACTGCTCCGCCTGGGATAGCCTTTTTAACAGATGCCGTTATCACGTCACCAACATGGGCATATTTTCTTCCGGTACCTCCCAGTATTCCGATACACATTATCTGACGGGCTCCGGTGTTATCCGCTACTTTTAATCTCGAATTGGTCTGTATCATCCTGCTTAGTCCTTAAACTCCTGCATCAGGATACTTCATCGGGAGTAACCTCGACCGCATCCTTCCTGGTAATAATCTCACTGACACGCCATCTCTTCTCCCTGGACAGCGGGCGTGTCTCTATAATTCTCACGACATCGCCTTCAGCGCACTGGTTCTCTTCATCATGAGCCTTATATTTAATGACTCTTCTCACAGTTTTCCTGTAGAGCGGGTGACGTTTGGAGGTTTCGACTCCAACAACGACAGTCTTATTCATTTTATTGCTTATTACCCGTCCGATGCGTGTTTTTTTCTGTTTTTCCATCATCTGCACCTTTAAACAGTTGCCGGAATCATTCCGGAAAACCTATCTAATCTCCAGTTCTCTTTCCCTGATAACCGTCTTTATCCTGGCTATATCCTTTTTGACCCTTCCAATCTCGTTATGATTGACCAGTTGCCTGGTAGATAACCGAAACCTCAGGTCAAAAAGCTCTCTATGAGCTTCTTCAAGCTGTTTCTCAAGTTCACCGGGCTTCAGTGCCCTGATTTCATCTACTTTCACCGTAGGTTAATCTCCCGCCTTATTTTTCACTTCCTGCCAGTACTCCTGATTCCTTGACCAGGAACTTGGTTGGTATAGGCAGTTTATGAGAAGCCAGCCGCATCGCTTCTTTAGCCACTTCTTCACTGACTCCTGTCATTTCAAACAAAATCCTTCCCGCCTTTACCACAGCTACCCAGTGATCAGGAGCTCCTTTACCGGAACCCATTCGCGTCTCGGCAGCTTTCTTGGTTATGGGTTTATCAGGAAAAACCCTGATCCATACATTCCCGCCCCTGCGGATATGACGGGTTATAGCACGGCGAGCTGCTTCAATCTGCCGGGCTGTAAGCCATGCCGATTCCTGAGCCTGCAGAGCATAATCACCGAAAGCAATAGTATTGCCCGTATTGGCTTTACCCCGGCGACGCCCTTTCTGTACCTTACGGAATTTCACACGCTTAGGTTGCTGCACTGTTCTCCTCTTCCTCTACCGGTTCTGCTTCGGCTACCGGCCCTTCAGTATTTTCTTCTTCGGGTTCCGCCTTAGCCCTGGTTTTTCTCTTTGCGGCCGGTCTGGCAGGTTTCTCTTCTTCTGCCGGCTTTTCGTCCGTTGTTTCCTCAGTCTCTTCTTTTGTAGCTTTCTTTCGTCTTCGCGCGGCCGGTTTGGCGGGTTTTTCTTCTTCTGCCGGTCCTGCCGCTTCCTCTTCTACCGCTTCTTCCGTTTCTGGAGCAGGTACCTCTACTGTTTCTTCGACTACCTGTGCTTCGGCAGCCGGTCCAGCTTCAGCAACGGATTCTTCAGGTGTTTCTTCTATTTCAACCTCTGCTTCGGCAACCGGTTCTTCAACCTTTTCCTCAGATGCCGGCGCTTCTTCCTCCGGTCCCTCTTCGGTGACAGGCGTTTCCGCCTCTGCTTCTGCAACCGATTCCAGAATACTTTCTTCCAGTTCGTCTTCCTTGGCTTCAGGCAGGATATCACCCTTGTATATCCATACTTTTACACCGATACGTCCCATCGTTGTTTTCGCTTCGATGAATCCGTAATCTATATCTGCCCGCAGTGTATGCAGCGGAACCTGGCCTTCATGCATGGTCAGGCGACGGGCGATTTCCGCTCCACCCAGTCTCCCGGCGCAGCTTACTTTCATACCTTTTGCACCGGCCTGCATCGTACGAAGCAGGGTCTGTTTCATAGCTCTTCGGAAAGCAATACGTCGTTCTATCTGTTCCGCTACCTGTTTTGCTACCAGATAAGCATCCAGTTCGGGGCGCTGAATCTCCTGGATATTCAATTGGACCTTCTTACCGATAAGGTCCTCAAGGTAGGCTCTTGTTTCGTCTACTCTCTGACCGCCTCTCCCGATAACGATACCGGGTCTGGCAGTATAGATAGTAATCGAGACCTTGTTCGCCTGCCGTTCGATCTCTACCTGGGAAACGGCGGCTTCAGAATACCTTTTCTGAATACCCTCACGGAGTTTCAGGTCTTCCTGTAAAAATTCTGCGTAATGCTTGTCGGCATACCATTTGGCCTGCCAGTCACGTATTACGCCAATTCTAAAACCGGTAGGATGAACTTTATGCCCCATTAGCTCTCCTGTTCTCCGACGACTACTGTAATATGGCTGGAGCGTTTGAGGATTGGGCTGACCCTTCCCCGCGCCCTGGCCCTATACCTTTTCATAGTAGGCGCTTCATCTGCGTATATTCTCACAATTTTCAAGTCCGAAGACGAAATCTGAAAAACATCCTCGGCATTGGCGGCCGCCGATTGTATTACCTTGGACACTATCTTCGCTGAAGGGGAGTGCATGAACCTGAGCATATCGAGTGCCTGCTCTACCTGCTTCCCGCGAACCATATCCACCAGCAATCGCGCTTTCCGAGGTGGAATTCCCGTATTTTTTGAAATAGCCCTTACTTCCATTTCTCTTTAAGACCTTATCTCTTTCTGACCTGAGAAGTCCGTTCTGCCTTCGATACATGTCCCCTGTAGGTCCTTGTCATGGCAAACTCTCCAAGCTTGTGTCCCACCATATTTTCAGTAATGAATATGGGGACGTGGCGTCGTCCGTCATGTACGCCGATAGTGAGTCCAACCATCTCAGGAACAATTGTCGACCATCGTGACCATGTCTTGAGAACGGTCTTTTCACCTGAGCGGTTTATCGCATCGACTTTTTTTATCAATTTCTGATCGATTGCCGGTCCTTTTTTAGTTGACCTTGACATATCTGCTTATCCCTTTATTTTCTACTTACGTCCCCGACGCTTTACTATCAGTCTATCCGAAGCCTTCGGCTTACGTGTCTTATATCCAAGGGCGGGTTTACCCCAGGGAGTCTTGGGCCCGGGCATACCCACCGGACTTCTTCCTTCACCGCCGCCATGGGGATGGTCACGCGGGGTCATGGCCGAACCTCTCACCGTCGGTCTTATACCCAGCCAGCGTTTCCGGCCGGCTTTACCCAGCTTGATTCCCTGGTGGTCGACGTTGCCTACCTGACCGATCGTCGCCATGCAGTTGCTGCGAACCCGTCTCGATTCTCCGGAAGGAAGCCTCAACAACGCGTAGTCACCTTCCAGGGCGACTATCTGGGCGGACATTCCGGCGCTTCTCACCATCTGTCCGCCTTTTCCCGGCTGCATTTCGACATTGTGTATCAGGGTCCCGCTGGGAATTCTCCTCATTGGCAGAGCGTTACCCGGCCTGATCTCAGCATCCTCGCCGGCTTTTACAGTATCGCCGACTTTCAGTCCTATCGGCGCCAGTATATATCTCTTGTCACCATCAGCGTAATGAATCAGGGCAATCCGGGCCGAGCGGTTGGGATCATACTCGATCGCCGCCACTTTACCCGGTACGCCGAGTTTATCTCTCTTAAAATCGATTACCCGGAGTCTTCTCTTTGCTCCGCCACCGCGATGACGCACGGTAATACGACCCTGGCTGTTACGCCCGGCCTGCTTCTTTAAAGGCAGGACAAGCGACTTGTCCGGTTTTGTCTTCGTTATCTCATCGAAAGTCGCCCCGGTCATGCCGCGCCTACCTGCGGAGGTCGGCCTGTATACCTTTATCGCCATTCTCTATATAAACTCCTGATAATTTCCTTTAACAAGTCCCTAAGAACCTTCGAAGAACTGAATCGAGTCGCCCGGTTTCAGGGTGACAATAGCCTTCTTCCAGGGATGGGGAGGTAACTGGCGCCGTCCCAGTCTCCGGCTTTTGCCTTTCATATTTATAATATTTACTTTTAATACGTCAACTTTAAACGCTTTTTCGACGGCCTCTTTTACCAGCGCCTTGTTTGCTTCTCTCGCCACTTCAAAAGCGTATTTGTTTTCTGTCTGCAGGACGGTAGATTTTTCAGTTATCAGTGGACGCCGCAACACTTCGTACAGGTGCATCGGTTCCTCCCTCGGAGGGCTTCTCGCCCCATATCTCTTCTGCTTTTCGCACCGCGTCCACGGTCATAAGCAGTTTCTTTCGCGACAGTATGTCAACTACATTCATCAGGTCCACCGGCATAATGCTGATACCTGCAATATTCCTGGCCGATTTCACGACATTCTCGTCAGCGTCTGCGGTTACTACTAATGCAGTAGAATCCACGCCCAGGGCTGAGAGTATTCCCGCCATCTCTTTCGTTACAGGTTTTCCAAAGACCAGTTCATCTATTACTACCAGTTCTTTATCGTTCGCTTTCCCGGATAATACGCATCTCAAGGCTAACTGACGCATTTTTTTGGGCATCGACTGCCGGTAACTGCGTGGTTTAGGTCCGAACATGACTCCTCCGCCACGCCTGGTCCCGGATTTAATGCTGCCTGCCCTGGCATTACCGGTACCTTTCTGACGGTATAATTTCCTGGTGGAACCGGTTACTTCGCTCCGCGTCCTGGTGCTGGAAGTTCCCTGACGGGCATTTGCCTGCTGCCTGACGACAGCCTGGTGTACGACCGTCCGGTTAAAAGGTATGTCGAACACATACTCGCTAACCTCGATATTTCCAGTCTCTTCACCGTTTTTATTATAAACCGGTATCTGCACTTACTTTTTCCCCTTGACTGATTTCCTTATCATTACAAGCCCGTTCTTATTTCCCGGGACCGCCCCTTTAATGAGCAACAGGTTGCGTTCCGGGTCTGCTTTAACTATTTTCAGACCACGTACGGTTACTTTGTCGCCGCCCATATGCCCAGCCATCCTGGTCCCTTTCCAGACCCTGCCCGGGGAAGCAGATGCTCCGATCGAGCCGGGAGCGCGGTGCCTGTCCGACTGTCCGTGTGTCTTCGGTCCGCCGGCGAATCCATGTCTCTTCACTACACCGGCAAATCCCTTGCTTTTAGATATCCCGGTGATGTCGACGACATCGCCTTCCTGGAACAAACTGACATCGACTTTATCGCCAACATTAATATCCGAGGTATCTTCCACTCTCAATTCCCTGAGGTACCTGAAGTTACCGAGTTCTTTCATCTGTCCCTTACGGGGAGAATTGATATTTTTCGCCTCACCGAATCCGTACTGTACAGAGTCATAGCCTTCCTTTTCGGAAGTCTTTATCTGCAATACGGTACACGGTCCAGCTTCGACCGCGGTAACAGCTTCGGCTTTACCTTCATCCGTAAATACCTGGGTCATACCCAGTTTTTTACCTAATATTCCTTCTAGCATTCTTTATATCCCGGCATTTATATCTTAATGTCTATCTCGACACCTGACGGCAGATTGAGTCCGGTAAGAGAATCAATCGTCTTCGAGGTTGTTTCGATAATATCGATGAGACGCTTGTGAGTCCGGATCTCGAACTGCTCCTGAGAGTCTTTATCAATGAAAGGCGAACGGATAACGCTGTATTTCTGTATACGCGTGGGCAGCGGTACCGGCCCGGAGACGACCGCTCCGGTCCGTTCGACTGTCTCCACAATCTGTTCAGCCGCCTGGTCCACCAGTTTGTGGTCGAAACCTTTTATCTTGATACGAATTTTTTGTTTAGGCATATCCTCAATATCCTGCTTTATTCGTAAGTTGAGCTACCTGGTCCGCAGGTAGCTCCTGATATTCGTAAAATTCCATAGAATGTGTTGCCCTTCCCTGTGTCTGAGACCTTAGACTGGTTGTATAACCGAAAGCCTCAGCCAGCGGAATATGAGCATGAATCGTAGTCGTGTCTATATACGTTTCTATCGATACGATGTGCGCCCTCCTTGCATTAAGGTCGGCGACGATATCTCCGAGAAACTGCTCGGGTGTAACTACCTCGATTTTCATAATGGGCTGGAGAATCACAGGTTTTGCTTTGGCGACACCATTTTTAAGCGCCATAGAGCCTGCCATCTTGAAAGCAATCTCCGAGGAGTCTACTTCGTGATAGCTTCCGTCGTAAAGATTCGCCTTGATATCTACAACCGGATAATTAGCAAGCACGCCGGTTGCCATTGCTTCCCTGATCCCTTCCTCGATCGCCGGAAT
This sequence comes from uncultured Dehalococcoidales bacterium, assembly GCA_964493985.1. Lineage (GTDB taxonomy): Bacteria > Chloroflexota > Dehalococcoidia > Dehalococcoidales > UBA2162 > MGML01. The sequence continues at coordinate 31,290 of CAZBQL010000008.1, forward strand.
ATACTGTTTCGGGATGGCATTGCCCCTGATACTATTGACAAATTGCAGGCCGCTGCCTTTCTCTCCCGGCTCGAGTTCTATACGGACATGTCCATACTGGCCGTGACCGCCGGTCTGGCGGACAAATTTGCCTTCGGCCTGGACCGGTACCGTGATAGTCTCTTTATAAGCAACCTTGGGTGTACCAACTTTAGCTCCGACCCTGAATTCGGAAAGCAGGCGGTTAATGATCACCTCAAGGTGAAGTTCTCCCATGCCTGAAATTACCGTCTGGCCTGTTTCGTTATTGTATTCAACTTTAAACGTTGGATCTTCTTCGGTCAGTTTCTGGAGAGCAGTCCCCATTTTATCCTGATCGAGGGTTGTCTTGGGTTCAATCGATACCGATATTACAGGCTCGGGGAATTTGATCGATTCAAGGAGTATCGGGTGAGAAGGATCACAGAGAGTATGACCGGTAAATGTATTCTTCAAACCCAGGGTAGCTATAATGGCCCCTGTGTCTGCTTCGTCAACTTCTTCTCTGCGATTGGCATGCATTAAAAGCAGTCTGCCGATTCTTTCCCTCTTCTGGGTAGTGGAGTTATATACCTGTGCTCCGGCTTCAATTCTGCCGGAATATACTCTGAAATATACCAGCCTGCCGACAAACGGATCAGACACAACCTTAAAGGCTAGTGCCGAAAACGGAGTTTTGTCACTGGCAGGTATGTCTTCTTCATTTCCCCTGATATTCACGGCTTTTACCGGAGGTACGTCAAGCGGGGATGGGAGGTAGTCCACAATTGCATCCAGCAACTGCTGCATTCCTTTATTACGCAACGCGCTGCCGCAAAATATAGGAACAACCTTGTTTACCAGGGTCACTCTTCTGACAGCAGCCTTAATCTCGGCGACGGTGAGATTCCGTCCTTCAAGATATGCTTCAAGTATCTCGTCGTCGAACTCAGCGAGCTTCTCAATCAGGACTTGTCGCTGTTTTTCAACGTGAGCTCTATCAGTTTCGGAAATGGTTTCTTCCCTGGGAAGAGATTCAAGTTTTCCGTCGTAACTCCAGGCACGTTCTTCTATAAGGTCGATAACGCCCCGGAATGATTCCTCGCTACCGAGAGGTAACTGGATAGGCAGCGGTTTAGCCTTAAGCCGTTCTTCTATCATAGAAATGGTGCGATCGAAATTCGCACCAACTCTGTCCATCTTGTTTATAAAGCAGATACGCGGCACACGGTACCTGTCCGCCTGCCGCCATACTGTTTCCGACTGTGCTTCCACGCCGGCAACAGCGTCGAACACGACAACACCGCCGTCCAGAACTCTAAGGCTTCGTTCTACTTCGGCGGTGAAATCGACGTGTCCGGGTGTATCGATAATATTGATACGGTGACCTTTCCATGATGCGGTAGTGGCTGCCGCGGTAATCGTAATACCACGTTCCTTTTCCTGGTCCATCCAGTCCATTACCGCCGTTCCCTCGTGTACCTCGCCAACCTTGTAAGTCCGGCCTGTATAATAGAGTATCCTTTCGGTGACGGTAGTCTTACCGGCATCGATGTGGGCTATGAAAGCCATATTCCGGATATCCTCTAACGGGAAACTCCTGGACACAGATTTACCCCTTATTTCTAATTTGTTAGTAGCTGTTTTTACCATAGCATTTTCTTGAGGGATGCCCTACCATCTGTAATGAGCGAAAGCCCGGTTCGCTTCAGCCATCCGGTGGGTATCATCGCGTTTCTTGACGGTTGCCCCCTGCCCTTTCGCGGCGTCACCAAGTTCCGCCGCCAGTTTTTCGATCATAGATTTTCCCTGTCTTGCCCGGGCTGAGGCAACAAGCCAGCGTAAAGCCAGAGTTAGGCTCCGTTCAGGGCTAACATCGACCGGCACCTGATAAGTGGCACCCCCAATACGACGTGACTTTACCTGTAGCTGAGGAGTGGCATTTCTGACCGCCTGTTGAAGAACGGTAATTGCCGGCTGTGATTCCCTTTCCTCCAGCACGTTGAGGGCACCGTAGACAATTTTCTCGGCTGTACTCTTTTTCCCGTCAAGCATTATTTTATTAATCAACCTGGACACCATAGGATTATGGTATCTTGAATCAGGTAATATCTCTCTAGTTTCGGCACGATTCCGTCGTGACATTTTTCCTCCTAGTCAGTCACGGCTGTTGACTTAGCACGTTTAGTTCCGTATTTACTGCGTCCCTGCTTCCTGCCGTTTACCCCGGTGGTATCCATGGTCCCTCTTACGATGTGGTACCGGACACCAGGCAGGTCCTTGACGCGTCCGCCCCGGATAAGGACGACCGAGTGCTCCTGGAGTTCATGTCCCTCACCGGGTATATAGGCGGTCACTTCCATAGTGTTGCTCAGTCTTACCCTGGCTACCTTGCGGAGCGCCGAGTTAGGCTTCCTTGGGGTCTGTGTCTTGACCTGGACGCATACACCGCGTTTCTGCGGACATCCCTTACTTTCAACCATCCTGTTCTTCAGGGAATTGAAATTATAGCGAAGGGCGACGGTTTTAGCCTTTTTCCCCGCCTTCTTTCGTCCTTTACGTACGAGCTGGTTAATAGTTGGCATAATGTTCCTGTCTCCTACAATTAAAATGGATGAGCATTAGCCCACCCAAATGACAGATTGACGGTCATATTCAATCTGTCAGCCTGCAATACTGAGCTACAAAGCGCTAAATAAAGAGTCTATCATAGCGCCTGCGAGTATGTCAATATTTCGCTAATATTTTCTGAATCTAACCCGCCCACATTATTATAGCATGTTTTTACCGGTCTGTGGGGGTGTTAAATTACAGTCTTTTATCCTGTCGACGATGAACATTAATCTTTTCCTTTTATTAAACAGGACAAAAGTCATACATACATTAGCGGATTGTATTGTAGAAAAACTATGTCCTAATATCCATCACGATTCGCCCGTCACGGATTTCCACTATCCTGTCTGTTTGCTCTGCAATCCGCCGGTCATGGGTTACTATGACAAAGGTGGTTCCATACTTCTCGTTAATTTCACGGAAAATCCTATATATGGACTCAGTATTATCTGAATCTAAATTGCCACTCGGCTCATCAGCGAGTACCAGTTTAGGGTTGTTGAGCAGAGCCCGGATTATTGCTGTCCGCTGCTGCTGGCCGCCGGACATCCTCGTAGCCAGGTTATTCTTCACCCCGGAAATCCCCAACAGTTCGAACAGTTCATCTACTCTGTTCAACATTTCGGCAGACAGCGTTTTATTGCTGATCCAATACGGCATAAGAACATTTTCCATCGCCGTAAATTCCGGCAGTAGAAAATGAAACTGAAACACAAATCCTATAATCTGATTCCGCAGTTCTGAAAGTTTGTCCTTCGTCATCTCGACTGTATTCTGGTTATCAATAATCACCTGTCCAGCAGTAGGGCGGTCGAGGGTACCCATGATATTAAGGAGTGTTGTTTTTCCACTGCCGGATTGCCCTACTATCGAGTTAAAGGAACCAGCTTCAAAAGCAAGCTCTATACCATACAGTACCTGCGTATCAATGGCACCCCGATATATCTTATCTACCTGATGGAGCTCAATAATGTTTCCCATCTACCCCTCGCGAATCACGTCTATCGGATTAAGGCGTAACGATCTTCTTGCCGGAACCAGTGCAGCAATGACCGATGCAAGAATAGCGATTCCCCATGACAGTATGATAAACCATGGATCAATATAGAGATCAATCAATGCCGGAGAACCTGACTGAGATGTCCCGGCGTTAAACCCGTAAAGAAGACCAAGTCCTAGAATCACTCCTATAACCGAACCGATCAACCCTATAATAAGGCCTTCGAAAATAAATATCAGGCTGGCTGAACGATCTTTAATACCCATCGCCTTGAGTATTCCCAACTGGCGTGATTTCTGAAATACGGTGATTGCCAGAATGGCTGATATGGCAATCACTACTGAAACGACTATGAATATCTGGATCATAAGACTTGAGATACTCTGCCCCTGGAGACCGCTCAGAAGCTGCTCATTTTCATCCTTCCAGTTTGAAACCTTGAGTGCAGGATTATCCAGCATGGTCGTGATACTCGCAGCCAGAGAATCTGCTTTAAAGTAATCCGTTACCCCTATTTCAATATCAGTTACAGCATCGCCGTATCCAAAAAGATTCTGTGTCGTTTCAATATCCGTAATAATCCAGGACCTGTTCAACTGTTGCACGCCGAGATCGAAAAAGCCCGTGATGAGATAGGTTGCTGTTTTATCACCCGGTACTGAAATCTCCAATTTATTTCCGAGATTATATTCGTACTCCTCTTGTAACTCTTTACCAATTATGACTTCGTTATGTCCGTTTGCCATTTCTCCAGAATAGAGAGAATCCGTGAATCGATAGATATCATCAGCATTCGAATCCATACCTCGAAGGAGTACCGGAGAGGTTTTTATCCCTTTCTGAACGAAGGCATTACCGCTTGCCGACACGGAAACAACCTTCACCATCTCTGTATCACCAATCATTTCCACCGGACCTGACCAGTCGGCTATACGTACATCATCTGTAGCCGAGGATATCGTGATCTGTGGCTGATTGCCGATTGTCCTGTTAATTATCGTAAGTTGAAGGCTGTTTATTAACAAGCCAACGAATATCTGGGCGGCAACCGCTATACTAATACCGGTGATTATAAGGATAGTCTGTCCACGCCCTGCTTTGAGGAAACGGACGGCCAATCTAAACGGAAGCATCTGATCCTCCAGCCGCCAATTTTTGGATATCATCGAAGGTGTCGAGAATCATATCCGCATTCATTTTCTGGCAGGTTGTCGGATTATGTTTGCATGCCTGCCCTCCCAGTATCACTTCGAAATCCAGGGTATTTTTCAAATCCAGAATTTTACCTACCGCTTTCGCTGTAACGATTAAGTTAAAAACGTTAGTGATACTGATGGCAACATACTCCGGTTTAAAATGAGTTATCGCCTCGATTATTTCACTTCCCGGTGTGCTTGCCCCTATAAAGGTTACATCGAAGCCGTTTAGAAGGAAGAAATCAGCGACCATTCTGGCACCGATTTCATGCGCTTCATCAGGAGGACAGAGAACAACTACTTTCCCTTTTCTAGTGGACAGATATTTCTCATCTCTTTCCCTTAGCACAAGCGGATAACAGCATTCGATAATCGTTCGTACTATGGATGTCCTGATGTGTTCCTGCCAGATACATATCTCTTCATCCCTGGAACGACAGAACTTTTCTCTTAAAGCCGGGGCAAGAATATCCTGGTAGAGTGTGACAACATCAAGCGTATGTTCCGAGAGTTTTGCCAGGCACAGGTTGACGCAACGTTCCTTATTACCCTCATCGAGTAATGAAAGAAATTCTCCATAGAAAGAATCCATATTCCCTCCTAGAAACTAGAATACCAAAAAAGCAGTGATATTTACCAACATCATAGAGATCTTAGAGGAAAAAATCCGATAGGTATTACGCCGTCAGTATTCCGAAGAACATCATTTATAGATTATACTTGTATATCGTATGAATGAAGACGCTTATTTTAAGAAAGAATTGACTTTCAGGTATCACCGGCAGGAAATGCGATTCCGCGTATCGCAGGACCTTTTCAGCAGTTTCCAGGTAGATATCGGGACGCAGTTTCTGCTGAGAACATTAATTTCTGAATTCGGTACTGACAAATTTTCAAAGATACTCGATGCCGGATGCGGTTATGGAGTTATAGGATTGACGCTGAAGAAACTGAATAATGACTGTACTATCCACATGCTTGACAGGGATGCTCTAGCAGTCGAGTATTCACGCCAGAACGCGGAACTGAACGGGATAAAAGGGGCGGAGATATACGGCAGCCTGGGATTCGACGATGTGACCGAAACCGACTTTAACATGATAATATCGAACATTCCGGGTAAAGCCGGAGAGCCGGTGATAACCAGTTTACTTCAGGATGGCACCGGTTACCTGAAAAACAACGGACTGGTCGCCATCGTGGTTATTACACCTCTCGAAGAAACCGTAAAAAGCCTTCTGGAGAGTCTGGCTAATGTTGAAATCCTGCTTTATAAAAAAAGGAGCGGTCACGCCGTGTTCTTTTACAGGTTCATCGAAAATACCGGTGAACCTGTAAAACCTGTTACCGGCGGATTCGAGAGGGGAATCTACTGGCAGAACAGTACAGAGGTGTTGTTCCATAACCTGCGTTACCGGATGAACACCGCATACGACTTACCCGAACCCGAGTCGCCCGGTCACAGGAGCGAACTCCTGATCGAAGCCATCAGCGGACTAAAGGATCCTGCTCCGGACAACATACTGCTTT
>CAZBQL010000008.1:37725-51984 GCA_964493985.1 uncultured Dehalococcoidales bacterium
AAAGCCCTGCTCTCGGCCAGTTCAACCGCAATAACCCGGATCATAACCGCTCTGCAAAACCAGAACAGTTTTATCGTAAGAAAGAGAGAAAAACACCGGGGGAACAGTCTGTTGGTCCTCGAGCGGAGATAATCTGACTCATATCTTCTTAGCCACAACAGCCAGCCAGTCGCCGCCTTCTTCGTAAGGAGTGCCGTCCAGGTCGTTCCATATCTGCAGGATGGAGAAGCCTGCTTTCTCAAGCACATTCTTTATCGTGCGGAGTGAATAATCGCGGAACCAGTTACGGTATATCCTCACTTCGTACTCATCTACAATTATATACTGGTCGAGCCAGACATCATCCTCGGGATAATCGAATCCTTCTTCGAGGAACAGGTGTTTACCAGGTCGCCAGAACCCGCCATCGAACAGGTACCACCGGTTAGCCGCACCTTCCTTGTTCCTCAACTCCCTGGTAGTGACGTCGAAAATAAACAGGCCTTCCGGTCTCAAGGCTTTATGCACCAGCGTGAGAAACGCCTCCCGCTTTTTATCCGAAAATGTGTTCAATTCGCCGTATATCTGCATTACGGCATCATACTCGCTTGAAAAGTCGATGTCGAAAAAGTCGGTAAGACGGTAATCGATATCCAGGTCATTTTCCACGGCGAATTTGATCGCGTATTCAATCGACCTGCGGGATATATCGACGCCGGTAACCTTCAGTCCTTTCCGGCAAAGATGGCTGGCATACAGTCCCGGTCCGCATCCAAGGTCCAGGACCCGGTCGTCTTCCTTCAGGATACCGGTGAATGCCAGGTGTTCAACCTGGGCTTCAATAGCTTCAGTCTTTCTGCTGGCTGCTTCGTGTTCCTGGCTGAGATGTGCCTGCAGCATACCTATCGATATATGGTCGTCATCCCAGAATTTCTCCTCGCCCGGTTCGAAGAGGGGAGGTTTTCCGGAATATTCTCGTACCGTCTTTAAAACTTCTTCAATATTAATAATAGTCACTCCCGTATATATTATCGGCGGATAAGACAACCCGCATAGTATGAACAGGTTTCTTGCGATTGTCAACCTTTTACCTGTGATAAAGCAGCTCAGCACACTCAAAAGCTTCACATTACGCTCAATTTATGGTATAATATAGTTCAATGGTAACTTATAAAACCGCATATACCAACGGTTGCCTTTCAGATCCGGTATCACACACTTTATCGTCTCTAAAATATCTACGTTGTGTCTATTTGTCTGGTCAATTTTCAGGTACTATATAAGGAGTAACGCACGCCTATGGTCGAAAAAACTATGAATAAAACTGAAGATACTAAGACCAAAAAGGGTTCTAAAAAATATTCAGCGCAGGAAATCCATGTACTGGGCGGTCGGGAAGCGGTACGTAAGAGACCAGGTATGTATATCGGCAGCACCGATGTTAACGGTCTTCATCACCTGGTATATGAAATCGTTTATAACAGCATAGATGAAGCCATGGCCGGTTTCTGCGATAAGATACTCATCACCATACAGCCGGATAACTCTATCAAGGTTGAGGACAACGGCCGCGGTATCCCGGTTGAAGAGCATCCTACCACAAAGCTATCCGCCCTGGAAACCGTAATGACGGTTCTCCATGCCGGCGCTAAATTCGGCGGCAAGACCTACCAGGTATCCGGCGGCCTTCACGGTGTCGGCGCTTCGGTTGTCAACGCCCTGTCAGCCTGGTGCAAGGTAATTGTCAAGCAGGAAGGGAAACGGTACGAGCAGGAATACATACGAGGTATTCCACAGGGAAAGGTTACGGAAACAGGCGAAGCCGAGGGCTCAGGCCTTACCACCATATTTCTTGCCGATGATGAAATATTCGGTACTGTAAATTACAACTTCAACACTCTTGCCGATAGATTCCGTGAAATGGCCTACCTGAACAAGGGACTGGAAATCAAAGTTATCGACGAAAGAACGGATGACGAGAGGACCTTCTACTTCGAGGGTGGTATCAGCAGTTTCGTTCGTCAATTAAACCGGGGCAGGGACGTGCGAATGAAGCAGCCCATATATATCAACAAGTCTGTGAACAGTACGATGGTAGAAGCTTCTCTCCAGTATAATGATGGTTTTAATGAGACTGTTTTAAGTTTCGCCAACTGTGTTAATACTGCTGATGGCGGCAGCCATCTTACCGGTTTCCGAACGGCCTTAACCCGTGTTCTCAACGATGTCGCGCATAAAGGCAAGTTTCTCAAAGATGACGATCCGAACCTCACCGGTGAGGATGTGAGAGAGGGACTGGCAGCGGTTATCAGTGTAAAGCTGTCAGAACCACAGTTCGAGGGCCAGACAAAAGGCAAGCTAGGTAACCCCGAAACAAAAGGAATTGTAGAAAGCGTGGTCGGCGAGGGTCTGTCACTCTTCTTCGAAGAACACCCGGATGACGTTAAGCGGATAATGGAAAAGGTTATACTTGCCGCCAAGGCAAGGGAAGCCGCAAGAAAGGCCCGCGACCTGATAGTAAAGAAGACCAGCCTGCTTTCCGCTACCCTGCCCGGCAAACTTGCGGAATGCTCCGAGAAAGATCCCTCACACTGCGAGCTTTACCTGGTAGAGGGTGATTCCGCCGGCGGTTCCGCCAAGCAGGGCAGGAATCCGCGGTTCCAAGCGATCCTCCCTCTCCGTGGTAAAATCCTGAACGTAGAAAAAGCTCCGTCCGACAAGATGCTGGCACATGCGGAAATCCGGGCTATCATTACCGCCCTGGGAGCCGGGATAGACGACGAACTGGACCTTGCGCGACTTCGCTATCACCGGGTAATACTGATGACGGACGCCGATGTCGACGGTTCCCATATCAGGACACTGTTACTCACCTTTTTCTTCCGGCACATGGCCGAATTGATCCAAAACGAACACCTGTATATCGCGCAGCCGCCGTTGTTCCGCGTGAAACACGGTAAAACGGAAAAATGGGTATACTCGGAACAGGAAAGGGACGAAGCACTGAAGGAACTCAAGGGCGCCAAGAATATCGATATACAGCGTTACAAGGGCCTTGGCGAAATGAGTGCCGAGCAGCTCTGGGAGACAACGATGAACCCGGCGACCCGGACACTTCTTACAGTCAATATAGACGACGCGGTCGACGCAGACCACATATTCCATACATTGATGGGGGAAGAAGTGCCACCGCGTAAAGCATTCATCCAGGCGCGTGCCAAAAGTGTCCAGAACCTTGATATCTAGCAGTTACAAGATCAATTTATAAAATACGGAAATCAAAAGAGGGATGGATATGACGGCGACATATCATGACAGACAAAGAACAACATCCCGCAGGATTTCCGGCTAGGCATAAATCTGAATAAGCTGATACAGCGCCGTTCCTTCGGGAGCGGCTTTACATTTTTCAAACAATAAAGGAGCTAAAAACAATGGAATTCTTCGAATTGATGGATATATCACATAAATACCTGGAGATACTGAACCCGTCGTCACGCGAGAAAATACTCGCGGTCGGCGACGTGCTGAACCTTAACGCCGACAGCCGCGTGATCGATTTCGGCTGCGGCAAGGGTGAACTGCTGGCACTCTGGGCAGAAAAATTCGGAATATCGGGCACAGGCGTAGATATCAGTGAACAGTTCTGCGAAACGGCGAGAAACAAGATAACAGGAAGAAATCTTGATAACCGTATAAATATCGTACACGCAAACGGAGCGGAATATACTACCGAGGATCAGAATTACGATGCGGGTTTGTGCATCGGCGCCACCTTTATCTGGGGTAGTTTCAGGGAGACCATCCAGGCCTTGAGGAAACATGTTAAACCCGGAGGAGAGATAGTCATCGGTGAGGTTTACTGGCTGAAGAATGATATCCTACAGGAGTATCTCCACGGTTCGGCACCGCCCGGTACCCTGTACGAACATGAGATTCTCCAGGTTTCAAACGAAGAGGGGTATGATATCGAGTACATGGTCAGAGCAAGTCTCGATGACTGGGACAGGTACAATGCAGGGAACTGGCGTGGGATGGTGCGATGGATAAATGATAATCCAGAGCATCCCGAGCGACAGGATGTCATCGACCGCCTTCGAAAAAACCAGGACGATTACCTGCGGTACGAACGCGAATATCTCGGCTGGGCTATCTATGTGCTGAGTCCGATGATGTACTAACCCGGTTTCTTATACAAAAAAGAGGAGACGCAAGGACAATCCTTGCGTCTCCTTATATATAAAGGTAGTTCCGCTTTTTTCACGCCACCGGTTATGGGGTACCTCATTTCAAAGCTTGTTCGTATTAATTCAGAGAAGAAGGTATCATTTGACAAATTAGAATATTTGTTCTATCATTTATCAAATTTATACTGAAAACTCATCCGATTATCAACCTAATCTCAAATCGGGGGGACTATTATGATATACCTCGTCCGTCAGGGTGAAACCGATTGGAACTTATTCAAGAAGGCCAATGGCGTAACAGATACTTATTTGAATCAAACAGGAATAGTCCAGGCAAAACTACAAGCCGAAAACTTGAGGAATGTTAATTTTGATGCGTGTTTTTGCAGTCCCCAGACACGGGCACACCAAACCTGCGAGATTATCTACAAAGGATCGATTGTGTTTGATGACAGGCTCGTTGAAATAGACTGTGGTGAATTTGAGGGTACAGAAGAAACTGCGGATGTCATGAAAATGCTTTGGCAAGCAATCATGAGTGGCGAGAAGGGTACGGAAAGTTGGAGAGATTTTATAAAACGAAACTGCGACTTTTGTGATATGGTTGCACAAGACTTCAAAGAAAAAAATGTTTTAATCGTTACTCACGCTGGAAACGTACGGGTAATAGACTATTATTTCGGTGGCACGCCCAAGGACTATGATTTTAATAAACCAACTGTAATAGAAAACGGTGGATTGCTTACATTTGAAAATTCAAAAATCTGAAATCACGAGTTGTTCAGCACGGATAATACAATCGGTGTGTGGTTGTTTTATCATGGCGAGCCATTTGCGTTCTGCAACACTTTTATTCAAGCATTAACGAAGTTGTACAGATTCTCGCTGACGACTTAGGCAAAACTTAGCTTGGCAGTTTGAAACTGATTGAGCCAATAGTCAAATATCAAGTATTTGTATAGATTGCCACGTCTCGGCTGTTGACACCGAGTCTCGCAATGACTGCTCTGGGATTTTTCTACTACGCCTTGAGTTTCTTTACTAGGTGGGCGATGTTTTTGCCGAAGTTCCAGGCAGTCTGCATGCCTTCTTCGTCATCGTTCACTTCGCCTTTTTCGCGACCGAATGATATATTCCAGTAGGTCGAGCCAGGCATGTAAAAACCGAGTATATGGAACCAAAAAAGCAGCTGGGCATGGGTAAAATTCTGACCGGCGCGCCGGGCTACTACCAGCGGTCCACCGACTTTTCCGGCAAACACTCCACGTTGGCCACCAATATAGCCAATCCTGTCCATCAGAGACTTTATCAGTGAGGTTGCCGAACCGTAATATACCGGCGACGCCAGTATTATCGCGTCCGCCGCTTTCAGTTTTTCGTATATCGGCATCAGGTCATCATCTATATGACACCGTTCGTTATGTTCTGCCTTGCAGAACTGGCAACCGTCACAGTGGCGGATATCCATGCCTGCCAGCGTTAATAACTCTGTGTCCAGCCCTTCCTCGGCGATAGATTGAAGGGTATGTTTCGTAATGATTTCAGTATTTCCGTTTCTTCTCGGGCTTCCAACCACTCCTATGGCATTCATACTTCCTCCTGGTTACCTGTCGGTATTGTTTTTATACAGTCCTTTTTCGCGTATATATTGTTCTACCGGTATCGGGACAAGATGGCTGATCGATAGACCGGCAGCAACTCTTTTTCTGATATCAGTCGCGCTTACGTCAGGCGCCGGGTCATCTAGTATAATCAGGCTTTCCGATATTCCCGGTATATCTTTCTCAAGTTTATCGATATCCGGGACTTCATAGCCCGGTCTTCGCACCGTTACCAGTCGGCACATCCTGATTATCCTGCCCGGTTCTTTCCATTGCGGTAAAGTTACCAGACTGTCAAGCCCGGTAATGAAATATAGCTCAGACCCGTCGCCAAGCGACTGTTTTAGTGCAGCAATGGTATCAACCGTATAGGATATCCCCGCCCGGTCTATTTCAATCCCGGACAGTCTGAAGGCAGGATTACCGGCAACGGCAAGCTCCAGCATCTTCAACCGGTGTTCAACCGGAGTGATGACGGCATCTTCCTTCAAGGGTGTACGGGACGTCGGTATGAAAAGAATCTCATCCAGTTCAATGCGCCTAAGAGCTTCACCGGCTATCATCAAATGGGCATTATGGACGGGATCGAACGTTCCGCCAAGTATCCCTGTTTTCATCTATTTATACCTCGTATTACCGGTTACCATTCCCACTCGTAATCACCGCATCGTACTTTGTCACCGGGCTTGATTCCAGCCTTCTCAAGCGCCCTGGTGACGCCATACCTTGACATGGGACGCTGCAGTTGGCGGCGTACTTCGTCACTCGTCATATCCACGCCGGAAATTATCCTTTCGAGGTCGGGTGAGTTTACAACGTATATATCCCCGTCTTTCTTAATCGTAGCTTCCGTCTGTCTCGGCTGGGGACGGAACACCGCTGAAGGTACTTTTTTCCCCGCACGTATTCGTTTGCCGGATTTCTCCAGTAAATCTCTTGTTTCATCCACCAGGTATTGAATTCCCGCTCCTGTCTCCGCCGATATAAATAACACGGAAACACCGGCATGTCCGAATTCTGTCTCGATATCATCCAGACGTTCTTTCATCCCCGGCAAATCTATCTTATTCACAGCGACTATCTGGGGTTTCCTGGCCAGTTCCGGATCATACAGGTTAAGTTCGTTATTGACCCTTATCATATCTTCTACAGGTGTTTCGGAAGTACCATCAATAAGGTGAATCAACACCTTGGTCCGAACAATGTGTCTCAGGAAATCATGTCCCAGCCCTTTACCAAGGTGGGCGCCTTCTATCAGACCCGGTATTTCAGCTATTATGAATTCTTTCATTCCCGCTTCAACTACGCCAAGGACCGGTTCCAGCGTAGTAAAGGGGTAACCGGCGATTTTCGGGTGTGCAGCCGACACCTTTGACAGCAAGGTAGATTTACCTGCATTGGGGAAACCTATAATGCCGACATCCGCGATCAACCGCATCTCCAATACCAGAGTACGCTCCTCGCCCTTTTCACCTTTCTGGGCTATTCGCGGCGCCTGGTTCGTAGACGTGGCGAAGTGGGTATTTCCCTGTCCACCTCTTCCACCCAGTGCAACTATTTCCTCCTGTCCCGGTTCTTCGCAATCGGCTATGAGCAGTTCTTCGGCGGTACCGCTGATTCCAAGAGCTATAGTTCCAACCGGCACAAGCAATACCAGGTCATTACCGCTCTTACCATGTTTCTTCTGCCCTTTGCCGTTCTCGCCTTTTTCAGCCTTATACAGCTTGTGCTGTCTATACATTTTCAGGTCGGTAATACCTGGGTCCGCTTTTATTACGATGTTACCCCCATCTCCACCATCACCACCATCAGGTCCTCCAAAAGGAACATACTTCTCACGGCGAAAGCTTACCACGCCATCCCCGCCATCACCTGCTTTAACACTTATCTCAACCCTATCGTACAATTATTATTACCCCTTTAAATATCAGGTATTCTTTATATTGTTTAAGGATTATTATTACTAATAGTAGCACGAAATCAGCGAGTGTAAAATTAAGCATGCTCTTATTCAAATTAACTTGTTTTAAGAGTGGATAGATAAGAGGTTATCAAACACCAGTAGGTTTTATTAAAAATATTAAGGAAATATGAAAAAAATCAGGGCAGGTGTTTAAACCCGATTCCCGGTTGCTGAGTGGATTTCCTGCTGGATATCGAATACTTTCCGCTTGAGTGACGGATCGTTATTGATATCGTCGGCTATTTTTTGATAAGCATGACTTACCGTTGCAGGTGTCCTTCCACCGAGCTCCTTGCCGATTGCGGAAAGAGAGCAATCGGTTTCCTGGCGAATGAGGTACATTGCGACCTGACGGGCAAGCGCTGTCATCTCGTCTCTTTTACGGCCCTTGAGGTCGGAAGGGGTAAGTTGAAAACTGTCGACAACGGCTTCCATTATAAGCTGGGGAGTAGCCGGAGTTGAAGGGAGAGTATTACTGGAGATATCTTTAAGAGCCTGGATAGCCAGTTCCGGGGTAATCATTTCCCGTATCAGCCTGGAATAGGCAACCACCCGGTTCAAAGAACCCTCGAGAGCCCGGATACTCTGCTTAATCTGGAGAGCTATCGTCTCCAGTACCTCGTTTGATAATTCCAGGTCTTTCTGGGATACTTTAGCGCGCAGAACAGCCAGACGGGTATCGAAGTCCGGTTGCTGGATATCCGTTACCAGACCGCCTTCGAACCTGGATCGAAGTCTTTTCTGAAGTGACGGCAGTAAACGGGGAGGCTGGTCACAGGTAATTGCTATCTGGTGGTCGGCCGAATGTAATTCATCGAAAGTATGAAAGAAATTTTCCTCGGTCTGGTTTTTTCCACTGAAGAACTGGACGTCATCGAGGAGGAGCATGTCGACACTCCGGTAGCGGTTTCTGAATTCTTCGGTCTTTTTCTCTTTGAAAGCTCGCATAAGCTGGTTGGTATACTCTTCTGCCCGGACGTAGAGAACTTTAAGTTTGTTTTCAAGAGCTTTATGTCCGATGGCGTGAAGCAGGTGGGTTTTACCAAGTCCTGATCCTCCGTATATGAACAGGGGATTATAACTGGTGCCGGGACTCTGAGCTACTGTCAGTGCGGCAGTAAATGCGAGCTGGTTGCTGACACCTGTGATAAATGTATCAAAGGTATATCTTGGATTAAAGAGTGGCAGACTTCCCTGCTGGGCGACGACAGCCTTGCTGCGGGATTTAGAAATCGGCTGAAGGCTTCCATGGTTGCCGTTTACCCTGAAATGTACCTGGACTTCATCCCTTGTGATACCTCTAAGTACTTTCTCAATGAGGGAGCGCTGGTTCCTCTCCAGGTATTCCGAAACAAACGTATTAGGTACGCCGACCACGAATTTGTCCTTTTCATACCCGATGCCGTGCGTTTTCGATAACCAGGTGCGGTAGTTTGGTTTGTTAACGTGTACCTGTAACTCACCTAATGCAGCTTCCCATACCTGCTGCGCGGATCCGGATTCAGTCAAATTCTTCTCCCTCTCTCTTAACCACAAGAGCTGGCCTAGTATTTCTCCCTGGCGGGAGGGGTGGTAAAATGCCTCTTATCTACGGGTTACTTTGTTGCGGAAACAGTAACCATCATACCAAAACAAGGTCTTTGGATGGCAACCGTTTTAATGGTTGTTGATGGCGATTTCTGGTTCTTACAAGCCCTTTGAAAGTCCGTCAGACTTCTTTTTTTAAGGTTTTTCCAGCGGATAGCCGTAATTCAATTTTGTTGTTATTAAAAATTTTCAATGCTACAATTACTGGCGGGAGACGGTATTGAATATTGTATTTATGGGCACCCCGTGGTTCGCTGTTCCAACGCTGGAATATATCCTGCTTAACGGATATGATATCGCGGCTGTTTATACCCAGCCGGACAGAGAATCCGGTAGAGGAAGATCCGTCGTTGCTACTCCTGTTAAAAAGAAGGCAATGGAGTACGGTCTGCCTGTGGAGCAGCCGGATAATTTCAGGGAAGAATCTATAATAGAACGGCTGGTGGCCTATAAACCGGACTACATCCTGATATATTCTTACGGACAGATATTACCGCAGACGGTAATCGAAATTCCATCCCGTGACTGCCTGGCCATTCATCCTTCTTTACTCCCGAGACACCGTGGCGCGGCGCCGGTCGTCTCGGCAATTCTTTCGGGGGATGAGTTCACAGGTACTACTTTGATGCGAGTCGCTCTGAAAGTCGATTCAGGCGATATCCTCGGGCAGGTACAGATACCCATAACGGACTATGATACTACGGGAATACTAACGGGGAAACTTGCCCTGGTATCAGTGCAGATGGTACTGGACGTGCTGCCCCGCCTGGTGAAGAACGAGATAGTACCCAGGCAGCAGGACCACTCAATATCAAGTTATTTCGGCCAGATGAGTAAACAGAACGGAGAAATCGACTGGAAAATGCCGGTGGTCGACATCTGGCGACGGGTGCGCGCCTATAATCCCTGGCCGGGCTGCTACACCAGGTGGAATGGGAAACAGTTGAAAATCCTGAAAGCCGAACCTGTGATCGTTGAAGAGGATACGCCCCCGGGCAAAGTCGTTAAACTATCGAATAAACACGTTCTGGGGATAGGTACCGGCGACGGAGTTCTGGCGGTTTCCGAAGTCCAGCTTGAAGGTAAAAAGGCTGTGCCGGCGAAGGATTTCATTCAGGGACAGAGAGAGTTTGTCGGATCCGTGCTTCCGACTGATTCATGAGATAGAGTAATAAAATGTCTATCGAGAAAATCCTTTCGCGAAAAGAGGTATCTGACTTCCTGGAGAAAAACAGCTGGCAACCAGTCGATATCGTCACCCACGGAGCAACAAGCGACATTCTCATTATCGAGAAAAATCACGAAAAATTAGCACTCAAATTAGCCAGGGAAAAGGCTAGAGAGATTGTATTAAGAGAACACAGGGTATTAACGTATCTGAATACAACCGAGCCGGAATCGAATGTACCCGAAGTGAGTGGATGGCTGGAAGAAATCGACGGTTTTCTGATGGAGTATTTACTATCCCCGACGCCCGAGATGAAACAGCCGGAAACCTGGTGTATTGAACTCGCCCGGGCACTCCGCGGGATTCATAATATTAAACTCCCCGAAATCGAAGGGATACCGGACGACCGGCCTGATATACACCTGACAGTGAGTAAGAGGTTCGCTGATCATTGCGCTGTCATCCATAGAGGAAATGAATACTGGAAAAATCTGCCCAATGAATACGTACCGGTACTGGAGATGGTACGCAGCCATTACGGTACCTATATTGCCTTGATCCCCGATGTTGAGAAAGCTTTGGCGAACATCCGGCCGGCTTTAACGCACGGCGATCTGGCGGGTGATAATATCATGTCAAGGTCTGACGGGATCCCGGTGTT
The DNA here is from genome assembly GCA_964493985.1 of uncultured Dehalococcoidales bacterium. Lineage (GTDB taxonomy): Bacteria > Chloroflexota > Dehalococcoidia > Dehalococcoidales > UBA2162 > MGML01. Next base: position 48,872 of record CAZBQL010000008.1, read on the forward strand.
CGTTGACTGGGGAGAGGTACGAATCAGCTCGGGAATGCTAGATCTTGCCTGCCTGTTGACATTCATGGACTGGTCTGAGGAAACGACAGAACGCTTTCTGGTGGAGTATTACGGTCGTGAGGGACTAGAGGAAGTATTGCCCGGTATCCAGGTAGTCCGGAGATTTTACCGGTATCTGACCTGTGTAAGCTGCCTGTGGTGGCTTATTCAACCCGAAGAAGAGAAGCTTGATACCGTGGGCAGGGCGTTCTTTGAGCGGATAATTACCAAATTATAAATTATAATGGTATTTAAGTATTAATTGCCTCCCCGCGATAAGGTCTGTATAATCACTACTGAGGAGATACTGTTGTCCGAATACGAAAACCTTGACCGTTTCGAGACGCTGGTTGAGATCATCGCCCGGTTGCGTGCGCCCGACGGCTGTCCCTGGGACAGGAAGCAGACCCACTCGTCACTGAGGGAGTACCTTCTCGAGGAGTGCTATGAAGCCCTGGAAGCGCTGGACGAGGGCGATACGGAGAAGCTGAAGGGAGAACTCGGTGATATCCTCCTCCAGATAATGTTGCACGCCCAAATAGCCGCCGAAACCGGAGAGTTCGATATCGGCGACGTGATAAAAGGAATTAATGAGAAGTTGATATACCGGCATCCGCACGTGTTCGGTTCGACCGAGGTTAGCAGCGCTGAAGAAGTTTCCCATAACTGGGAAAAATTAAAGAGCAAGGAGAGGGGCGAGGACACATCGATGCTGGAGAGTGTACCGAAGCATATGCCTGCCCTGAGTTATGCCTATGAGATTTCACGAAGAGCTGTTAATGTCGGTTTTGAATGGCGTAACATGGAAGGCGTAATCGATAAGGTAGTCGAAGAGATCAGAGAGATTAAAGACTCTGCAGACGGCGAGGAAAAAGAAGGAGAGTTCGGAGACCTGTTATTTACTATAGTGAATATCGCTCGCTGGGAAGGCATAGATCCCGAGACGGCTCTTCGTGGTGCGAATAATAAGTTTTTCCGCCGTTTTGCCTGTATGGAAGACCTTTGCCGGCAACGGAACCTGGTGTTTGTAGATCTGTCTTTCGATGCAAAAAACGCCCTCTGGGAAGAAGCCAAGGAGATAGTCAGGAAAGAAAATTAAGACTGCAGGATATCAGAATACCCTGCAGTCTTATAGCTTGGGCAAGCGTTGCCAGTGTGTTATTACCACTAACCAGGAAATCAGGAAATACCGAGCTCCGCGAGTTTTTCCGGTGTAGGCACGCCTTCGGAATCCCATCCCATGTAATAGTAGAAATAGCCCCTTGCTTTTTTCATCTGTTCTCTGTCAACATACTTGTTTGAAAGGGCACCGTTTGTTTTGGGCTGGTACCATCGTTCCGGCCATTCATCGTCCGCAGCAGTAAAACCATGCTTATTATTGAATAACCTCATGAGCGTTACCACTCGCTCACCGATTTTTAACAACTCCAGCGGGCTTGTTTTCCAGCCACAAACCGCGTTGAGTAATTCAACCTGCCTTTCCCAGTTTGAAGGAACGTAGGAACATTGCACCATGCAATCACCTATGCGACCCATACAGTAGGTAAGTTTATAAACGCTTATTCTCAATGGACTCAGGTCATCCGGTACCGGAGCCAGAATCCCGAAAGGATGAAGCGCTTCAATACCCATTGGTGAAGTACCGCCTCCAAAACTGCCGCCGTGATCAGCACCATGTGAATTAATCATGTACCCAAACCCGAGCCCGGTCTGCAATCTTGGTTCGTGCATGCCGGGTTCAAGCCCCTTGGTGTGCATGGCGAACTCCTCGCACCCCTTACCTATTTTCTTTGCCATACGGGCTGTACCTTCGGCCATCAAATCACCGATACCTTCCCGTTTTACGATCATTTCAAGAGCTTTTATCATGGCATCTGCATTGCCGAACTTCAACTCCAGTCCACCGGTATCCTCATTGGTAATCAAACCTTTTTCATAGCATTCCATGGCAAAGGCGACGGTACTGCCAGCGGATATAGTGTCAAGTGAGTTGGCATTGCATATCTCATTACCTTTACAGATAGCTCTTACGTCATTAACACCACAGTCAGAACCCAGTGACGCCATCGTTTCATATTCAGGACCCCCGTATGCAGGATCGTGATTATACGGTTCTTCAAATTTTACTACCTTCTTGCAGCGCACGTGGCAGGCGTAACATCCTTCCATTCCGGTCAGAATACCCTGTTCTTTCATCACGCCGGCATGTATATCATTGACACCGGGGAATAGACCATCACGGAAATTACGTACCGGTAGATTACCCGAGCCTTCCATACCCACGATACCGGGGCCACCGGTACCGGTCTGAGACATCGGGCTGGGCGTACTCATCGCCTTCCTGATTTCACCAAGCTTTTCCTCATTTTCTATTTTAGGCAGGTTATGGCCCCTCGCAGCAATTGCCTTGAGATTCTTCGAACCCATTACCGCTCCTAAACCACCTCTCCCTGCTGCATCGATGTTTCCGGTCATAATACAGGCATAACGCACCATATTTTCCCCACCGGGGCCGATCATGACCAGTTGTATTCTATCGTCACCCAGTTCTTTCCTGATAATTTCCTCAGTTTCCTTGGTCGGTTTTCCCCAGACATTTGAAGCGTCCTTAATAGAGACTTCCCCATCATTAATAAACAGGTATACCGGTTTATCTGACTTACCTTCGATGATAATGACATCAAAGCCGGCGCGTTTTAACTCTGCCATCCACCATCCGCCGGACTCCGATTTGGCAATAGCGCCCATGAGGGGTGATTTAGCGCCAACGCAGTACCTTGCCGCTCCCGGTAGAGGTATTCCACTGACAGGTCCCAACGCAAACACGAGTTTATTATCAGGACCCAACGGGTCTGCTCCAGCCGGAATTTCTTTCCACAGGTAATAAGATACAAAACCGGCACCGCCTAGATATTTGCGACAGAATTCGTAGCTCAGCTTTTCTGTGGTTATTTTACTATCGGTTAGATTTACTCTCAGTAAAGTCGCATTATAACCACCTGCTACCTCGGGGAATGGTTCCGGTCGCGGCGGGCCACCCGGACCGCCCGGACCACCGGGGCCACCCGGACCTC
>CAZBQL010000009.1:0-46983 GCA_964493985.1 uncultured Dehalococcoidales bacterium
GCTTTCTTTAAGAAATCATAAACTTCCTGCATGCAAAACTCCCTTCGATATTTTCCGGATACCAGGATTTTACCATGTACGGTTATAAATACAAAGGTTCAGGGATATTATTTGAATAGATATTAATTTAATCTGGGAAGTCCTTGATTTGAAGATAATCATTCATATAAAAGGCTCCTGATAACCAGGAGCCTTTTACCGTTACTCGTAAGGTTTTGTATTATCAAATTTTGGTATTTAATAAATTATTGTGTTAATTGAGATGTGCAATTAGGACACCGGGTAGCGTTTATAGATATCGTGGTAAAGCAATAGGGGCACTCTTTCGTATCTGGTGCAGGGGCTTCCTCCTTTGCTTTCTGGCGTTCGTGCATTTTTGCTATGGGGCGAACAATAAAGAAAAACACGACGGCGGCAAGAATTATAAAGTTGATAATAGTATTTACAAACACACCGTAGTTGATCGAGACAGCACCTGCTTCCTGGGCCGCCGCGAGAGAAGCATAAGGCCCTGCCACTGTTCCTTCTTTCAAAACTACGAAGAGGTTGGAAAAATCCACATCGCCTAACGCAAGCCCTATCGGAGGCATTATGATATCTTTTACGAATGAGTTAATGATTGCCCCGAACGCTACACCGATAACGATACCGACAGCCAGGTCAACGACATTCCCACGTGTGACAAAAGTCTTGAAATCCTTTAACATACCCTACCTCCCGATATAAATTGGCTACATTATTCACCTTATCTTTGCACTTGTCAATCCTTTTTTTGTTTTCATGGTTTGACTTGTCGATACGGTCACTATAGACTTTAACCGATGTGTTTAATAGGTTCAGTTCCAGACTAATTCCTTAAAGGAGTCTTCTGATGTCCGATAGTACTGATAAATCAGCTCCACTCGTTGAATTTTCAATCGATCATGCTGCGATAAGCGTTTCCAGTCTTGATACTAGCCTGCATTTCTACGTGAAAATTCTCGGCTTTACCTGCGAACGGATTATCGATATACCGGGCGGCCACGGCAGGATTGCCCTCCTGAAGAAAGCGGATTTTACCATTGAGATGTTCCAGTTTGCCGATGCCCGGTTACCCCCGGACAACGAAAGGATGTTGATAAACGATCTCCGGAAAATCGGTGTAAAGCATATAGCCCTAAGGGTCAAGGATATCCGGGCTGCGGCTGCCTACTTACAGGAACATGGAGTAGAATTCATAAACGAGCCGGTCAAAGGCGCTCGGGGTTTCTACCGTTTCTTTATCAAGGACCCTGACGGGATACCTGTAGAGTTAACTGAAGGTCCTGCCACTTAAAACAACCGGGAAGTAAACGGCTGTAAAAGCCAGTCTATCAACACTTCTTTTCTATGCTAATAGTCCGAACGCATGAAAAGAAAATCATCCTTGTGAACGTTACCCGCATATATTTATCGGATATATCATGAAACCGAAGCTGGTACAGTGAAAACTAGAGATAGAGTGCATGAGAGTAAATACATTCACGTACCATGATAATAAATAAAGGTCTGATGATATGGACATGAATTATGAGAAGAACTTAAGTGAAGCTTTATTGAAGTTACAGGAGTCCTTAAATGATATAGTAACAAATACCTATCTTTTAGGAGTTAATGACGGGTATAAGTTAGGACTCAACGGGACCTGGGAAGACGGAACAAAGCCGGGTGACGGTATAATAACCAGTTTTCCAAAAGAAACGGACTCACAAAAATCAAGTGCCTTATTGGAAGCTGAGAAAATACTGCGTGAATACTCATAAGTTATTTTTAAGATATATATTATAATGAGGTATCGATCGTTTATTAAGTACCGATAACCTGAGGATTCTACAATAGCTTTTTAATAATATAGCAGCCCAGTCATGGGCTGTTTTTTTACCCCTCGTTTACATCAAGATAATTCCACTTGAAAACGGTGAATCGGATCATCGCCGTGGTTTCCTTCTACTTATAATAAGAAGATACGTAACATTATTTGCTTTTTATACGTACTATTATAGTAAATGACCTGTTTGGGAGGTATTAATAAGATGGCTTTTAACGTCGGCGAGAGGGTTATGTATAAGGATAGCGATATAAACGGGAAATGCCTGAGAGGAGAGATAGTCGATATCTGGGAAAATAACAGAATAAAAAAAATCCACTACTTTGTGATACTGGATTCAGGGATATATGTTCAATTTGCCTCGCACAACTCTCATTGGAGCAAAATAGAATAACCGGTTCTTATACCCTCATAAACGTGGCAATAGTTATACAAGCCTTTTTCGTATGTTCCTTTCACCGGTAGAGATCAAGATATCTTACAATCTATCTAATTCTACCTGCGGATGTAAGAGTCGGTATCACAACACTTGACAGCTATTCCGGAAGATAGCAATTACAGGTATCTCTGACCCGGATTAAGGTCAAATTAAGCGTGTAACGATATTATATTTCTTCAACCCATCCCTAACACTTTTTCAACTGCGTCTTTGTGCGCAGTTTTTTGTATAACGGGCAAATACACTATTATTTTTCGCAGCTTTTCAAAATCATAGTTTTCTCATAAAGACCGATTAAAAATGCCGCCTGGTTCAAGCATGTGTCAGGATTCTCTTAAAATTCATTATGAAAAATTAATGAAATATTTACGTGAAATTTATGATCTTTATACCTCAATTTATTCTTGTTTGGTATTTTTTATATATCAAAAGGTTTATTAGAAGGACACTCTTAGTACACAAACCTGAAGAGGAGCCAGTGCATTTGGGCGTCTTTTATGGATTTCGTAATGAGGAGAATTATTACGAAGATTGCTTATGGTGTGGATTTCTCCATTTTTCAGGGTCTGCTTTCGGGTGGTTAGTAAATACCTGCCTTAATAAATTTTACTTAGTCTTTGTTTATCCGGAGATTATATGAACTGGCAATGGTCATCGCTGGTAATAATTGAATATGTAATGGCGGGTTTGCTATTAGTCGGTATTGTATATTTTGTTAAGAAAGCGAAAATCAAACGTGAATTAACACTATGGGCCAGCGCCGTTGTAGCAACGGCTGCTATCTGGATGTCAGCGCATGCGGCTGAGATAAGCAGTGACTCACTATTCATTAAAAGTATATTTAGTGGTATCCAGTTAAGCCTTTCAGTGACTTTGGGTACTGCATGGCTCGTTTTTATATTACTCTATCTTGGATTACAGAAATGGCTTAAAATTAGTGTAATAGCCGTACTTATCAGTGTTTGCATTAGTGTATTTATTCTAACCCTCACTAACAATATTCATCATTTTGTCTGGTCGTCTGTTTTGCTCAATGATGACAACCTATTCGAGGCATTAATATCCACAAAAAATATAGGAGCGTGGATATTTATGTCTTACACTTATTGCTTGGGGGTAATTGGAGGTGGATTACTCTTTAGGCGTTTTAGCAAAGTACAAAATATATACAAAACACAAACAAAAGTGATGATAATTGCCGCCATCTTTGTTGCTACTCTGGCGTTACTCGACGCTTTGGATCTGGCATCCCGTTTGCAGTTAAATATATCCAGTACAGCATGGGTACTTGGAATAGGCAGTTTGGTTGTTTTAGCGAATCTTTCCCAGGTCCGAACGAGAGACATACTACCGATCGCGCGTGATAGTATCGTTGAAAAGCTTAAAGAAGTTCTCATCGTTACCGATGAAAACACTAATATAATTGATATGAATCCTACGGCCCAGTCGATAACAGGTCAGACTCTCCGACAAAGTTACGGGATTCCTATAACTCAACTTTTACCGGATCTATCGAAATATATTGATGCTAACGATGACGTGAAAAGTTTTAATTTTCAGACGACAACAGTTGCAGGTGAACAATCAATTATCCTGGATATTGAGGTTACGCCAATTAAAGACATAGGTGAAAACATAACATCTTATATATTTCTGGGTCACGATATTTCGGAGATAGTTGGCCTTAACGAACAATTGACTCAATTATATGAAGGAGAGAAATCTTTAAGAAAAGAACTGGAAGGGGAAATCGAGAAAAGGATAGAATTCTCCCGCGTTCTTGTGCATGAATTGAAAACACCATTAACTTCCGTAGTAGGTATGGCTGAGCTTCTATTAGAAAGTAATCCTCAACCTCCATATGACAGGGCAATTAATAGTATCAACAGAAGTACTCTTGAACTTAACAACCGAATAAGTGAATTGCTTGAGTTAACGAGGGCTGAAGTCGGTGCATTGAGTATAGAACCGGACAAGATAGATCCTTACGCTTTGGTATCCGAAGTTATCAAAGACATGGAAACTAACATTACCGGTAACGAGCTGGTACTTCGTACGGAAATAGACTCTGAACTTCCGTATATTAATGCGGATGAGAAACGATTAAGACAGGTAATACAAAATTTAATTACCAATGCCGTGAAAGCAAGTAACCATGGAGGAGAAATCCTGGTATCTGCCACTCTGCAAAATGATTATATAAAGATTACGGTGCATGATAACGGGCAGGGAATCAGTGAGGAGGACCAATCCCACATATTCGAGCCGTATTTCAGGGCTAAAGGCGTTGCTGAACAATATGAAGGACTGGGACTGGGACTGACATTATCGAAAAAAATTGTAGAATTACACGATGGTAAGATATGGGTTGAAAGCGAATTAGGAAAAGGCAGTACATTCAGTTTTACCATTCCTGTGGCAAGTAACTAATAAATTTACCTGGATATCGTACACACCCCCACCCCCACGAAAGATTTTAATCACCTTAGTAAAAAGCCATTAACTTTGCTCCTATGCATATAACTGATTTCATTCTACCGATACGGAAGAAAAATCGTTACTATATGTCTCGAGATCGACACTTCCTCCTATAATGCTGATGGAAGACACAACACTTCAGGTATTGAAGTCTACGATAAGAGCGGTAATCCTTCTTCCGTTAAATACGGTATTAGATGAACCATTCACAATCACTTACTACCAATTCCAACCAAATTAGTACGATACCGTAACTATTCGGTTATTGACTGTAGTACCAGGTTGCTATAACTTTGAAATGATATGGGAACGAGATGTTTACGATTGTAAGAGAAGGAAAGCACAGATAGAGAATGGGTATCGTTCAACCAGGCCCGAGAAGATTCCAATGAAAAGCGAGCGTGGATTCTCCCTGATCGAGATATTACTGTCCCTTGCACTTATCGGCATTCTTGCAGTTGTCTTTTTAGCCACTTTCAGTACCGGCTCGAGGGTACTCATTTCGACTGATAAACAGGAGACGGCAAAGAATGTAGCTGAATGCCAGATGGAGTATGTCCAGAATCAACCGTTTGCTGCTTCCTATTCTGCTGCTCCAATCGGCACTGAATACCACGGCTATTCTGCCGGTATTGCTACTGCTAACGTTACTTCCAGAGATGGCAATATCCAGAAGATAACGGTGATAATAACCTGCGATGGAGAAGAGGTAACGCGACTGGAGGGTTTCAAGACAAGAAGATGACGATCAAGGAATCAGCTCTGATAGCCAGGTGTCAACGCGGCTTCACTTTGATTGAATTGCTGGTCGCGATGTGCATCGCCAGCTTAATTATTGGTGCGATAACTATGACTATCTTTCAGGTATTAGTAAATCCTGCCCAGAGCAGCGACCACATGACTGCAATCAAGCAGGTGGAGAATGCTGTCCACTGGATGAGGATCGATGTAGTACAGGCTCAAATCATCGAACCCGGCGGGAGTTCGGGATTTCCTCTGAAACTTACATGGATAGACTGGAACAACAACAGGAATGAAGTCACCTACAGTATCCATGACGATATGTGCAGGCGAGGGCATGTCACTTATGATGCGGACAATGTTGTAACAGATAACCAGACAAGAGTTGTGGCTGAGCATATTGAAAACGACTCTACGATGACTAACTGCCAGGTAGTCGGCAACGTGGTTACTATTAAAATTACAGCTACCGTTACAGGTTTCATGACCTCCAGTGAGACCAGACTGGTTGAGATTGTTGCCAGACCTGTCGATTGAGGTGAGTATACTTACATGGCTAAGAAAAGAAGTGTTATACCGGGCAGTAAAATGAGTGAGAGGGGATATACCTTGATTCTGGTGTTCATCCTGTTACTTCTGGGTAGTCTAATAATCGTTCCATTTCTGGATTACTTGAGCACCGGTGCCAGGACCGGTTCGGAATTCGAGAGGAAAACAAACGAGTTTTATGCTGCAGACTCGGGTATACAGGATGGCCAGTGGCAGGTAAGGTTCGATCACTTGAATGAAACATTTACTGATTACAGCCCGTATGATTACACCACCTCCTGGAGTTATGATCTGCCGGAGAAAGTAAACGCCTTCATTGTAAATACTACTATTCGGAATTCCTGGATTCCTAAAGACGTGACACCTCCGATCGAGAGTGACGCCGAGCGTATACTCATGGGTGCTGATGGCAAGCCACCGAAGGTAATAATCACCGGAACAGTGTCCGATATATCAACCTTCCAGATAAAAATACAGTATTATCCCGATGCCGGCGAAGAATTAAGAATCGACACTATCGGAGTGTGGCTGCCTGTCGGCTTCACTTATGTCAGCGGCTCCGGCAGCCTGGAAGGAGCTCCCTATAACTTCATACCGATTATTGAGCCATGGGCAGGCGGACAGGTCGTACTATGGAGTTGCGGCTCCTATCCCTTCGCTGGCGACGGTTTTAGTGTGCCCTTCTCCGGAGTTAACCCGGCAGATACTCCCATGGTTAGTACTATGACCTTCCAGTTTAACAGTCCATCCAGCCAGGACCTTGAAGCAATTTCCTGGGTAGATACTAACCTGGACTTGACACGGGGTGGGACTGATATCATTACGTACACCTGGGATGCGGACATCAAGGTTTACAGGATTACCTCTGTCGCCGGTGATACTGAGATAGAAGCCTATTTCCCGAAGAGTGAAGTACGGGAACTGGGACCTGCCATTGGTGGTGATTACCGGGCTATAGGTAACAGTTTGATGGCACGCAGCAATACCTCACATAAATACCGGGATATACTCCTCAATGAGACCAGTGCCACCGTTAACGATATCCCGTCGGATGCCTATGTAGCAAAAGCTTATCTTTACTGGTCAGGTTGGTTTGAGAATACCGGGACGGGTATGCAGGCTGACAACACTTCTGTTTTCAAGATAGATGGTCAGCAGGTCTATTTCGATGCAAACGGTAGTCCACAGCACGGTTTTCAGGAGATTATTGCCGACCCGGCTGGTTTGGGCGACAGAGTACAAATCATCGATAACACGAGTCACGGTAATCCCCATGGTTATTCGTATTCCTGCCGTAAAGATGTAACCGCACTCGTAAGGGAATTTAGCGACCATGGTAATGCTGAATATAGTGTAGGCAGTGTAGATGCCACCTGGGATGCCAGCGATGAGTGGGCTTATGCTGGCTGGTCACTGGTAATAATATACTCCAGCGTAGACACAGTGGGACATCGACTCTACCTCTACGATGATTTCCTCTACAAGGACCATGATGGTACATTTCTTGATTTTGACCGGGATGGTAGTGAGGGGGGAATCATCGGTGGATTTATCATCCCCGAGCCAGTGAGTGGCGAGATTAATGCCGCCAGGATAACCGGGTTCGTCGGTGAAGGTGACGTGTGGTATCCCGGTGACTACTTACAATTTAACGGAACCAAGCTCTGGGATGGCACGACTACCAGCGGTAACAGTTTCGCTGATCCGAGTAACTGCTGGAACGATGAGTCAGTCGGTATGAGCGCCGAAGGTGTGGACGTGGATACCTTCTACATTCCCTGGAGTGGGGGATTACTTGAGCCAGGAGATACCTCAGCCCGGATAGATATATGGACCGAAGATGATATCTGGAACCTGGTCTACATTATTCTTTCATTCCGTAGTGAATCGACAACCGGACGTAGCCTGAGTTATATAGTACGCTAGATTTGTAATTGAGGATTTAAATAATACGTCCAAGTTACACAGGAAAGCGGGATAATCAAGACGTTCGTGGTGAGCCTGTCGAACCACAACGGCGCCCTTCGACAAGCTCTCAGGGCGAGCGGAATAATAATAACGGTAATTGCCGCAACTAGATCCTAGCCTATAAGCGATGTTAAGTGAATTACACCGAGTAACGATAGAATGACAAGGCTGTTGGATACCGCGACTCCGGAAACGACCGCTGTCAGAGACCGCCATTTGTTCGCTCCTATCATCCAGCAGAGAGATGAAGCTCCATAAACACCGATAGTCGGAAAGGGGACTGCCATCAGCATCGCGAGACCAACCAGTCCGTATTTTTTTATTATCGGAGAATCGCCTTTTCTTCTTGCTCTTTCAAGAAAACGGCTGAAAAAGAGCCACTTCTTTAATACTCTGTTATGGGAAAAATTGAGGAAATACCAGACGCCGAGGAAAACAGCTATTGAGTAAACGGTAGCGATGGCGAATAACACGCCCGGGTGAAGACCAAACAAATTGGATAACCTCCCTGACTATTTCGTAGCGCTTGCAAGGTTATCCAATACTTATTTCTAATTTTAATTATACGTATCCTGTAACCAGTCTCTTACTACTATTTATAGTATACAGTATTTTTGCCGATTCATCACATTAGCAGTCCACATGAATGTTTTCACGGGTCAGGTTGAGGGACAACATGAATAGTCAATATGCCTACCTGTATACGCCGTATTCCTTGGTAAATTCGATCATCGCCTTAAGATTCCTGGGGTTCACTTCCTCCACGGATGTGCTGGGCGAGAGGATGAAGCCGCCGTCTTTTCCCACGTTATCGATAAGCTTTTTGCAGTAAGCGATAACATCGTCTTCAGTGCCTACCTGGAGAAGCGAGACAGGAACATTACCCGATATACAGCAGTGGTCCTTGAGGATTTCTTTAGCCCGGATTATATCCGATGCCTCGAATCCGGCGGTGAATTTTCCTTTTGGCAACTCAAACAAATACTCGATACGGCTGTCAAAGTGACCTTCGATGAAAAAATTGGGTGTGGCTCCGCGTTCGCAGAGGGTGGTTATCAGCTTTTTACAGGTCGGCCAGTAGAACTTCTCAAACTGGTCTTTCGACAGGAACTCTTCGATACCCCGGGTGTTGGTCATGAATATCCTTATGTCGCCATTCTCATCCGGTACCAGCGGAGTCTTTTTCAACTGTTCGCTGAGGATAAAATCACAGAGTTCGATGAGTTTATCAGACTGGCGGAACATAGCCAGCATAGTGTTATGCATACCGGAAAGCGAATGAGAGATAATATCGAAAGGTGGCAGAGCGCCTACCATACGGGTCGCATAGTATCCATAGCTTTCCATTAGTTTCCATAATTTTTCCTGTTTATCCTGCTCTTTTCTCATTTTATGGCCTGATTCCCTGAGTAGATCGATAGCTTCCTCTACCTCGGGATCGGAGAGCGCCATCGCCAGTCCCTGCGCGGCGCCGGGCCCGCTAAAGAGCTGGTAAAGGGGAGGGAAATTTCCAAGTCCCTTAAGTTTATCGCTTATTCGGGGAAGCTGGACTCGAAGCATATAATCGGTAGGGTCTTTCATATACAGGTCGAATTCATCTGTTTTCAGCCCGTCAATCTCGATAGACTGGTGTCCGTGGTACGGATTGACACCGAACCCCGGCAATTTCATGGTCTTCAATTCGAGCATCGCCTGAGCTTCACCACACTGGTAGCTGGTAGCGCCGAAGGAATCCGGACGGAAGTCCTGGAGGGTCTTTTCACAGGCGGCATACCATGCATTGAAGTCAGTATAGGCAGCGGCGAATGGTATACCCGTATATCTGGCGGGAAAATATCCCATCGGGCAGTTTACCGGTACCCTGTCGGGAATGCCGACTGTCCAGGCAGTATGGATTCTTTCATATCTTTCTTTACGGAGCTGTTCCGCCGGTTTACCGATATCAGGATCCTTGAACATAGATATATATCCTCCAAGATTGTATTTGCTATGAATTGGGTGTATGAATCGGATTTTATATAATGTTACATCAGGTTATATGAGGTTACAACAGACAATTGATACACTGCTTAATTGCCGGTAGATGGAATAATATATGAGGATTTTCAACTGGAGAAGTACTGGAGGGCGAGTTTTATCTTTTCTTCGAGTGATATGTCTGATTCAGGAAGGGAAGCTGCAGCCCGACTGGCTTCCGCTATCGAGTATCCTAAAGAGGTAAGAGCCGCAATAACTTCAGCGTTTTCTTCGGCAAGCTGGGCAGCCGGGGCGGAAATCAGCCCGGCGCTGATCTTGTCCTTAAGCTCCAGGACAAGCCTGTTTGCCATTTTCTTGCCTATACCGGGGATAGCGGTCAATAAATCGATATTACCAGTAGCTATTGCTGTGCTGACCTGCTCAACACTCATCGAGGAAAGCATGGCGAGGGCAAGCTTGGGACCGAGACCGGAAACTCCGGTCAGCACCTGGAATAATTCTAGTTCACCGTCGGTAGCGAATCCGTAAAGGGTCATGCTGTCGTCTCTGACGACCAGGCTGGTCTGGAGATGTACTTCCTGACCGGTACGACCGAGAGTATTGGTAGTTGATGTAGGCATATATACAAGGAAGCCGATTCCATTGACATTGACTATCGCGAAATTAGTACTTATCGATTCCAGTTTACCGTGAATGCTGGCTATCATATCAATTCCTTAGTCACTGCTGCAGCAGGTCATTTACGTGGGCTTCACCCATGTGACAGAGCGCTACCGCCAGCGCATCGGCGGCGTCGTTCGGTTCCGGTACGTTGTCAAGGCCAAGCTGGAGTCTTACCATTTCCTGCACCTGTTCCTTGGAACTGGCACCGTAAGTGGCAACTCGCTGCTTTATCCGGGCCGGTGTATATTCAAAGGAAGGTATATTACAGTTAGCCGCCGAAAGGATGGCAACTGCCTGCGCCCGGCCGATGGCAAGGGCTGTCCTGGCATTCTTGGCGACAAACGGTTCTTCTATCGCAATAACATCCGGGCTGTAAGTGGATATTATTTCCATCAGGTTTTTATACAGGAAACTCAAACGCTCCCCGATGGAGGAGCGTGCCGGCGGTTTTATCACACCGCATTCTATGAATACCGGTTCGCCGTCGCCGGCTTCGATAACTCCGTATCCCATTACGACGGTTCCCGGATCGATACCTAATATCTTCATAATATTCAATGTACTGAGCAGAGATTATTGTGCTTCAAACTTTTCGAGGATATCATCGGTGAAATGTACGTTGCTGGACACTGTCTGCACTTCATCCAGTTCCTCCAGCTTTTGCAAGAGTCTCAAGTTCTGCAGGGCCGGTTTCTCTTCAAGATCAAGGGTGGTCTGAGGAATCATCGTAACCTCGGATGAATATATCTCAATTCCGTCTTCTTCCAGTTTCTGTCTCACAGTCATAAAATCTTCGGGGGTTGTATAAATCTCGACATAACCTGTTTCTATATTGACATCCTCAGCTCCGGCGTCTATTGCCTGGAGAGCCAGTTCCTGGGGGTCGTCATTCACATCGGTATCGACAATAATCATCCCCTTCGAATGGAAGAGCCAGGCTACGCAGCCGCTTTCCCCGAGGTTTCCGCCGTTGCGTGAGAACAGGTTTCGGACGTCCTGTACGGTACGGTTCTTGTTGTCACTAAGTGCCTGGACCAGTATCGCTGCCCCACTCGGTCCGTATCCTTCCAGGACCATTTCGATCAGTGTGGTTCCTTCAGTCTCTCCGCTACCTCGCTTGATCGCGCGATCGATGTTATCCATGGGCATGTTGGAATCTCGCGCTTTCTGGACCGCCAACCGCAGTCGGAAATTCATATCAGGGTCCGATCCTCCCTGCCTTACCGCAACAATAATTTCACGTGTCAGTTTTGTAAAGAGTTGCCCTCTCCGCGCGTCGGCAACCCCTTTCTGGTGTTTGATTGACGCCCATTTCGAATGTCCTGACATAGCTAATACTCCTCAGCCAGACAGTTGACTTGATTGTTAATTTTATCATTTCTATGTATAAGGGTAAAGACTGAGTGATAAACCAGGAATTGGCTATTTATTTCTTTATTGACTTAGCGTCCGGTTAAGGCTAAAATCACTTCAAATGGAGGTAGAAAGCATGCCAATCAAGGCAGTGTTAATCGCCGCGGGCGAAGGGAAACGGATGCGACCGCTTACCTATAACAGGCCGAAGGTAATGCTGTCGATTGCCGGAAAACCGATTCTGGAACACCTGCTGCTTGAAATGAAAAAGGCAGGGATGAAGGAATTCGTCTTCGTAACCGGATATCATGAGGATAACGTAAAAGTGTACTTCGGCTCCGGTGAAAAATGGGAAGTGAATATACAGTACGTTACCCAGGTAAACCGGGCGGGTACCGCCGATGCCGTACGAACTGTCGAGAATTATGTCAGTGACAGGTTCCTGGTAGCAAATGGTGATATCATCATCGATTCCCGAGATATTAAAACTATTGCTGAATGTCCTGGTAATACCATGAGTCTATTTGAAGTGGGTAATCCGGAGGAGTTGGGTACCGTGGAGGTAGAAGGCGACTCTGTAGAACGTATATATGAGAAAGTCGATAACCCTCCTTCAAATCTGGCTAACTCAGGTCTCTATCTTTTTACAGAAGACATTTTCAAAGCTATTACCCAGACTCCGTTATCGCAGCGGGGTGAGTACGAGTTAACCGACTCGGTACAGTGGCTTATTGATAATAATATAAAGGTAGCTTATCGAAAACTTGAAAAATGGCTGGATACCAGTTACCCGTGGGACCTGTTGACAGCAAATGAAAATCTGCTTGCTGGTCTCAACTCCGATATTCAAGGTGACGTTGAAGACAATGCAATTCTCAAAGGTGCCGTAAGTGTAGGGAAGGGCAGTGTGATAAGGTCCGGCTCCTATATTACCGGTCCGGTTGTAATCGGGGAAGACTGCGTGATCGGTCCGAACTGCTATATCAGGCCAAGTACAGCCATAGGTAATGGATGCCATGTCGGGGCGGCGGTGGAGATAAAGAACTCCATAATTATGAACGGAAGCAAAGTACCTCATCTAAGTTATGTCGGGGACAGTGTTATCGGTGAAGACTGTAACCTTGGAGCGGGAACAAAAGTAGCCAATCTCAAGTTGAATAAGAAAGAGATATCTATTGAGGGAAAGGATACGGGAAGGCGTAAACTGGGAGTAATTATGGGCGACGGAGTGGAGACAGGTATCAATTCATCCATTAACGTGGGGACCATAATAGGCAGCGATTCGCGAATAGGCCCGGGAACATTTATCAGTGGAAATCTACCTCCGAGATCCAGAGTGTTCATAAGTAAAAGTAACTAGCCGGAGTGTTAAGTATCGACTTCAAGGGGCTTTCTGAACGATTTTTTCACGCTTATGTATTAACTCATAAAATAGGTTGACAGTTAGTTTCCTTCCATGTTAAACATAGTAGTTTTGGTATCGGTCATAAATCCCTATAACCGTGAGTAAAGTGACATATACCAGATATAAAAATTGAATAATACCGATAAAAAACAGTGATAAATATTTAAAAATATTGCCGATTTATTTGACTTCTCCTTAACTGTAAGATATACTGTTTTCGAGAAGAAGAGGTGAGGTTATCAAGCTGAGTTTCATATCTGACATCGTCTCAGCTTTTATTGTGTCTTACGGGTATTAGATGAAAATTGCTATAAGCGGAAAAGGTGGAGTAGGTAAAACTCTATTGGCTTCTCTCCTGGCGAAAATATTCGCTCAGTCCGGATATTCAGTTATCGCTATCGATGCTGACCCCGATGCGAACCTGGCAGCAACTCTTGGTTTTCCCGAACCGGAGAAAATAACTCCCATATCGGAAATGGCAGACCTTATCGAGGAAAGGACCGGAGCACGACCCGGCCAATCAGCTCCGTATTTTAAACTAAATCCAAAGGTAGATGATATTCCGGAAAAGTTTGCCATGAAAATGGATGGCATCAGGCTGATGCTGATGGGCAGGGTGAAGAGAGGTGGTGCAGGATGTTATTGCCCGGAAAGCGCTTTACTCCAGACATTGATGTCTCATTTACTTCTTGCCAGAAATGAAGTGGTGATAATGGATATGGAAGCCGGGATTGAGCATCTGGGAAGAGGAACGGCAAGGGCTGTCGATAAATTGATAATCGTGGTAGAACCTGGTAGAAGAAGCATTGAAACCGCCACAAGTATTAGAGGACTTGCATCGGAGATAGGGTTGGAAAGCCTTGCTGTTGTAGGCAATAAAGTAAGAAATGAATCGGACAGGGAGTTCCTAATATCGAACCTGCCCGGTTTTGATTTTCTGGGATTTATACCATATGACCAGGCAGTAATTGAAGCTGACCATGCCAATTTGTCACCGCTGGAATCGAGTGAACAAATCAGGGACGCAGTATCAGAGATTTACAACAAGCTTCTTGCCCAAACTAAAAAGGCAGCGGAAAAATTATAAAAAAAAGAGGTAGTATAACTATCTCTCTGTAATACCCGGCATGGGGAACAATTAATACATATATTTAAGGAGGTTTTATGGCTTACGATGCTGTAAAAATGAAGGACTGGGAAATTTCCGAAGCCGCTGAAGAGAATATGCCTACGCCGGATGAATGGCGGGTAAACCTGGGACTGGAAAAAGACGAAATTCTTCCCTACGGGAGAATAGCTAAACTTGATTTTTTGAAAATTATAGATCGTCTGAAGGACAAGCCGGATGGTAAGTATATTGAAGTAACCGCTATTACTCCGACACCCCTGGGGGAAGGTAAAAGCACCACTTCCTGTGGCCTTATCGAAGGAATGGGGAAACGAGGTTTGAGCGTAGGCGGCGCGCTGCGGCAGCCTTCGGGCGGACCTACCATGAATATAAAAGGTACTGCGGCAGGCGGCGGTAATTCGCTGCTTATTCCAATGACAGAGTTTTCCATGGGTCTTACCGGCGATATCAATGATATTATGAACGCTCATAACCTTGCGATGGTCGCTTTGACAGCAAGGATGCAGCACGAAAGAAATTATGATGACGAACGTCTTCAAAAACTGACCCGTATGCGTCGTCTTGATGTTGATCCTACCAGGGTGGAAATGGGATGGATTATCGATTTCTGCGCCCAGAGCCTGAGGAATATAGTTATCGGTCTGGGCGGTCGCATGGACGGATATACCATGCAGTCAAAGTTCGGAATCGCGGTCAGTTCCGAGTTGATGGCGATGCTTTCTATCGTCACTGATCTTGCTGACCTGCGTGATAGGATGGACCAGATCACGGTGGCCTATGACAAGAAAGGAAATCCGGTAACAACCGGTGATCTTGAAGTAGGCGGAGCCATGACAGCCTGGATGAGGAATACTATCAATCCGACACTAATGTGTACGGCGGAATATCAACCCTGCCTGGTCCATGCCGGACCATTTGCCAATATTGCTGTCGGACAGTCATCGATCATCGCCGACAGAATCGGTCTGAAGATGTTCGATTACCACATTACGGAAAGTGGTTTTGCTGCAGATATTGGTTTCGAGAAATTCTGGAACGTGAAGTGCCGGTACAGTGGGCTTAAACCGCATGTCTCAGTTCTTACCACAACCATTCGTGCTCTCAAGATGCATGGTGGCGGACCGAGGGTGGTAGCCGGACTAAAACTTCCCGAAGAATATACAAAAGAAAATGTAGGCCTGGTAGAAGCGGGCCTGCCGAATATGCAGCATCTCATCGGAGTTATCAGGAAATCAGGTATCAATCCTGTCGTCTGTATTAACAAGTTCCACACGGATACTCCAGCCGAAGTAGCAATAGTCAGAAAGGCTGCTGAAGCGGCGGGTGCACGAGTTGCTGAGAGCAGTCACTGGGCAGATGGCGGTGACGGAGCTTTGGAGCTTGCGGACGTTGTCAAGGAAGCCTGCGAGGAGGAAAATGAGTTCAGATTCCTGTATCCGAACGAGATGAAACTCCGAGAGCGTGTCAATTTGATTGCTAAGGAAGTTTACGGAGCTGACGGAGTATCATGGACCGCAGATGCTGAAGCGAAAGCTAAAAAATTCGAAGAAGACCCGAAGTATAACGAATACGCTACAATGATGGTCAAGACTCACCTGAGCCTTACTCATGATCCGAATCTCAAGGGTGTTCCTAAAGGATGGATTCTGCCGGTACGTGATGTCCTGATATATTCGGGTGCCAAGTTCCTGTGTCCGGTTGCTGGTACCATTACGCTTATGCCGGGGACCAGTTCAGATCCGGCTCTGAGAAGAGTGGACGTCGATGTCAAGACAGGAAAAGTACAGGGGTTATTCTAGACTATTTATGAGCGGAGGATATTTGATTGACGTATTCAATCGCCGTCGCCGGTAAAGGCGGCACAGGTAAGACATCGCTATCGAGTCTGATAATTCGATATCTTCAGAACAAGGGGACGGGACCGATCCTGGCGATCGATGCCGATCCCAATGCAAACCTGGCGGATAGTCTCGGTCTAAAGGTTGACATAACTATAGGATCAATAATCGCTTCATTTAATGGCGAGAAGATTAATATTCCACCTGGGATGACCAAGGAAGCATACCTTGAAATAAAACTTAACGGGGCAATCACGGAAAGTAAGGGACTGGACCTTATCACGATGGGACGAGGTGAAGGTCCCGAGTGTTACTGTTATCCGAACGCTTTATTAAGGAAATTCGCCGACGATTTGTCCGGGAATTATTCCTACGTTGTGTTGGATAACGAAGCTGGTATGGAACACCTCAGCCGGAGAACCACCCAGAATATCGATGTTTTGTTCATAGTATCAGACCATTCGGTCAAGGGTGTCAGGACTATTGCCAGGATCAGAGACCTGGTATCGGAATTAAAACTGGTAATTGGCAAACAGGTAGTGATAATTAATTCTGTACAGGATGAACTGGCTCCTCGGGTACGAGAAGAACTCGAATCACTTGGTATAGACTCTCCGGTA
The DNA here is from genome assembly GCA_964493985.1 of uncultured Dehalococcoidales bacterium. GTDB lineage: Bacteria > Chloroflexota > Dehalococcoidia > Dehalococcoidales > UBA2162 > MGML01. The sequence goes on from CAZBQL010000009.1 coordinate 17,007, forward strand.
ATCATCCCCAGAGATGAAGAAATCTACCAGTACGACCTTGAAGGCAGACCGCTTGTGGAACTGCCGGATGATTCTGAAGCCGTAATGACTATAAATAATTTAATGGATGAAATCCTCTCTGCCGGAAAGGTTGGAGTTTAAATAAACAGGAGGAGGAACACACATGACAGCAGAATTGATCAAAGGGGCTCAGGTAGCCAAGGAAATTAGAGAAGAACTCAAGCAGGAAATAGCTGAATTAAAAGAGAAGCATAACGTGGTACCCGGCCTGGTGACAGTACTGGTTGGAGCTGATCCTGCCTCTCAGGTATATGTAGGCTCTAAAGAGAAAACATCCCAGGAACTGGGTATTTACTCGGAGAGGTATGATCTTCCTGAGGAAACAACACAGGAAGAGCTTATGGCTCTTATAGATAAACTCAACAAGGATCCAAAGATCAATGGTATCCTCGTACAGCTACCATTACCGAAACATCTCAATGAGGACGAAGTACTTTATGCTATCAATCCCGATAAAGACGTCGATGGTTTCCACCCGGTGAATGTTGGTAAGTTGATGATAGGCGAACCCAATTATCTTCCCTGTACGCCGGCTGGAATACAGCAGTTATTAATCCGTTCCGGTACGCAGATCGAAGGGGCTGAAGTTGTGGTGGTAGGCAGAAGCAACATTGTCGGTAAACCTATCGCAAATATATTACTGCAAAAAGCTCCTGGCGCAAATGCAACGGTTACCGTTGTCCATACCAGGACGAGGGATATGGCTTTCCATACTAAACGGGCCGATATTCTCATTGTAGCAGCGGGTGTAGCCAATTATATTACTGCAGACATGGTAAAAGAAGGCGCGGTAGTGATCGATGTTGGTGTCAATGAGATTGGTAAAACTGCAGAAGGTAAGAGAATTCTTGCCGGTGATGTAGACTTTGAAACAGTAAAAGAAAAAGCGAGTAAAATTACACCGGTCCCCGGTGGTGTCGGGCCGATGACGATAACTATGCTTATGATGAACACCGTGAAAGCGGCAAAATTAGCTGCCGGAATACAATAGAAAGGAGGGACCTGTTATGGACTACAAAGTTACCAAAGTCAAGGCTCCCGGAAGAGATGAAGTGGAGCTTCTGGGTGAAACATTCGAAAAGGGAATGCCGGAAAGTGTCGAACTCGGATACTGGAGACAGAAACTGGAGTCCAGGGAAGATAAGCTAAAATATCTAAAAACCGGCGAGAGATACTGGTACAGCGATGATTGGTACGGGAGCGAGAAGAGAAAAAACCCGGCGTAAAATCTTCAAGTAAACTCCCACGAAATAGCAGGTTTTTTTAAGGGAGGTAAACATGGCAGTAGAGATTCCTAAAACCTCGTACAGCGGAAAAATTAAACCGATAACTCTTGGGAAGGGTAATAACGCCATCACCGTAGGAGGAGAGACTTCCTATCCGTTTTACCTTTACGAGGGTGAGATGCCCCATCTCCCCAGGATAGCTATGGAAGTCTGGGACTCTCCGCCAGATGAATGGGCGGAAGCGGCACTCGAACCCTTCGAAGGTGTTACCGATGATCCGGTCGCATGGGCAAAGAAATGTATCGATGATTACGGTGCTGAGATGATTGCCCTCGAGATGATAAGTACTGATCCAAATGGAATGGATCGTTCTCCTGAAGAAGCCGCGGCAATAATTAAAAAGGTATCGGATGCTATCGACGTACCACTGATAGTCTGGGGCACGGCCGATCATGATAAAGATACCGAAGTACTGAGGCAGGCGGCAGAACTGGTACAGGATAAGCGTCTAATTATGGGTCCCGTAGAGGAAGGAGATTATAAACGGATCGGTGCCGCAGCACTCGCTTATAATCATACCGTGATTTCCTCTAGCCCAATAGATATTAATCTGGCAAAACAATTGAACATACTTCTGGGTAATCTGGGAGTGCCCGATGCTTCTATTATTATCGATCCGACAGTAAGTGGTATCGGTTATGGTATTGAGTACTGTTATTCAGTCATGGAAAGAATGAGAATGGCAGGGCTAACCCAGCAGGACGATAAACTACAATTCCCTATAATCTGTAATATATCCAAAGAGGTTTGGAAAACAAAAGAGGCGAAACAACCGGAGTCCGAAGACCCGACACTCGGTAATGCCGGGAAGAGGGGAATACTGATGGAAGCGATATCAGCGACTGCGTTATTACTGGCAGGAGCTGATGTCCTGATTATGAGACATCCGGAAGCAATAAAACTGATAAACGAAATGATTGCCGATTTATCGGCTTCATAGAATATTGGGAGGTTGGTATCATATGGAAGAAAATGATGCAAGAAGTATTGATAAAGGAACTCTTGAACTATTAGAGAAGGCGGCTATGGATGGGGTCAATACCGCATTTGACAGAGCTGATGCGATGAAGCCGTGTCCGATAGGTGCGGTCGGCAGTTGCTGCAAGCACTGTGGAATGGGTCCATGCCGGGTTCCCCTGGCTAAAGGCAAAGAAGAGACCCCTGAAGAAAAACAGAAAAGACGAGGGATTTGCGGGGCTACCGCTGAAACAATCGCGGCTCGTAACTTCATCCGGATGGTGGCTGGAGGAGCGGCCGCACATTCCGATCATGGTCGGGGCGTAGCTGAGCTGTTTGTCGCAGTGGCAAAAGGTGAAGCACCTGGATATGAAATCAAAGATGAACAGAAATTACTCCAGTTAGCCCTCGACTGGGGCGTTGAAATTGGTGAACGTACTAATAATGAAATTGCCGGAGACATTGGCAGAATAGCACTTGAAGAGTTTGGCAAACAGGAAGGCGAAATCATTACAACCAGCAAAGCTCCTTTGAAACGCCAGGAAATCTGGAGAAAACAAGGTGTAATGCCGAGAGGTATCGATAGAGAGATTGTTGAAATTATGCACCGTACTCACATCGGTGTCGACCAGGATTATGAAAATCTGCTTAAACAGGGAGTACGGGCATCTATCGCCGATGGATGGGGTGGAAGTATGATTGCCACCGAACTTCAGGACATACTTTTCGGTACTCCGTCACCTGTACTTGGTACGGCAAACCTGGGTGTTTTAAAAGCGGATGAGGTTAACATCATCATTCACGGTCATGAACCTTTGCTGTCAGAAATGATCGTATCGGTTGCCCAGGAGCCGGAGATGGTGGAACTGGCAAAATCAAAGGGAGCCAATGGTATCAACCTGTCAGGCATGTGCTGCACCGCCAATGAGATATTAATGCGGCATGGCGTGGGGATAGCCGGGAACTTCCTCCAGCAGGAACTGGCCATAGTAACCGGCGCCGTCGATGCAATGGTAGTTGACGTGCAGTGTATTATGCAGTCTATTGCTACCGTAGCCGAGTGCTATCATACCAAGATTATCACCACTGCGGCGAAAGCCAAGATTCCGGGAGCATTACACATAGAATTCAACGAGCATGATGCGCTTACATCCGCGCGTGCAATCGTGAAAGCAGCTATTGAGAACTATCCGAATCGAAAAGGAAACATTCATATACCTGACAATAAGACAGAACAGATAGCCGGATTCAGTCACGAGACCATCAACTACCAGCTTGGTGGGATGTTCCGGGCTTCTTACAGACCGCTTAACGATAATATTATTAACGGTAGAATCAGGGGAGTTGCCGGTGTTGTAGGTTGTAATAATGCTCGAACCAAGCACAATGCAGGGCATATAGAGATGGTAAAGGAACTTATCAAGAATGACGTTCTCGTTATCACTACCGGCTGCAACGCAATAGCTTGTGCAGAAGCCGGATTACTGGTTCCTGAAGCGGCAAAGGAATATGCCGGCGAAGGCCTCGCTGAAGTATGTGAAACAGTAGGTCTTCCGCCTGTAATTCACATGGGTTCATGTGTTGATAACAGCCGCATCCTGATAGCGGCTACTGCCATGGTGAAGGATGGCGGACTGGGTGATGATATTTCCGACCTTCCGGTAGCCGGCGCTGCTCCGGAATGGATGAGTGAAAAAGCTATATCTATCGGTCAGTATTTTGTAGCCTCGGGTGTTTACACGGTATTCGGTGTGACCTGGCCGACCTCCGGTAGCAAAGAAGTGACAGACTTCCTGTTCAAAGATATGGAAGAGCTGTACGGAGGAATGTGGGATTTTGAACCTGACCCGATAAAGGCTGCACAAATGATGATTGCGCACATTGATAAAAAGCGTGCCGCGCTGGGAATCGATAAAGCCAGGGAAAGAGTGCTTTATGACATGGAAATGCGCCGCGAACTGGATAAGGTGTAAGTGTCATGAACGATAGTGAAATAACGGGAGGGCTGATAAATGTCTAAAATAATAGCCTCAGCAGCAATCAGAGGAGCTCACAAGATTGTGAACGACTCTGATGAGAAATGGAAAAAAGCAATGGAGAAATACGGGGCAAATGAGCCTGTCGGTTTCCCCAATACAGCATACTATTTACCGATAATCTACGGAATGCTCGGTATTCCGGTGGAAAAACTCGGTGACATGGAGCAGGTCCTGAAGAGGTGTAAAGCAATACTTCCGCCGCCGGTAAGAGAAACACATCCGCTTCCTTATCTTGGTCCGACGCTGGACGCAGGAATGGCGACTTTGTTTGCCGAGGAATTGGCTGAAGCGATCCGATACCTGGAAGAACCGAATTTCTACACAAAGACGGAAGATATAACCGATGATAATATCTGGCTTGGCGCTGCCGACGATATCATTCTCAGGAAGAGAGGTATCGAGTTTGTCGATGGTACGGCGCCGGGATTTGCGGCTATTCTGGGTGCAGCTCCTACAATTGAAATTGCCAAACAGATAGCCGAAGAACTCCAGCAGAAAAATCTCTACGTATTTATGTGTGGCGAATATAACGGTAAAAGATTCTCCGAACAACTGATAGAAGCCGGCGTTCAGATAGGATGGCCTACGAGACTGGTGTCCTTTGGTCCGGATACGAGCGCCGCTGTATTTGCTATGGGTTTTGCTACTCGTGCTGCGATGTCATTCGGTGGTATAGAACCGGGTGAGTACAGAAAGATACTCATATACAATAAAGACCGCGTCTTTGCGTTCGCTCTCCCACTGGGTTACGTTACCGATGAGTGGTACGCGAATGCGGCTGGTGCAATCAACTGGGGCTTCCCGGTAATCGCAGATACGCCGATACCGGAAATACTGCCCACAGGAATCTGTACGTACGAGCATGTCGTCTCTAATATCCCCCACGATGAGCTTGTCGCGAAAGCAGTTGAGGTTAGAGGACTTAAGGTTACCGTGGCTGATGTACCGGTACCGGTCGCTTTCGGTGCCGCCTTCGAGGGTGAAAGAGTTCGAGGCGAGGATATCTACCTTGAGTGCGGCGGTGGCAGGACCCAGATGGTTGAATGGGTAACGAGTAAGGCCATGGACGAGGTTGAAGATGGTCATGTCGAGGTAATCGGCAAGAACATTGCCGATATCGAACCCGGTTCCAAGTTGCCGATGGCTATATGCGTTGAAGTAGCCGGCAGAGAAATGCAGGAGGACTACGAGCCGATCCTGGAAAGGCAGATACATCACCTGCTTAACTACGCTCAGGGAGTAATGCATATAGGACAGCGCGACATTGCCTGGATTCGTGTTTCGAAGCAGGCTATCGAGAAAGGATTCGAACTTTCACATATCGGTGCGATTCTTCATGCCAAACTTCACCAGGACTTTGGCAGGATTTTCGATAAACTTCAGGTAAAAATATACACCGATGAAGACAAGGTAAAAGAGATAGTCGAGACTGCCAGGGAAGTTTATAATACAAGGGATGAGAGGATCGAAGGCATGACCGACGAAACGGTAGATACCTATTATTCCTGCACTTTATGCCAGTCCTTCGCTCCGAGTCATGTTTGCACCATAAGCCCTGAGAGGACGGGACTCTGCGGTTCATACAACTGGATGGACTGTAAAGCATCCTATGAAATTAATCCTACCGGACCTAACCAGCCGGTTGAAAAGGGTGAGATTATCGACCCGGTGATGGGGCAATGGAAAGGTGTGAATGAATTTATCTTCCAGGCATCACGCGGGAAGATTGACCATTATAATTTTTACAGTATAGTCAACGACCCCATGACCACCTGCGGGTGCTGTGAATGTATTGCAGCCGTGCTACCACTCTGTAACGGGGTGATGACGGTAAACCGTGAATACACCGGTGAGACGCCCTGCGGAATGAAATTTACCACACTTGCCGGTACTATCGGTGGTGGTCTGAGTACTCCGGGTTTCGTGGGACACGGAAAATACAATACAACTCAGAGAAAGTTCATCAACGGTGACGGAGGACTTCTCAGGATGGTCTGGATGCCCAAGAGCCTTAAAGAGGAAATTGGCGAAAGGATAAAAGCGCGGGGCGAAGAACTGGGGTATCCTGACCTGCTGGATATGATTGCAGACGAAGAAGTAGGGACTTCCGAAGAAGAGATACTTCCGTTCCTTGAGGAGAAAGGCCATCCTGCACTTACAATGGACCCGATACTCGGTTAATGAATAATATACCTGGAGGTGTTCGAGTAATCCGGCACCTCCAGGCCCGAAAATACTTGGGAATGGAGTGAACAAATGGCACTTACTGGAATACAGATATTTAAGTTACTGCCCAAGACAAACTGCAAGGAATGCGGAGTGCCGACCTGTCTTGCTTTTGCCATGAGTCTGGCTGCAGGTAAAGCAGAACTCTCAGCCTGCCCGTACGTTTCTGACGAGGCTAAAGAAGCACTTTCAGAAGCATCGGCTCCTCCTATCAGGCCGGTTACCATCGGCGTAGGTGATAATGCCGTCAAAGTCGGTGGAGAGACCGTAATGTTCCGCCATGAGAAACGGTTCGAGAATCCTCCCGGCATCGCGATCACCGTTGGTACAGGAATGGATGACGCGGAGATAGATGCCAGACTGAAGAAATTTAAAGAGCTTCAGTATGAAAGGGTTGGCCTTCTACTCCGGGCAGAACTGGTGGCGGTCAAAGATGAGTCCGGAGACGCTGCCCGGTTTGAAGCGGTAATAGGGAAAGTGACCCAGGGCAGTGATGCCGGTATTATCTTAATGAGTGATAATGTTGATGTTCTGACTGCCGGTGTTAAAGCCTGCGCTGATAAGAAACCGCTTATCTATGCAGCAACGGGTGATAACGTTGATGCGGTTGCTGCCCTTGCTAAGGATAATTCCTGTCCTGTCGTTGCCAAAGGTGGCAACCTTGACGAGGTAGCGGAACTGACCGAGAAGCTGGTAGCTGCCGGGGTAAATGATATAGTAATCGATACCGGAGCCAAAGCTGTAAAACAGTTATTCCAGGACCAGTTGATTATCAGAGGTGCAGCTTTAGTTAATAAATACAAACCACTGGGATATCCGACCATCGCTATTCCGGCTGAAATAACCGATGATCCGATGAAAGAGGCCGTTATAGCCGGAATGTTGATTGCGAAATATGCGGGTATTATAGTTCTCTCAGATTTCCAGGGTGAAAGCCTATTCCCGTTACTCGTGGAAAGACTCAATGTTTATACCGACCCGCAACGACCGCTGGCTACAACCCAGGGTATTTATGAAATCAATAATCCCAATGAAAATTCACCGGTACTTCTTACCAGTAACTTCTCACTTACCTATTTCATCGTATCGGGTGAAATCGAGGGTAGCAAGGTACCGAGTTATCTTATCGTAATGGATACCGAGGGACTTTCGGTAATGACTGCCTGGGCGGCCGGCAAGTTCGTTGCCGATGCTATAGGTCCGTTTATCAAGAAGTGCGGTATCATCGATAAGGTGAAACACCGGAAACTGATAATACCAGGTTACGCTGCAGCAGAGAGCGGCGGACTCGAAGAGGAACTCCCGGACTGGGAAATACTCATCGGTCCCAGAGAAGGTTCTCATATACCTGCATATCTTAAAGCATGGACACCATAAGGAGGATAAAATGATCCTTGTTGCAGAAAGTCTGAATATAATGTCACAGACAATAGGACCGGCGATACGTGAGAGAAACGCTGGACCTGTCCAGGAAATGGCTAAAGCTCAGGCTGAGCACGGTGCCGATTACCTGGATATTAACATCGGTCCTGCCAGGAGAAATGGTGATGAGATGATGGAATGGGTTGTTAATACCGTCCAGGAAGTTACCGACCTTCCTCTGTCTCTGGATACAACCAATCCTGTCGCTATGGAAGCCGGTCTGAAAGCAAGCAAGAATCCGGTACTTATTAATTCCATTTCACTACAGCCCGACAGGCTTGAAGCGGAGCTGCCGATGGTTTCTAAATACAATGCCGACATGATAGGACTACTGTGGGGTGTCGATGGAATGCCCCGGGATGCCAACGAACGGTGTATGCACGCTGTAGATATCGTTTACCGGGCGAGTGAACTTGGTATCGAACCGGAAAGAATATGGATCGACCCGATAGCAAGTCCGGTATCGGTTGAAATCAACCAGGTGAAAGCATGCGTTGAGTTTATGACAATGCTTGCCGATGTTGCTCCGGGCTGTAAATCGATTGTTGGTCTGTCCAACGTTTCAAATGGTACTCCGGCAGAACTGAGAGGTATGCTAAACCGTACATATATGATAATGCTGGGAAGGTACGGTCTATATTCGGCGATAGTCGATGTATTTGACGAGGAACTGGTAAAGATAGCAAAAGGGCAGATGCCGGAGATCGTTGATGTAGTATATAAAGCAATGGACGGTGAAATAACCGATATTTCATCGCTCAGTAAAAAAGAAGCTCAGTATGTGAAGACGGTACGGGTTCTTAACGGAGAATCCCTGTATTCACACTCCTGGCTCGAGATATAGTTGAGTATTAACCATATCCTTAGTTAAGAAAGAAGAGGTGATTCTGATGGCACAAGAAATACCTGTCTTGTGGCTTGCTGCATCTTCATGCACAGGCTGCAGTGTGTCTTTGCTGAACTCAGCCAGCCCCTCCATCAAAAATGTGCTGGTAGACGAGGTTATCCCTGGCGTTCATATTAACCTGCGTTTTCACCAGACAGTTATGGCGGGAAGCGGTGAGCAGGCTATTCAAGTACTCGAAGACACGAGGAAAGAAAAGAAAGGTGGGTATGTACTGGTAGTCGATGGTTCGATTCCTTCGGGAGACACTGTTGGCTATTGCGTAATGGGCGAACGCGACGGTAAACCGGTTAACCTGGAGGAGAGATTTGTTGAGCTTGCTCAGGACGCCCTTGTAATCCTCGCGGTCGGTACATGCTCCTCATTTGGAGGAATTCCGGCGGCAGCACCCAATCCGAGTAATGCCCGACCGCTTAGTGAAATCCTCAAGGAAAAAGGAATTGAGAAACCGCTGGTTAACATCCCCGGTTGTCCGCCGCACCCGGACTGGATAGTGGGAACCATATCCGGTGTACTACTGAACGGACTTCCAACTGCCGCGGACCTCGATGACAATCTCAGGCCGCTGGCATATTACGGCAAGCTGATACACGAAAACTGTCCTCGTCGCGCTTATTTCGATGAAGGAAAATTTGCCAAGAAACCAGGCGACGAGGGATGTCTGTTTGAATTGGGCTGTAAGGGTCCTATCACGTATGCTGACTGTCCTACCAGGCGTTGGAACAACGGCACGAACTGGGTAATTGGTGCCGGTTCTCCCTGTCACGGCTGTACTCAACCGGAATTCCCCAACCTGCCGATGTATCAGAAACTGGAGGATGTCGAGTTACCGGTGGTAGGTGCCTACTGGACGGGCGAAAAGGAGGATAAATAGTGGCCGAAAAAATTGTTATTGATCCGATTACCAGGATTGAAGGTCATCTTAAAATAGAGACTATTATAGAAGATGGCGTGGTGAAAGACGCACGCAGCACGGGTAATCTTTTCCGGGGTATAGAACTCATTCTCAGGGGAAGAGACCCTCGTGACGCTCAAGTCATTACCCAGAGAATCTGTGGTGTCTGCCCGCAGTCGCACGGTGTTGCGGCAGCTCTGAACCTGGACAGCGCTTTTGGTATAGGCGGTAATATTACGGAGAACGGGAGAATTATTCGTAATCTTATACAGGGAGCTCATGTTGTCCAGGACCATATTCTGCATTTCTACCACCTTGCCGCCCTGGATTACGTAGACGTAACGGACGTAGCTAAGTACACAGGAAACGATACCGAACTCAATTCGATCAAGACGTTCATCGAACGTGGGGAACTGGGGCCGTTCGTACCGCGTTATGAGGGCGACTATCGATTGCCGGTGGAGATCAACCAGGCGGCGACAGCTCATTATGTGCAGGCTCTTGAAATCAGAAGAATCGGGCACGAAATGGTGAGTATATTCAGCGGTAAGGTCCCGCATAGCGTGGGTATCGTTCCCGGCGGTGTTACCTGCACTCCCACAGTGGATATGATTACTTCATATCTCTGGAAACTGCGAAAATTACAGGAATTTATAGATAACGTATATATTCCTGATGTTATAGCTGTAGCCGGAGCCTATCCGGATTACGCCGAAATAGGAGCCGGCTGTAAAAATTACCTCAGTTACGGGCAATACGACCTGGAGAATGGACAGCCTGATGTAACAAAGAGGAAGAGACTTTATGTACCCGGTGTTACTTCTGCCGATCTCAATTATGAAGGACTGGACGTAGACAAGATTGCCGAATATGTAACACATTCGTGGTACGAAGACTACAACGGCGCGAAGCATCCTTCGGTCGGTGAAACAAAACCTGACCTTGAAAAGGAGGGCGCTTATTCGTGGGTTAAGTCTCCGCGTTATAACAATAAGGTCCACGAAGTTGGCCCTCTCGCCAAAGTACTGGTAAGTTATGCTAACAATGATCCTGAAGTAAAGGGATTGGTCGATTCGTCACTGGCTACACTGAATGCTCCTGCATCTGCCCTGTTCTCGGTCCTTGGCAGGCATCTTGCACGGGCTCTGGATGCCAAGATAACAGCGGACAACCTGGCAAAAATGGTCCTCGAAGTCAAGCCGGGAGAACCGGTATTCAAAGAATATGAAATTCCCGAAGAGTCCAGAGGTTTCGGACTGACTGAAGCCGCCCGCGGTGCTCTGGGACACTGGATAGAAATCAAGGACCAAAAGGTTGCAAATTACCAGGCTGTAGTACCTACGACCTGGAATGCTTCACCCAGAGATGCAAATGGAAATCCCGGTCCTATCGAACAGGCGATAATCGGGACTAAGATAAAGGATAAGGATAATCCGTTCGAGATAGTACGAATCGTCCGGTCTTTCGATCCCTGTCTGGCTTGCGCTATCCACTAGGAATCGCATACTGGAACAGGTGAATTATTGAATTGATTGGACTGTTAAGGAGGAAAGATGATTCTTTCAAAGCAGAAACCACTGGAAGAGATTCTTGGATACATGGAGGGGGAAAACAGTGTCTTCCTGGTGGGTTGTAATGGTTGCGCTCAAGCTTCCGGGACGGGTGGACCGAAGGAAGTGGCGGAAATGAAGGAAAAACTGGAGGAAGCCGGCAAGAAAGTGACCGGCACCACTGTTATCGATTTCCTTTGTGATAAAGCTCTGATTAAGTCAAGGTTGAGACCGAAGATAGAGGAAATCAAAGCTGCCGACTCTTTACTCGTGATGACATGTGGGATAGGCGTTCAAGCCGTTGCTGCATCGGTTGCCAAGGTTTGCCATCCGGCTTGCGATACACAAAATCTCGGTGGTTCTCGCGGTGAATGGCAGGGCAGCGAACGCTGCTATGAATGTGGAGAATGTGTGCTTGAGTATACCGGTGGAATATGTCCATTGACTGCATGCTCAAAGAGTTTGTTGAACGGACAGTGCGGAGGGGCATCGAAGGGTAAATGTGAAATTTACCCGGAAAAAGACTGCGGATGGGAGCTGATCTATAACAGGCTGAAGAGCCTTAACCGACTGGACAAGCTGCAGAAGCTTATTGCTCCGAAGGATTACAGCAGGATGATACCGGAAGCAGCACTATTATCCACCTCGAAATGGGCGCTGGAATCAGCTGACACGAAAGAGAGGTCAGAATAATGAGTTTACGTTCAACTTTAAACCGGGGAGAATTTACTATTACCTGCGAGATTGGGCCGCTCAAAGGTACCGATACCTCGGAGATTATCGAAAATGCGGAACTGTTAAGGGGTAAAGTCCATGCAGCGAACGTTACCGACCAGCAGAGTTCGGTAATGAGACTCGGATCTCTGGTCACAAGTTACATTGTGAAAGAGCACGGAATCGACCCTATATTCCAGGTGACGTGCCGTGACAGAAATAGAATTGCCCTTCAGTCGGACCTCCTGAGTGCTGCGGTAATGGGTATCGAAAATGTGTTAGCCCTGACCGGGGACCTTCCTTCACTTGGCGACCATCCTCAGGCAAAAGCAGTTTACGATCTGGATTCTGTGCAACTCCTGGAAGTTATCGGTAAACTGAACGAGGGGTATGATATGAACGGAGAAGAACTGCAGGGAAAAACAGATTTCTTTCCTGGCGCTGTGGTAAACCCAGGAGCGGATACCGAAGCTTCTCTCGAACTTCAAATCATGAAAATGGAAAAGAAGATAAAAGCCGGAGCTAAATTTATCCAGACCCAGGCAATATACGACGTCGATGCCTTCGCCAATTTTATAAGGAGGGTGGAAGGATTTAAAGTACCCGTACTGGCGGGTGTCATACCTCTAAAATCAGTAGGTATGGCTCGTTACATGAATAATAGTGTTGCAGGAGTTTTTGTACCCGACCACTTGATCGATAGGATGAGGGAAGCCGAAGATAAGGCTGCAACCGGTATTCAAATAGCGGCAGATATAATTAAAGACCTGAAGGATATCTGCCAGGGTGTACATATTATGGCTATCGGGTGGGAAAAACGAGTTCCTCAAATAATTGAAGCTGCCGGCCTTTAGTAGTTTATCAATATAACGGCAGGATAAATAGAATTTTACAGCCCTCCAGGTGTATGCTTCGGAGGGCTGTTGTATCATACAGCGTAATATATTGATATATAATAGAAATAATCGATACAGATATTTTCAGGATTGTTGGCTTATGGATAACAGGCGAATTGAGGTACCGGACAACAAGGACTACGAGTATGCACTTGAGCAGGCTTATACGCTTGTACGGGAAAAACTGCTGAACATAGAAAATCTAGGACGACACTGTGATAACAGTGACAGCCGGTACGATGAAAAAAACGGTAAGAAAAACATCAAGGTTCGCTATCTGGGCGTGGAATACACAGTGGTACTTCCGGAAATGGATTTATTTATTGAAAACGAGAAGAGTGTGATTCCCTTCAGAGAAAAAGTACTCATTCTGCATTACCTGGCGCAAGCGAAAGGGACACCGCTATCAGGCAAGTACATCACTTTCAGAGAGCTGCCGGAAGGCCCGGTTTATTTCAGGACATTCTCCAAGAGGACCATTCAACCTCTGGTAGAGAACTTTGGAGAAGATCCTGCCAGGCTGATAGATGTCGGAAAAGATTTCGGTGGAGTACCATCCGATCTGGGCGATGCTTCTATAATAATACCTGCTTTCAGTCGTGTTCCGGTGACGATCGCACTCTGGAAGGGGGACGAGGAATTTCCTCCGGAAGGCAGTGTGCTGTTCGATACCAATATCCAGGACTATCTTACTACTGAAGATGTAACCGTCGTATCTGAAGTGATTACCTGGAAGCTGGTGCGTAAGTTATATCAGAAATGACCTGATATCATGAATTATTACAATATCTATGGACGAATTAAACAGGATATCATCGATTTTAGAGATTGCCACAACGTCGGGATTCCTCGCAATGATACTGACTGTACGTTTTAGCTTTAATCAGAGTAACGTAGGTTCCAGTTAGCCGAACCCTGTCTTAATCATGTAAAATCATATGAGCGGATGGCCAAGCTGAAGAGAGTTGTTTCAATATGCCCAAGGAAGTTACATCCATCATACTCGCCGGAGGAAAAAACCTCCGTCTCGGGCGTAACAAGGCTTTTGAAGTTATCGGAGGTAAAACTATTATAGAAAGAGTATTCGAGCGACTCGAACCTATCTCCAGTCAAATAGTTGTTGTTACATCATGGGCAGAGTTCGATATCGAGTTCAATCTTAACGTTGAAGTTGTGGCGGATATTCACCCTGATATGGGACCTCTCGGGGGTATTTATACGGGTCTGACAGCCTCGATGTCGCATGTTAACATCGTAGCTGCCTGCGATATGCCTTTTCTTAATACCGGACTGCTGGAGTATATGACTGAAATACTGGCGGGCTATGATGCCGTGGTCCCGCGATTAGCCAATGAGATGATCGAACCACTGCACGCAGTTTACTCCAGGAATTGTTTGTCGCGAATAGATGAACGGCTGACTGCGAAAAAACTGAGTATCCATGCTTTTCTCGACGAAATGAATGTCAGGTACCTGGAAGAGGAGGAAAGCAGGAAAATCGATCCCGAACTTATCTCATTTTTCAACATCAACTACCAGACAGACCTGGAAAAAGCACTCAGGATGGTCGAGAAGTATGGGGTGTGACGGGCGGTATATCCATTAATTATCAGTAGTAGTGTAGTAGTAGTGACTTTTGTCCTTCCCATTACTTTTGTTACGAATTAGTCTAAATTGGAAGGTTGTATTTGATGATAGAGGAAGCTTCATTGTGGGGCGCAACCGGTATCGCTTTCGTTGCGGGGCTGGCAAGCTTCCTGTCTCCATGTGTATTACCTCTCGCACCCGTATACCTTGCCAGTCTTGCCGGACCCGGAATACTGGACGAAGACGCGAAAAAAAGACGTCTGCCTATCTTTCTGCATTCATTGAGTTTTGTAATCGGTTTTTCAGTAATCTTCAGTCTGTGGGGAGTAGGAGTTGGACTTATTGGTTCTGCCTTCGTGATGTACGCTGATATTATTCGTTTGGTAGTAGGTATTATCATGATCTTGTTCGGCATAATGATGCTGGCGGCTTTGAAGATTCCATGGTTAAACTATGAAAGACGTTTGACACCATCGATTGGGTCTACTACAGGTTACTTGCGGTCTTTCCTGACGGGAGCGATTTTCTGTTTTGCCTGGACACCTTGCGTAGGGCCGCAATTAGGAAGTATTCTTACACTGGCTGCGAGTTCGGGTAAGGTTTTAAACAGCACATATCTGCTGGCTGTTTATTCTCTGGGACTCGGTCTGCCTTTCCTGGTCCTCGGAGCCGCTTTCGATTTTATAAATCCGCTGCTGAGAAAAATTAGCCGTTATTCGAGGTGGATATATATAATCGCCGGTTTGTTGCTTATTACGATAGGCATACTGGTACTAACCGACAATATGAACTGGTTTATGGGAGGTTTCTAGTGAGGAAGATAAACACTTCATTACGAAAAGGGCTGTTAAAGATAGTAACACTGGCCTTGTTGATTTCGGTGTTGATTATTTTCGTAGGTTGTGCGGGAGAGAATACATCCGATCTGTCGATCGGCAGTAAAGCACCTGATTTCGAGTTATATGATCTTGAAGGTAATATTCATAAACTCAGTGATTATGAAGGTACACCCGTCCTCTTGAACTTCTGGGCTACCTGGTGCGGTCCCTGCCGGGGTGAGATGCCGCATCTGGAAGAAGTCTATGCAGAATGGAAAGAAAAGGATTTAACGTTCTTTGCCGTTAACGTTGGAGAAAGCTCTACTGATGTTACTGCTTTTCTGGATTATTACGGTTTCAACATGCGGGTGCTGCTGGACAGCGCCAGGACGGTGTCGCGTAAATATGGTGTGTCCGGAATTCCGACTACCTACTTTATCGACGAGGATGGTATAATTCAAAACAGAGTGGTTGGCGCATTTCCTGACCGAGAAACTATCGAGAAATATGTGACGAGTTTGTTTCAATAGGGAATAGTTGACCTGATTAATAAGGAGAAAGTTGTATGGGAGATGCTTTTGATGAGGCATACGGGATAGTCCAATGCAAGGAATGTCCCTGGTATAAATCGTGTGTTGTACCGATGAGATTTACAACGGAGGATATCCGACGCCAGATGGAGTCTACTCCGGGGATGGGTACGGTGCAGAACAATCTCGGGATGGAAAACCTTCTTTCAAGCATGGCTTCCGCGGCGCAGAATTCGCTGGTGGAGGCTTGTCCGATATTCATCGACCGTTTACGGTCAAGTCCGAAGCTTGCCCAGAAGGTCAAGCAGATGATGCAGAACTGGTCCAGCGAAGAACAGGAATAAAAATAAACGAAGTAACTGGTGAAGGGTAATGGCAGACAATACCGACGTAAAGAAAAAGCAGCTTGAAGAACTCGAACAACGCCGGAAGAAGATACTCGGGATGGGTGGACCCGATAGGGTCGAAACACAGAAAAAGAAAGGTAAACTTACCGCCAGAGAGCGTATAGATACCCTGCTGGATAAAGGGACTTTCCAGGAATCGGGTATGTTCGCAAAAAGCCGTGGTGCGGTTACCGATATTGCCGCCGACGGTGTAATCACCGGATATGGGAAGGTGAACGGAAGAAAAGTTTACCTCTACTCCCAGGACTTTACCAGCAGTGGCGGCACGCTTGCCGAGGTGCATGCCCGGAAAATAGCTGACGTACTCGATGCAGCCCTGAAAAACGGCTGTCCGGTAATAGGCCTGAACGATTCAGGCGGCGCCAGGATTCAGGACGGCGTGGATGCGCTTGCCGGATTCGGCAAGATATTTTACAGGAACACCATGGCGTCAGGAGTAATTCCCCAGATATGCGCTATTCTCGGCCCTAATGCCGGCGGAGCGGTCTACTCTCCGGCGCTGATGGATTTTATCTTTATGGTAAAAGGGATCAGCTATGCATATATAACCGGCCCGAGAGTCGTAAAATCGGTGATGGGACAGGAGATAACCGACGAAGAACTCGGTGGGGCTGTTGTTGCCCAGAAAAAAGCCGGTGTTGCTTCAAGGACAGAGGAAAGCGAAGAAGAATGTTTTAAAAATATCGGGGAGCTTCTCAGCTATCTGCCTTCGAACAACAGGGAAACACCGCCGATTGTCAACTGGGGAGATAACCCGGCCCGTACCGATGATTCGTTATTCGATGTCGTTCCCGCTGCTTCGAATCGACCGTACGACATGCATAAAATTATCCGGAGCGTATTCGACCGGAGAGAAGGCGGGCAGAATTACTTCGAGCTGTTCCCCCTGTTCGCTACTAACATAATAACGTGCTTTTCCAGGCTGAACGGGTATTCGGTTGGGATTATCGCCAATCAGCCGATGTCGAAAGCCGGGGTACTGGATATAGACGCAAGCGATAAGGCATCGCGGTTTATCAGGTTCTGCGATGCTTTTAATATTCCACTGGTAACCCTGGTAGACGTGCCGGGGTATCTACCCGGTACCGACCAGGAATGGGGCGGCATTATCAGGCACGGGGCGAAAATGCTTTATGCCTATTCGGAAGCTACCGTTCCCAAACTTACCCTCACCATCAGGAAGGCAATAGGCGGTTCATATATTGGAATGTGCTGCCGGGAGTTGGGTGCTGATTTCGAGTATTCATGGCCAAGCACTGAACTTGCCGTAATGGGTCCGGAAGCCGCGGCTCCGGTAATCTACAGGAGGGAACTGGAACAATCGGATGACCCTGACAGGCTGCTGGAAGAAAAAGTGCAGGAATACAGGGAAAAAGACGCTATTCCTTACCGTGCCGCTGAACATCTTCATATCGATGATGTTATCGATCCGGCAACGACCAGGCCGAGACTTATCCGGAGCCTTGAGATGCTGCTTGATAAACAGGAAAGCAGACCGGTCAAAAAGCACGGTATAATACCGGCGTAGGATTTGACCGTGAGAAGAAGATACTTTTTAAAGAAGGACTACTGGATTCCGGCTTCCGAGACTATATCAGAACAACCAGACTGCATGTCATACTGAGGAGTCCGAGCGTACGTGGTAAAATGTTCGGCCATCAAGACAAGGACGACGAATATATCTCCTTGCTGATACTCGAATAGCCTTGATCATTTTAGTCTACCGTAAAATTATCTGTATAAAGAGAGGAGATCCTTCATCCCTGGAAGGACCTTGAATCGGGAAATCCTGATAAACATCGGGATTCAGGATGACACCTTATCGTATATCAAAGTATTATGGTAAAATTGGGCTTAGAGAATCAGAGGAAGAAGCATTGATTTATATACTCTCAGGCCAGGATGATTTCTCGATAGCCCAGGCCCTTGAAAACATAAAGAAAGAACTGGGCGATGAAGCCTCGCTGGCGATGAGCACAACAACATTGGACGGGCAGCAGTTAACTCACGAGGAACTGAAAACTGTCTGTGAAACCATACCTTTTCTGACCGGGAAACGGCTGGTAATCGTAGAAGGTCTACTGGGACGGTTCGAGTCGGGAACGAGAACGAGGAGACAGGCGAAGACCACGAAGAAAAGCAAGAAGCAGGAAGAAGCTGAGGTGTTTGTTGATTACCTGGCCGGAGGTATCCCTGAAACCACGATTCTCGTCTTTACCGAAGGTGTTATTTCGGGTGACAATCCCATTTTAAAATCGCTTGCCGGAAAAGCCACGACCAGGAGTTTCGCACTCCCGAGAGACGCTAAGCTTCGCGAATGGGTGCAGAAAAGAGTAAAAGGTGAAGGCGGGGAGATTTCCCCGCGTGCCGTGCAATTGCTGGCGAGACTTGTCGGGAGTAATCTCTGGATAATGACAAGTGAAATTGAAAAACTGCTTTTATATACTGATGGTCGTAAGATTGAAGAAGACGATGTCCAGGCTGTCGTCGGATACAATCAGCAGGCGACTGTTTTCAACATGGTTGATGCCATACTTGAGTTCAAAGCGGAACAGGCCGAGAATATGCTGGAATACCTTTTCAGAAGCGGTGTTGCTCCGGTCTACCTGCTCTTTATGATAGCAAGGCAGGTACAGTTGATAGTCAGGATAAAAGAACTCAGCCGTAAGAGAATCACGAATCGTGAGATGCAGGGGAAACTTGGAGTGAGTTCCGAATGGATTCTCAAGAAAACACTCGACCAGGCAAGCCGGTATTCGTTCTCCAGGCTGAAGGATGTTTACAGGAAACTTCTCGATACGGATATCTCGATAAAGACGGGGAAAATGGACCCTGAACTGGCTTTGAACATTCTGGTGGCGGAATTGTGCCGGCAATCCGCCAACAGTCCAGTTCGTATTAGCCAAAGGGTTTAGGTGCAGGTGTGGCAAAGAAAATAATAGCAGTAACAATGGGTGATGCCGCGGGGATCGGTCCTGAAGTTGTCGTTAAAGCCCTGGGAGATCCAAAGGTATATGAAATCTGCTCGCCGCTATTGATCGGTGATGGCGGTGTAATAGAGAAGACCATAAAATTATTGGACAGTTCCCTGTCCCTCCGTCCTGTGAAATCCGTTGACGATATTGAAGGCCGGTATGGAGTGATAGATATCCTCGATCTGCAAAATATTCATGGTGATGTTATACCGGGTAAGGTATCGGCCGATTGCGGCAGGGCGGCAATGGAATATATCGGCAAAGCCGCGGAAATCACTGGAAGCAGTGAAGCAGCGGCTATGGCAACCGCACCGATTAACAAGGAATCGATTGCCAGCGCTGGTTATCCGGATACCGGTCATATGAGATATCTTGCCAGAATAACCGGAACGACCGAGTTTGCCGCTATGCTGATGACCGGAACACTAAGGGTAGTGCACCTCAGTGACCACTATTCGTTAAAAGAAGCCTGTGATCTGGTCAAACGGAATCTAATACTTGCCAGGCTGAAACTTATCCGTGATTCCTTTCTGAAGTGGAACCTGAATAATCCGAGGATAGGAGTTGCTGCTCTTAATCCGCACGGCAGTGACGGCGGTCTTTTCGGCAACCAGGAGGAGACCGAGATTTTACCTGCCGTTAATGATGCAAAGAAACAGGGAATCGATGCCAGTGGTCCCTTTCCCGCCGACTCGATATTCAACAGGGCCATATCCGGGGAGTTCGATGTAATACTGGCGATGTACCATGACCAGGGGCATATAGCCGTAAAAGTACATGGTTTTGAAAAAAGTGTAGCGGTAACACTCGGACTGCCTTTTGTGAGGACTTCGGTCGATCACGGGACTGCATTCGATATTGCCGGAAAAGGAATTGCCGACCACCGGAGTATGATAGAGGCTATCTCTACCGCAGTCGACCTGAGTCAGCGAGGTTATGGGAGATGACAAAGTCCAATCCTGTCTTAACCGCAGACCTTGGTGGCACAAAGATGGTCGTCGCGCTTGTTTCACCGGATGGAAAAATAATAGACAGATTTCGTCAGCTTACTCTTGCTAAATATGGCCCTGGAACCGTGATCGAAAGGTTGTATTCCGGCATCGATTTTCTCATGGATAGAAATAACATCTTACCCCGGCAGCTTGAAGCAATGAGTCTCGGTATCGCCGGGATTATCGATACAACGAACGGAATAGTTGATAAAGCTCCGAACCTGCCGGGATGGGAAAATCTGAAACTAAGAGACAAAATATACGATAGATATACTATCCCCGTGCATATCTTGAACGAAGCAGACGCGGCTGCCCTTGGAGAACACAGGTGCGGCGCCGGAAAAGGGCTGAAGAATATTATACTTGTCACTCTCGGTACCGGTATCGGTGGCGGGTTAGTACTCGACGGGAAACTGTTTTTAGGCTCGTCCGGCAGTGCCTTCGAGATCGGGCACATGGTTATTAAAGATGATGGCCCTGAATGTGGCTGCGGTAAAAACGGTTGTCTGGAGACACTGGCATCCGGTACCGCAATAGGCCGGGAAGCAAGAAGACGCATTACGGAGGGCGAAACTTCCATGCTTGTCGATATGGTTGGAGGTTCAATTGAAAATATTACTGCTGAAAAGGTACACAAAGCTGCGAAACAGGGCGATTCCCTTGCTCTAAGAGTTCTAGCCGGTGCATCATATTACCTGGGACTGGGAATGATAAACCTCGTTTCGATAATTAATCCCCAGATGATAATAGTCGGTGGTTCTGTTGCCCGAATTGGAAATCTCCTGCTTGACCCGGTACAACAGATGGTAAAAGATAAGACCTTTGCGTTGATGGTCAAAGACCTGAAAATAGTACAAGCCCGTCTTGGGGAAGATGCCGGCCTGATAGGTGCCGCTGCCTACGCACTCGATCAGAAATAGGATTCATTGACAGCCAGATGTACATAAACTACAATCTTATGTAGCTGAAACTGCTGATGCCTGTTCCACTTCTGAAGTATTCTGCGGCAGTTTCAAATTATTTACAGGTGAGGACGGTAGAATTCAGGTGACAAGTGACGAGATTAGGGAAGCTTTTTTAAAATTTTACGAGAATAAGAATCATAGCAGAGCTCCCAGTTCCTCCCTGATTCCACACAGAGATCCAACCCTTCTTCTAACAACGGCGGGTATGGTACAGATGAAGCCGTATTTCCTGGGTGAAGATATACCATCGAACAAACGATTGACCTCATGCCAGAAATGTTTCCGTACCACGGATATCGACGAAGTTGGCGATACATGTCATCTTACCTTTTTCGAGATGCTGGGAAATTTCAGTGTCGGTGATTATTTCAAGAAAGAGACCATCGAGTGGACATACGAATTCATGACGGATGTCCTGAAAATACCGCACGACAGGATATGGGCGACCGTTTATCTTGATGACGATGAATCATTCGACTACTGGCGTGGAGTGGGTCTCCCCGAGACAAAAATACACAGGTTCGGTGAAGAAGAGAACTTCTGGGGGCCTGCCGGTGATTCGGGACCCTGCGGTCCTGATAACGAGGTGTTTTACGATAGAGGCGAAGAGTATGGTTGCGGAAAACCTGACTGCAGGCCGAACTGCGACTGCGACCGGTTTTTAGAGATATGTACGCTGGTATTCATGCAGTATAACCAGGCGCCTGATGGATCGAGAACGCCGCTTCCCGCTCCCAGCGTCGATACGGGAATGGGCCTTGAAAGAGCCACCTCGATCATACAGGGCGTAGACTCGATATACGAGACGGACCTATACTCCCCGATCATCGATAAAGTCTCCGAGTTGAGCGGGAAGAAATACGGCAGCAACGAAGAGACCGATAATGCTGTCAGGGTTGTTGCAGAACACAGCCGGGGGATTACATTCCTGATCGCCGACGGGGTGATGCCGGGTAATGAGGGGAGAGGATACGTGCTTCGGCGGCTGTTACGCAGGGCGGCACTCTACGGATTGAGACTGGGAATGGATAGACCGTTCCTGTCCAAGACAGCAGGAGTTATTATAAGCAAGATGGGCCACGTTTATCCGGAATTGAAACAGCGACAGGACTTTGTTACGAAAGTTATCAGGCTTGAGGAGGAAAAGTTCAGCGAGACTCTAAAAACTGGACTCGAGCTTATAGAAAGCATTATTGGAGAGAAGACCGATGAAATATCGGGCAAGGACGTATTCAGATTATACGATACGTATGGCTTCCCGGTTGAGTTAACGAAGGAAGTAGCTGCCGGAAAAGATATTTCGGTGGATTTCGCAGGTTTCGAGAATGAGATGGAGAAACAGCGGGAAAAGGGCAGAGCGGCTCAGAAATTCGATGTCTCACGGAAAGACGGGCTACTCGATAAACTTGACATAAAAGATACTATCTTTACGGGTTATACCACCCTTGTCCAGAAGAGTACGGTCCTGGCGATGATGGTCGAAAACGATTCAACGGACATTTTACAGGAAGGACAGGAAGCCGGAATAGTGCTGGCGGATACGTCTTTCTACGGAGAGATGGGCGGCCAGTTAGGCGATACAGGTGAGATAAGGAGCCGGACGGGTAGGTTTATTGTTTCAGATACGGTACGGGTGCCTCCGGGAATTATTATGCACCAGGGAAAAGTGATAGAAGGAAGTTTTGCTGTCGGTGATGAAGTAGAATCCGAAGTAGATACCGAACGTCGGAGAGATATTGCCCGTAATCATACGGCGACGCACCTGTTGCAGGCAGCTTTGCGGTCGGTCCTTGGAGGTCATATCCAGCAGAGGGGTTCGCTGGTGGCGCCGGACCATTTCAGGTTCGATTTCTCTCACCTTACAGCTATGACGCCGGAAGAGGTCGCTGAGGTCCAACGGGTGGTCAATGAAGGGATCCGTGCAAACTTGCCGGTTTATGATGAGGAGGTCCCTTACACCCGGGCAATAGCTGAAGGAGCTATCGCTATCTTCGATGAGAAATACGGCGATGTGGTCCGGGTATTGAGGATAGGGAAACCTCCGATAAGTATGGAACTGTGCGGTGGCACTCACGTATCCAGTACTGGGGAAATCGGTTTCTTCAGGATAACCAGTGAAAGCAGCATCGGTTCGGGATTGCGAAGAATAGAAGCCGTAACCGGAAGGGGCGCCGAAGAATATGCAGACCGGAAAATCAAGGACCTGGAGAGAATTGCGCGATACCTTGAGACCGAGACCGACGAAGCTGTCGAGAAGACAAAAAATCTGCTGAATGACCTGAAGAACGAGACCCGCCGGGCAAATACACTGGAGAATGAGCTTGCCGTACGAACAGCCGAATCGCTGGTGGAACAAGTCGAAATCCTCGATGGCGTCAACGTAATCTCGGCAAAGGTGAAGTCATCCCGTATCGAAGTATTGAGAGAGATGAGTGATATCCTCCGGGAGAAGCTTAAAAGTGTCGTTATTGTACTTGGCAGTGTAAATAATGATAGACCTGTTTTTATCGCGGCGGTAACGCCTGACCTTGTGACACAGGGTTATAATGCCGGCAGTATAGTCAAGCAGGTTGCGCAGGTAACAGGTGGTGGCGGAGGGGGAAAACCCGACCTTGCACAAGCCGGCGGCAGGCACAAGGAAAAGCTTGACGAAGCATTAAAACAGGTTACCAGGATAATCAGAGAAATCGGAAGTAATAAGGGGTAGTCTTACGCGTATTCTGGGACTGGACATAGGCGATAAAAGGATAGGTGTCGCGCTCAGCGACCGGGGTGGAATCATCGCCAGCCCTCTGACGATTATCGATCGCACGGACCTGGAGCAGGATATAGAAGCCATAATCACTCTTATTAGCCAGAATGAAGCGGGGACTATTGTTGCAGGTCTTCCGCTAACGATGGACGGCACAATCGGACACCAGGCTGCAAAAGTAAAAGGTTTTACGGATGTCCTGGCAAAAAGTACCGGAATACCCGTAGTATATCGGGATGAGAGCCTGACGACACTCAAAGCAAGGCAATTGATGCAACTTACACGAAAGAAGAAAAAGCGTGAGAAAGAGAATGATGATTCTGTTGCCGCTGCTTTCATCCTGCAGGGATACCTTGATGAACACAGGAATAATTTGAATGAGCAATTAAGCGATGATTCAAGGCAATTGAGCCGCGAATGAGGCGGGAATGAACATACACCTGGTTGATAAAACGTTTCTGAAAAAACCTGGAAGTTATATTATTCAGAGTCTGCTGGCCGTTATAGCGGTTGCAGTAATTCTTTATTTTGTCGAAACCATTACACAGGCTGCAATAGTTGCCGCTCTCGGTGCAAGCAGTTTTATCGTCTTCGCTATGCCCAAAACGGTTGCAGCCGAACCGCGGCGTCTTATCGGCGGACATATCACGGGGATTGTCTGCGGCCTTGTATGTTATTACGGTTGTTATACCAGCCCGACCGAAACATTCTTTAATTCCAATGAAATAATACACTGGCTTCCGGCAGCTTTTGCGGTGGGATTATCGATATTCCTGATGACGATATTTAACTTCGAGCATCCGCCTGCTGCCGGTACCGCTCTCGGTATAGTCGCCCACGAGTGGACCTGGGAGACAATTGTTTTCATAGTAGTTTTTGCAATCAGCCTTGCTATAATCGGCATATTACTGAAAAAATACCTCAAGAACCTTTGTACCTAGTTTGGAGAAAAACCGGTGAGTGAGTCTTTCAGTTTTCACCTGAACAAAACAGAAGGTAAAGCCAGACTGAGCCAACTCGTAATCAGGGGTAAGAAAATAGAGACTCCCGTGTTCATGCCGGTAGCCAGCCAGGCAGCGGTCAAGACGCTGACCTCCGACGAAATAAGGGAAATCGGCTTCGGTATTATCCTGTCCAATACATACCACCTTTATCTCAGACCGGGGATCGAGACGATAGAGAAACTTGGCGGTTTACATAAATATATGAACTGGGATAGAGGTATTCTTACCGATAGTGGAGGATACCAGGTGTTCAGTCTTGCACGGCTGCGAAAACTGACTGATGAAGGAGTGGTATTTCGCTCGCACATCGACGGCAGCGAACACCTCCTGACTCCCGAACTGGCGATACAGTACCAGGAAGCACTCGGCTCAGATATCGCCATGGTACTCGACGAATGTCCGGCCCATGATGAGGGTTATGACAGGACAAGGTTGTCCATGAACAGGACTCATCTCTGGGCTAAGAGATGTCTTGGTACTCATAGTCGTATCGACCAGGTGTTATTCGCTATCATCCAGGGAGGTGTATATCCGGAACTGCGGCGTGAGTCTGCGGAGTACCTTACATCCCTCGATTTTCCGGGCTATGCGATTGGCGGTCTAAGTGTGGGTGAACCCAAGGAAATAACCGCTAAGGTGATCGATGCTACTATACCGTACCTTCCAGAGGATAGACCTCGCTACCTGATGGGGGTTGGTTCTCCCGAGGACCTTTTCGAGAGTGTATCGCGCGGAATAGATATGTTCGACTGTGCTCTCCCAACCCGTATTGCCAGGAACGGCTCTCTTTTTACCTCGAAAGGGAGGATAAATATATCGAATGCCCGTTTTACACAGATGGAAGGACCGGTAGACCCTGAATGTAACTGCTACTGTTGCCGGACTCTTTCGGCATCGTATCTCCACCACCTTTTTAACACGAGGGAATTACTTGCCTACCGGCTGGCAACACTGCATAACCTGACCTTTATTCACAACCTGATGAGGAAGATACGGGCAAGTATAGCAGAAGGCACCTTCGAGTCTTATAAAAGAGAATTTCTTTTCGGATACCGCACGACCAATGAGCAGGTCAGGATAAGTCAGAAGAAGAAGTGGCTTAGGTCAAGAGAAAGCAAAGAAGAATAATCTTTCTCTTATATTTTCTCTTTATTCCTCTCCCTCTTGTTACGAGTTATCTACCTCTCCAAATAGAAAGAGGGTGGTTCGAAAAAGGATATTACCTGACCATCGAGCTTCCGATGATGGACTTGTTTATCTCAAGGCTGACGGCTATCGAGGGGAAACCGGTGACGGCTCGCGTAAGTCTCTCAACCTTGGTTTCCTTGCTGTAACCGTAGGCTCCATGTAATCGTCTGGCTGTTTCGACAATTTCCATGGCTGTGGGAATGACGAACAGTTTCGCTGCTGCAGCCTGTGTCTGCCAGTCCGGTTCATCCATGTCTTCGGCGAATGCCGTTTTGTAGGTAAGCCATCGGCAGGCTTCGAGTTTGGCCTTTATTTCCGCGAGTTCCCACCGTATGCCCTGCATGGCTGAAACCGGCTTTCCCCGGCTCATCCTCGTTTTCACATAATTTACCGCTTCATCGATAGCTGCCTGTGCAATGCCGATCGAAGCGGCGCACTGCTCTATTTTTTCTGTAGCTATCCAGTAGAGCAGGATATCATACCCCTTGCCTTTTTTACCCAGGAGGTTGCTGGCGGGTACACGGTAGTTATCGTAATACACGTCGGCGGCTTCTATTCCCCCGCTGCCCATCAGTTCCCATATCTTCGGAGCGGTATATCCTTCAGTAAGTTTTTCCATAATGAAGGCTGTGCAGTTTCTTTCATCATCTTTAGTATAGGTGACCGAATAGCCCGGCCTGGCGCCGAAAGTGCTGAATCTCTTCATTCCGTTGATGATATAGCTGTCTCCATCCGGAATTGCCGTAGTGGTAAGGGCTGACGCGTCGGAGCCCGTCCCATCCTCGGTGAACTGGATGCTGGCATAAGCCAAGCCGCTGCATAAAGGTTCCAGGAATTTATTCTTTATCTCCTCGGAGCCGTACCTGGCGATCGACAGCGGGATACTGTTATTGAATCCCACGAGCCACCAGGCACCTGTCCCGGAATATGCAAGCTGCTCGATAACCAGGATACAGTCAAGGTTGCCTGCTTCCGTACCGCCATATTTTTTCGGTACGGTCATACCCAGGAAACCAAGCCCGGCGAATTTTTTTATCAGGTCGTCCGGCAGTCTCCCTTCCTTATCCAGTTTTTCGGCTACCGGTTCTATCTCACGATCAGAGAAATCCTTAGCCAGTCTTTGAAATGCCAGTTGCCCTTCAGTCAGGTTGAAGTCCATTGGTTCTCCTTGCTAAGTCTCGAATATTTGAGGAAGGGATTAACCCCCTTCAAACTTTTTTTCAGGTTATATCTTACACAATTTATACTGCTATTTCAGCCGCCGCTGATCGAGTATAGGATATGTATCGTGTCGCCATCTTTAACCGGTCTGCCCAGTTCATCCGGATAGGCATCTTCACCGTTCAGGTATATCGATACTTTATTGTGTCCGAAATTAAATAATTCACCTTTTTGAAAGAATATGGTCTTGCCGATCATAGGGAATAGTGCTGCCAGGTTTTCCAGGCACTCGCCCACTGTATCACCGCCTACCTCGATTTCTCCTTTATCATCGGTAAAAACCCTCAGGCCGGGAGGAATCACAATCTTAATGCTCATTCTTCCTTTTTAAAGGGAAGGTGACCGCAATGAGGACATTCCGGGTCCCTTTTAACCGATAATTCCATAAATTTCATGCCGAGACCATCATAGACCAGCAGCCGGTTGGTCAGCAGCTTGCCGATGCCGGTGAGATACTTGATTGCTTCAGTCGCCTGGATGCAGCCGACAACTCCCGGAGTCACTCCAAGAACCGGAAATTTTTCCTTAGGAATGTCTCCCCGGTATATACACCTGATGCAGGCGGTCTCACCGGGAATTATCGTCGTAATCCTGCCTTCAAGACCGTGTACCGCTCCGTGGAAATAGGGGATGTTGTGTTTTATCGCCGCCTGGTTGAGCAGAAAACGCGTGCCAAGGTTGTCCATGGCGTCCATTATCAAATCGCAGCCCTCGGTCAATTCGTATACATTACTTTCGTCAATGGTCTCCCTCAGAGCTTCTATCTTTATATTTGAGTTCATATTACAGAGTTTAGCGTTTGCCGATTCGGCTTTCGGTACTCCGACGTCGGTGTCCCAGTGGAGGATCTGGCGGTTCAGGTTGCTGGTATCGACCGTATCCAGGTCGACAATCCTGAGAGTCCCGATACCGGCTTCAGCGAGGTATATAGAGATGGGAGAGCCTAATCCTCCGCAGCCGGCGATAAATGCTTTAGCCTGCTTGAGTTTTTCCTGGCCTTCTTCACCGAATCCCCTCATTATAATCTGGCGGTCATATCGTTCCAGTTCATTACTGTTCAGCATTCCGAACACTCCTTTCCGAACAGGTATCAGTCTATCCGGCTGAGTTTCAAGTTTCCACGTACACCCATTTTATCATTAATGATTATTAGCGCGCCTTTCACTCCGGGTATTTTTTCCGAAAATTCAAGCCCGGCCTGGATATCCGTGCCGGTTTTAACCAGATTCCCGGCGGCAGTAGCCACAGCATCGGCAAGGGAAGCAGAGGGTGAGACGACGACGACCGCGTCAGCTTTTCCGTAGCTGAGTGAATGACCGACAGTACCTGACGAGGTGCATATTCCGAGCGGTGTATCCTCCGGAGATATCTCCAGGGCTATTTTGTTACTGAGAGGGGATTTGCCGGCGTATATACTGACCGTCCTGGGGGACAGGCTTTTCATAAAGATATCACCGCCGTTTTCCACGATCACTTCAGACGAGTATTCGAGAAGTTCTCTGCCGACGTATTCGGCTATGGCCCCGGCTACAGCGGCCATCGGTCCGACACCCGCTGCTGCGGCGGATTTTGCCATATCCTTCACGATAAGCGGTGTGTTATCACCCGGTGAAAAAGGCTCAAGGGTCATCAGGAAATCCGGATATCGTACGATATATTTCTCCAGTATACTGCGGTATTTCTGTACAAGCCTTTCAGCCTTGCTCCTGAGATTTTTCCGGGCGCGTATGTATAAGTCTGTCTCCTTTATGGTTACACCGAATGATATCAGGTCCGTACCGTGGACCTGATTACGGTATGTTCTCGGTTCATAAATATAGTTACTCATTTCTATGCAGCCAGTATGATTACCGTTACAAGAATTGGGCGGGAAGTGTCTTTTCCGAATTAGAAATGCAGTTCCATCGCTCGCGGAGGGCAGGTCTTTATACACAGTCCGCAGGCAATACATTTCTTATCATAGAACAATACTCTACGCGTAGGCTTCTGAAGTTCGAAAGCTCCTGCCGGGCATACGGTGATACAGGCACCACAGTGGGTACACCTCTCTTCGTTCCTGGTGACATCCTGGCTAAGCGACTGTATCTTTACGCCCGCTTTCGTCAAGTACTCGATACCCCTGTCATAGTCGTCCTGTTTTCCGGTCATTTCAAGTACCAGGAGTCCTTCTTCCTCCGGTGTTACCGATGCCTTTAAAATATTAAAATCAAGGTTATAATCCTTTACAAGACGGCTGACGATGGGTCTGTCTACCAGCCGTCTCGGGAAATGTAATACTATTCTTTTTGATGCAGCCATTACTCTTACTCCTTTCAGGTAACCGGGCCCGGGTTGAATTGGACCTCAATTCAACCCGGGGTTCGCTTTACTGACTTTCTTCTTCAATTGGGCGTTCGTTGAGTGGCTTAAAGGAAAGTCCTGAATCCGCTCCCGGCAGCGGAGCTACCGGTGATGTCAGGAGAAATTCTCCCTTTTGTATCCAGTCTTTAAGTATGGTCGCCACTTCCAGGGCGCGTGAATAACTGGACAGTGATGCCGTGGGAATCTTTTTATTCCGGATTTTTACGTATCCGCTTCTCAGTTCGCCGT
>CAZBQL010000009.1:47083-48429 GCA_964493985.1 uncultured Dehalococcoidales bacterium
GCCGTGGGAATCTTTTTATTCCGGATTTTTACGTATCCGCTTCTCAGTTCGCCGTAGGTTACTTCCGCCACGGTATCAGGTTTACGCTGTGGATATGCCGATGAGTAGTCTATTACGGTGGCGACTATATCATCGTCATCAACGGTTGTATATTCCAGTATCTCTTCTGATAGAATCGGAATAGGAATACCTACGCCGACACTGAGTGTTGGCCCGTATCCCAGCATACTCGTACCCACCAGCCACCGTGAACTCATTCCCTTAAGATCACCGATCAGTGCCAGGGTGCCGGCGCCACCTTTCGGTATGCCTTTCTCATTGCGGGCTACTGTAGGATTATGCTGGGTGCCCTGCCAGGCAACATAGCCCGTTCCGCCGCCGAGGAATATCCTTGTCCCGATTCCGATCGTCTTATAATACGGATCATTGAAAAGAGGAGACAACCGCCCGGCGGTACAGTAATTTGCGTTGCCGAGGTTTGGTTTTAGCATACCCATATACGTGTATATCGTTTTATCGGATAGATTGACCGCGACATTGTAGTTCTGGTAAGCATTTCTCAGGTTATAGAGAACAGCTTCGTTCAGGTCTTTGATATTTATCCAGGTCTCCAGCCTTCTGCGTGGATAACAGTCGGTACCATAGGCGGTTGCCGAAAGCCTGACATCTTTGCCTGCCACAAGTTCTTCGATGACATGTCCCCCGCCGTAATTGAACTCACCGGGATGGATCCTGTTTCTCGGGTCATCATCCGGCATGGCAGTGGCGCCGATTATAAGGTCGACCGCCGCCACGCCCGTATAGGCGGGGACGTCGTTCAGGTAGGTCCTGCCGCCACCGAGTTTTATCCGGGGGCTTGAATGCCCGATATTAAGGTAGGCGCTGGATGAGCACATGGCGCTGAAAGTCCCGGTAGTAACAACATCCACGTCCCGGGCTGATTTCTCTATCCCGTTTTCTTTCGCGTAGTCGATTATTTCCTCGGCAGTAAATACTACCGCTTTACCTGTTTTTATTTTTTCATTTATCTCTTCAATGGTTTTGGCCATTTTTACCTCCACTCGATAGTAATTTACAGGTATTTAAAGTGTCAATGGATTTTCGCATATAAAAAAGCCCGGAAACAACACGCTTCCGGGCCTGGCTTTCTGTCTGTCCGGGACTGGATTTTACATGGTCCCCGAACTGGCGGCATGCCAGGCCCAGGGCATCATCATGTGAAATGTCCCTATTGTGTGACCGGACTCACCTTTCCAGTTCGGCACTGATAACCTCCGTTAGTTAATGCCTTATCAGGTTATTTTGATTGTATAGTATCGATAGAGAAGTGTCAAATGTAATATATC
>CAZBQL010000010.1:0-8640 GCA_964493985.1 uncultured Dehalococcoidales bacterium
GTTTATCTGGTCGCTATGAATCTCGATAACCTCCTTAAGTTCGAGAAAAACAGGCTCCCTCAATCTGCAAGCCTCTTAAGAGCGTGTGCGTACCTGGCATTTACTTTTCCCAATGTATTTTGAAATTGCTGTCTCCGATTTTCGTCTCTTACCGGTGAGATTATCAACATCGAACCATCGGTCGTAATTTCAAGTGGCGTCTGGGCATCGATATTAAGAAGCTCAAGTACCCCTTTATCTATTACGAGAGCCAGACTATTACCGTGCCTGGTAAGTTTTTTTTGCATAGTTCATCACCCTTATTATAACATTGTACTTACATTGTATTATCTGTATCAGTTTTTCATATCTCGACTGCATTTTCACTCCTTTACACTGGATCAGGTGCTGAGTAACGATTTTCTTCTTTCTATTTAACACGAAATGGATGCAAGTTTCATCCATAAGAGATATAGCCCGTTAATAGTAAAAACTTGCACCACTCAACGTATAGGTATACAATCTGCTCAAATAAAAGGAATCCTGAAATAACAGATCAAGGAGGTGATAGTCCATGTGGAACCAGTTTCAGACCGATGAATACCAGGGAATGCTGGCTGAAATAATCTCATATGAAGGTCATAACGGAGATTCCATACATGCCTATTATTCACGTCCACTTGGTGAAGGACCTTTCCCGGGAGTAGTTCTCATACCTCATATGCCTGGTTGGGATGAGTTTTACCGGGAAGCAACCCGGCGGTTTACCCAGCATGGTTATGCCGCAATCTGTCCCGATATTTACTGCCGGTTTGGTCATGGAACACCCGAGGAAATATCCGCAAAGGTCAGGAGCGAAGGCGGCGTTCCCGATGAAAGTGTGGTTGGCGACTGCGAAAACGCCATAAAGTACCTCAAGAGTCAACCTTACTCTAATAAAAAAGTCGGAGTTATCGGTACCTGCTCCGGAGGCAGACATACCTTCCTGGTGGCGTGCCAGGCTAGCGGAGTTGATGCCGCGGTCGACTGCTGGGGCGGGCGGATAGTCGCTTCAAAAGAGGAACTGACACCACGTCAGCCGGTCGCACCAATCGACTATACCGAAAAACTGGACTGCCCTCTCCTGGGGATTTTCGGGAACGATGACCGCAACCCGACACCTGAACATGTAGACCGCCTCGAGGAAGAACTGAAGAAATACAACAAGGATTACAGCTTTCATCGTTACGATGGAGCAGGACATGGCTTCTGGTACTATCAGGGTGAGGCGTATCGTCCGAAACAGGCGATGGACTCATGGAACAAGGTCTTCGAGTTCTTCGAGCAGTATCTGCACTGAAGAAAGGTTTCAATCATGCCTGAGGAATCCAGAGGGACTCTTGCATCTGGCATTGATCCTTTCGTGGTCATGGCTAAACCGGTCGGCCCCGCCTGTAATCTCGAGTGCAGTTACTGCTATTACCTCGAAGCAGCCACGTTATTTCCAGCCCGGGATAGATTCCGCATGTCCGACGAGATTCTCGAAAACTATATACGTCAATACATGACCGCCAGCCCGGGACCTGAAGTAATGTTCGTGTGGCACGGCGGAGAACCTACCCTGGCCGGACTGGATTTCTACCGGCGTGTCATGGAATTACAGCAGAAGTATTTACCTGGTGGAAAGTCCTTACGGAATAACCTTCAGACCAATGGAATCCTGCTTGATGACGAATGGTGTACTTTTCTGGTTGATAATCACTTCGACGTGGGACTCAGTATAGACGGTACGCAGTGGGTGCACGACACGTTCCGCAGAGATCATCGCGGTAGCGGTACCTACGACATTGCGGCAGAGTCTATACGCAGATTGCAGTCTCACGGCATCCAGCCTGACCTTCTATGCACTGTGACATCTGTTTCAGCCAGAGAACCTCTCAGTGT
This sequence comes from uncultured Dehalococcoidales bacterium, assembly GCA_964493985.1. Lineage (GTDB taxonomy): Bacteria > Chloroflexota > Dehalococcoidia > Dehalococcoidales > UBA2162 > MGML01. The sequence continues at coordinate 1,903 of CAZBQL010000010.1, forward strand.
TTACCGGGCGCTGAGAAACTTCGATACCGGTTGGATACAGTTCATACCAATTGTGCGACGTACACCGCGTGGAGAAATGACACCGGAATCCGTATCGGCTGAAGCGTACGGACATTTCCTGTGCGTTGTGTTCAATGAATGGATACATCATGATCTTGATCGATTGAATGTGCAACTGTTTGCGGAGATGTCGCTGGTGTGGTCGGGAGGAAGTCCGAGTGTTTGCTGGATGGCTCCTACCTGCGGGAGAGTGCTGATCATCGAGCATGACGGCGGTATATATTCGTGCGATCACTTCGTGAACAGAGAGCATTATATAGGCAATCTGGTATCCTCGCCATTAAGCGAGCTGGTAGATTCGGGGGTGCAGCGACGTTTCGGTGAAAACAAGCAAAAGCTGCTTCCTCAGCAATGCCGCTCGTGTTCGTGGCTCGAAGTATGTAATGGTGGATGTCCCAAGGACAGGTTTGCTATTTCGGAAGACACTGAACACGGTCTGAATTATCTCTGCGATGGACTGCGTCGGTTCTACAGTTACGCTGAAAAACCGCTTAAACAGGTTATCCGTCAAAGGAAATCTGGGAAAAGTCCGGAAGCAATAATGACTGAGTTGTGCGAAGAAGCACGGAAACAATGGAAGGGAATCGGTCGGAACGACTCATGCCCGTGCGGAAGCGGACTCAAGGCAAAGAACTGCTGCTGGGATTTACGACCCTAGCAGACTTGATGTGAAAATCCTTAAGATATAATTCCTCTATTCAGGTGTAAAATTAATACGGGATTTATTATCAATCTATTTCCTGCTCACGGTCGATCCACCTGAAAGGTCAAGGTTTCCCAGTTCCGGGTTACCGGAGTATATAGCCCCGGATCCCCCGGAAAGGTCTGCATTAAGAATCCCGTCCGTATTGATATCGGCAAAACCTCCGCCGCTAATATTAATATCGGCGTCATTAACCGGGAAATCTTCCAGGTTTACTCTGCTGCCGCCCGAACTGTCAATGACAAGATTTTTACCTGAACCTGACAGTGTTATCCTGCTGCCGCCGGACAGGTGTAAATCCGTATCTCCGGCAGTTATTGTACCGTACAGTCCGCTGCCGCCCGATAATTTGGCTGAGAAATCATCTGAAGAATTGAAACCATCGATTTCTCCCTGAGAACCGCCTGATAGTTGAATACCTTCTGCGGCAGGCATCGTAATAACCGCTTCTTTAATTACGGAATTGTACGACCGATTCCATTCGAAGGTGATTACCAGAATATCCCCGTTTTTACTGACGTCAAGATATTTCCATATATTGTCATCTGTGGTAACCTCGATGCTGTATGAGGATGACCTTATAATTTCAACGTGGAACCCGTTGTGTGCTTCAATCCTGGTAAAATCGGTATAGTCGAAAGTCCTTGTTTCCGGGTTACCCGAGCCGAAAACCGCTTCCTGGCATCCTCCCAGTAATCCTGTAATCGACAAAATTCCTACAAGTACCGATATAGTTAAATTTTTCACTGCAGGATTCTCCTTTATCTGCTGAAAAACTGAGTTAAGTACAGTATATAAGAAATAGCCTGTTAGAAACATCATTTGTAAGAATAAAAACAGACTTGCATTTTTACGAAATATCTGCCTGGTCATTCGGTCAAGGTAAATCCGCATAATCAAGAAAGAATCTGGACTTTTTCTACACGTTGAAACGAAGTATCCTGTCAGGTTATGCTGAGACATTAATCAGCGTGGAGAAGAAAACTGGCGGGATTCTTGTTTCTAGGTATTACTATTGGATTCGCTGCGGCTGTGCAGCCAGGACCGACCCAGATATTTATCATATCCCGTACTCTGACCGGCGGCTGGCGGCACGCATTGCCCCTGGCTTGCACCTATCTTATCAGTGATATTCCTATCGTAACTGTCGTACTTTTAATCCTGTCCAACGTGCCGGACCTGGCAAGAGATATCCTGCACCTGGCAGGAGGAGGATTCCTGCTTTATCTCGCCTGGGGAGCCTTCAGGACATTTAGAGATTACGACCGGGACCAGACGTTGCAGACGCAGTCACGAGTACAGAGTTTGTTCAAAGCGGTAACCATCAATCTCCTGAATCCCAATCCCTACCTGACCTGGAGCCTGGTCATGGGGCCGATGCTTATCGATGCATGGCATGAGAATCCTGCTCATGGAATATCTCTCGTGACCGGTTTTTACGGTATGCTGGTCTTGACTACGGCCGTGATAATCATTATCTTCGGTGTTATCAGGCGATTAGGACCTGTGGTAATACGGACACTCGTTGGAGTATCTGCAATTGCTCTGGCGGGCTTCGGGATATACCAGATCGTGCTGGGAATACAAAATCTTACAGGCGGATAGGTGAGATGAACCGGGTAATATATTATTTTTCAGGTACGGGCAACACGCTTTTCGTTGCCAGAGATATTGCGGAAGGACTCGGAGCTTCGCTTATTCCAATTGCTTCTCTGGTAGATGCTTCTGACATGTCTGTGGATTCGGAAGTTGTGGGTATCGTGCATCCTGTTTACTATGGTGAGTTGCCGGTTATCGTGAGGGAATTCACTGAAAAGCTGAACAATCTGGAAGGGAAGTACATATTCGCCGTCTGCACGTTCGGCGGTTCGGCGGGAGATTCGCTGAGAAGCCTGAGAAAGATTATCAGGTCAAGAGGAGGGGAGTTGTCAGCCACCTATGGGGTTCACATGCCCCAGAACGCCTTTTATAAATTCTGGGAGAAGCATGAACCTCTTTACCGGAACTGGCGGAAAAAGAAACTTAACATCGTTATCAGTAATGTTGAAGCACGGAAAACGGGAGACTTCTTTACCAATATCGTATTTGACATAATATTCAAAGGGATACAGGCATATGTCAGGCCGAAGTATAAGCAATCATTCATTAAACTGTCCGGCGCGTCACCGGACCTGAGTGTGGAAGAACTTATCCGCCTGAACGATACCAGTTTCTCAGTTACCGGTGAATGTACCGGCTGCGGGACCTGCGCAAAGGTTTGTCCGGTTAAGAATATTGTCCTGGTCGAAGGCAAGCCGACCTGGCAGCACAGGTGCGAGAACTGTATTGCCTGTTATAACTTCTGCCCGGAAAAAGCTATACGAAACGGCATAGCTTCGGAGGGTTATTTCTACCGGCACCCGGATATCACGGTCAGGGATATGATGATACGTCCTGGTGAAGTCGAGAAGACATAAGATGGTATCATAATGAGATATTGAAATTATAGATCCAGCTTACCCTGTTTAACCGAACTTGTGGATTTCTTAGAACTATTATTCATAGTCTCATTAAAGCTATTCTCATCTGTGGGTTCCGGCCAAGAAAAGGCGCCCTTTTCCAGCAAAGCTTTCAGACTCTTTTCAGGTTCACCATTCGAACGAACATATACAGGAATGAAATGGTACTTGTCGAGTTGTTCAATCGCACCCGACCATGTGCCGCCTTTTTTATAGTCCGAACTTACTACCAGAGCAACATCTGCCAGAGCATAAATGGATTTGTTTCTTTGCATTGCGTTGCCAACATTAAAACCTGCTGACGGATCATAGGGGGAAATCAGTACCAGTTGGTCGCTCATTATATATTCTCTAAATTCGCGAGATAGAACATGCCGGTTCAGACTATCGGCAAGAATACCAGCCACTTTACCTCCAGCCTGCAAAGCACAACCCATTGCAGTTTGGTCTATGCCCTTAGCGCCTCCTGAGATCACCGTATAACCTGAACGGGCAGCAAGACGACCGACATTCTCAGTATACTCAACCAGAGATTCTTCAATTTTTCTGGAGCCAATAATGGCTAATCCGCCGGTATTAAGAATAGTAGAGTCACCACAGCAATATAAAACAGGCGGTGCATGTTCTTGAAGGCGTGATTTTAATCGCTGTGGGTATTCGAGGTCTTCTCTGCTAATGACGAAGATCGAGCGTGTTTGCCATTTATCAAGAACCTGCGTGAGTAGAAAACCACGTTGTAGCAGTTGGTTCAGACGTTCAATATCGAATGAGTTACCAATTGCATTCATCAATTCCGGTGCTTCAGGTCCCAGCAAGTCTGATGGTTCTCTATTTTTTTCATAAAGGACTTTCATCAAGCGGTTAAATTCGCTTGTAGATAATAGCTCCGGTGACTGTTCTCTCCGTGATGTTATCAGCGGAGCAGTAAGTAATAAAATCGCCTGTGTATTATTTGAAACCGTACTGTTCATTCATCATATCCCGTGTAGGCAAGTGCTAAAGGAAACACTGCACCACTACCATGTAATCGTAACAGATATGCAGCGACTGTCATAGTCCAACGTGAATCTAACATGTCATCCACCAATAAAACAGGACCTCCAGGTATCTTATCTCTTTTTACAACCAGGGAGCCATCTACATTTTGTGCCTGTTGGCTGCTGTTTGCCATGGTTTTTTGTTCCGGACGGTCATCCGTTTTCTCCAATACATCATAAAAGGGAATATTAAGGGATTTCGCAAGTCTTTGAGCGAAATTCGGAACCAGGTCCGGATGCCTTCGCGAAGGAATGCAGGTAATCCATGAAGGTTGGGGTGTGGGAGACCACTCTCTAACCATAATAACACATGCTTCGATCAGATCGTCAGGAAAATGATTGTCCTCATATTTACCCAGACGGACAAGTTTACCCCATCCTGAATCGCCCCAGATACAGAGAGCCTTGCCTTCCTCTGAACGGTATTCCGGAGGGATGTTACCTCGTACTCCTAACCCCGGTAATCCGTAAGCAGGCCAACGAGTACGTGGTTCAACAGTCAAGCTGGTGCGCTTTAAGAAGGTGGTGGCTTCTATAACAAGTGCCGAATCAGGTTTTGTTGATAAGGGTGGCAGGTCCGGAAATACAATTTGGGTGGGATCACCATCCAGTGCTTTTATCAGATATTCCATGTGCCCGTGGTTTAGAGCCATGTACTCCCGCATCTGTCGTTGTTCTTCACGCCTTAATTTAGTTAATCGTTCAGCCCGTTCCCAGAATCCTTCGCTTAATTCAGAGACGGTCAACTGCCATTTTGTGCCTTGCCTGGCGATTGGCGATGGAGACTCCAGAGAAAGCAGGTCTATAGTCCTTTGTACACGGCTGCCGCTGATATTCAACCGATTCAGTAACTGCGGGACAGAAAGGCCATCCGGTTCACGTTCAAGTGCTTCGATTACTTGCCGTACTTCATACCGGGTTGGGAACGCGGTAGTAATGAAATAGTCCGTAATATCTTCCTCTTCCTCACCGCTTAATAATACTCCGTAAGCAGCATCAAGAGCGCGTCCTGCCCTGCCGACCTGCTGGTAGTATGAGATGACCGAGCCGGGCATCTGGTAATGTATAACAAAACCAAGATCAGGTTTATCAAAGCCCATCCCCAACGCTGTTGTAGCTACTAGAGCTTTTACTTTGTTTTCAAGTAAATCTTTCTCAAGTTGGTCTCGATTTTCACTTGTGCTTGCGTACCATTCTACCGGGAAACCCTTATACTGTAGCCAGTTTGCTACTCTCCTGGCATCTTTAATAGTAAGCGTGTAAATTATACCACTGCCGGAAAGCGTTTCCAGTTGTGAAGCGAGCCAGGCGAGACGTTCAGATTGTTGGGGTAAACGAATTGTTTGCAGGTATAATGAAGGACGGTTTAAATCGCCGCGTAATGCCGTCATGTTGGGGCCGAGTACTGATTCTAAATCGGCCATTACTCGATTATTCGCCGTAGCAGTTGTAGCTAACAGTCTAAGGTTTTCAGGTAAATTCCTGATTATTCTTTCTATGAGACGGTAGTGCGGACGGAAATCATGACCCCAGTCTGAGATACAGTGTGCCTCATCTATTATAAGTAAAGAAACGTTCGATGCAATAACGGAGAGTACTTCTGAACGGAAATGTTCATTCGCCAGTCTTTCAGGAGATATCAGTAATATGTCTACTTTATCGGCTTTTATCTCCTTCTCAACCTCTTCCCAAACTTCTTCATTATCTGAGGTTATTCTCAACGCACGGACACCCGTACGTTCTGCTTGAGTTATCTGGTTCCGCATTAGGGCCAATAATGGAGATATAAGTAAAGCAGGACCGGCACCGGCTTCCCGTAATAGTTTGGTCGCGATGAAGTAGACGTTGCTCTTACCCCATCCGGTCTTTTGTACCAGGAGTAATCTTTCCCGGTTTTCAATGATGTGGAGAATTGCTTCTTCCTGTTTGTTTCTGAACTCAGCATCAACAATCCCTGTGCCAAGTCTCAATAGTTGTTTTGCACGATTTGAATTATATTTCATGAAACACCACGCAATACTATTTTCCGGTTTCTCTTTCTAAATATTACTCATATGAAGTTACTGTTGTCTATAGTATAAAAAAGTGAAACCAAAAAATACAGGTATTGTTATCATCTTGAACAGTCCTGACACGCGGAATAAACATTATCGAACAGCTTTACTATCTTCGAAGCCGGTGTGGAGGCGAAGGCTATCCTGAACAGCCCCTTATCGCCGTAGCAGATGACTCCGGTTTCATACTTGTCCAGAAGGGTCTGCCAGACGGCATCCGGATCGACGTTTTTCAGCCTGATGCACATGAAATAACCCGAGTTGAAGGGTAACGCTTCGAAATAGTCGCCGTATTCCTGGTGTTCTTCAAGAGTCTCTTTAACCTTCAGGTACCGTTCCCTGATTATCTCCCGATTCCTGTCTTTTTCCGCCTGGTGAGTGCCGGA
>CAZBQL010000010.1:8740-48243 GCA_964493985.1 uncultured Dehalococcoidales bacterium
TCATCGAGGATTACCACCAGCTTGTTGCCGGCTTCTGCCGACTCGGCAAGCGCTGTCACTATCTCGTCGGCAGCCTGCGGAACAGGTGTGTAGCCGGATGGGTTGTTGGGGAAATTAAGCAGGACGATTTTCTTACCTGTCGGGGCGGCGTTCACCACTTCCCGGAATGAACCAGTATCGAAAACTCCATCTCTGAAGAAATTGAAGCACTTCAGTTCCGCGCCACAGGCATTGGTGAAAACGAGGTCGTAGTTCTCCCAGTACAGGTCCGAGAGGATAATTTCATCGCCGGGATCGACGAACATGTAACCGATAATGCTCAAGGCGTTGGTGACACCGCAGGTAGCAACCGGAAGGCTGACAGGGCTGTTTCCGAGCGACGGATTCTTTTCCCGTATCAGTTCCTGCCACTTCGTTCTCAGCGTGTTGACTCCCTGGCTGGGAGCGTAGGGGAAGGCGTCCTTGCTTTCGATATTCAGCAGGTTTGCCAGGCCGGGCAGGACCATCGGTGTGCCGTCGTCCTCATAGGCGGTACCGATGGTGGCGTTGATCTCCTTGCCCCTGGCGGCTGCGCCCTGTGCCAGAATACCCTTATTGGGATAATAAATAGCCTTTCCCTTTTTCGATAATAATTCATACACGACGGGGCTGCTTGTTCTTATAATATTATTCGCTTCTACAGCCTGCGGATTAAGTTCAGCCATTCGCATTTCCTCCGGTCATTACTATACGGGATATTATACCGGTTTTTGAACGATGCTGTCCTTTACCTGTCCTTGTATTTATGCTTTTTCAGCTTTTTCGCTGCTTTGGATATCTTCCTCCATCTGAGTTGTTCCTGCTGGCGCAATGTACCGTCCTCCCTGAGGGCAATGTACCTGAGTTCTTTCCTGAGTTTAAGGTAGCTCTGGTATCGCGAAATATCGAGATCGCCATTCTCAATCGCCTCCCTGACAGCGCATCCCGGTTCAGTGTCGTGAAGGCAGTCGCTGAAACGGCACTGGAGTGCCAGCGATTCTATATCCTCGAAAGAGTCCTGCAGGTCGGTCTCGTTTCCCCACATCTGGATTTCCCTCATTCCCGGCGTGTCCATGACCAATCCGCCGCCGGGCAGGAGAATCAGTTCGCGGTGAGTGGTGGTGTGCCGACCTTTGCCGTCAACAGCCCGTGTTTCGTTGGTCGCCTGTTTTTCACTGCCAAGCAGGGCATTTATCAGGGCGGACTTACCGACTCCCGAAGGACCGAGCAGAGCCGCGGTCTGCCCCGGTGCAATATAATTCCTGATATATGGTATTCCGATATTTTCGGTAGCGCTGGCAGCGTGAACGGGAACGCCGATGGAGATGTCTTCCACGTCCCTGATATAGCTGTCCGGGTCAGGGCACAAGTCTACCTTGTTAAGGATAACTACCGGCGAAGCCCCGCTTTTCCAGGCAAGCGTCAGATAACGTTCCAGTCTCCTGAGATTGAAATTCCTGCCGTCCAGTGCGCTGACAAGGAATACCGTATCGATGTTTGCGGCGACAACCTGCTCTTCGGTTTTCAACCCGGCGGCTTTCTGCCGGTACTCGCTTTTCCTGGAGAATTTACTTTTTCTCGGCAGTACGGCGTGGATGACACAATGCTGCTCGTCAACCGGTAAAACTACAACCCAGTCGCCTACAGCCGGATAGCCGAATTCATGATCGATATCATATCTCATTCTGCCGGTAAGCAAAGCGGTACGCTCGCCGTCGTCGCCCTGGACGCGGTAAGAGCTTTTATACTCTGATACTATCCTGCAGGGGAAAGAGTTTTGTATGTTCAGTTCTATAAAATTATCTGAGAAGAATGGGTCCCAGCCGTACGCAGCCAGAGACTCCGGTATAAGTTCTGTCATTGATTGCTCCCTCTGATTTGAATAAAAAGGCCGCGGGTTTTTCACGCCCGCGGCTAAAATATTCATCCGATGCCTTACATCTCGGGATAGAGGGAGTAAGGATATGTTCTTACCGTGTTAGCCGGTAGAACCTCCGACCGGAATGCTGCCGGGGCGCACTGACCCGTAATCATTCACACTTTTTCTGTCCATTACGCCCCTCCTTTCACTATTCCGGTTCGTCCATTACCGGTTTATACCTGCAGTATATTACCATCTGCAAACAATACGGTCAATAGAAATAAGAAAAACTACAGCGCCAGGCTGCATTCTTATTCCCCCCCTTAGTTTAAGTGTACTTATTTTCTTTATGCTTTTCTGCTATTGTTGCTGCCAGTCTGTCCAGCGCTTTGAAATCTTCTTCCTTCGGGAAACCTTTGCAGAGTACCGGATCGATTACTTCAACCTTGAGGTTAGGTATCATCCCGGCAAGTACTTCCACCGTTTTCTGTCCCCATCCGTATGAACCGATTATCGAAACGAACTTGATATTTGGTCTCAGGGCGTTTGTCAGGAAAGCGATATAGGCAACCAGCGGATGAGGCCCGGCATGAACGGTCGGCACTCCAAGGACAACGGTTGCAGCGTCCACCAGGGACATTGCCAGTTTACCGAGATCGGTTACAGTCAGATCAAATTGCTGGACAGTAACTCCCTTTTCAACCAGTGCATTTACAAGGTACTCAACCATCCTGGCAGTACTGCCATGCATCGAAGTGTATGGCAGCACCACGATGTTCTTCGGTTCATCGAACAGCCAGCTCTGGTAAGCGTCCAAAATAAATGCTGGTCTATTATACATGGGACCATGGCTGGGGGCGATGATCTCGATATCATATCGCTTCACTTTTTCCAGGTTTTTCTGGATTATCGGCCGGAAGGGCATCATAATTTCAGCGTAATATCTCTTAGCCGCTTCATATACCTGGCCTTCATCGGTTACGAACATATCTGTGGTGGCAAGATGCGAACCGAAGAAGTCGCAGGAAAACAATATCTTATCTTCCCTCAGGTACGTGACCATCGTTTCCGGCCAGTGGACCCAGGGGGTATGTAAAAATTCCAGGGTCTTGTCTCCCAGCGAGACGGTCTCTTTGTCCTCTACTGTGATAATACTATCGCCGGGAATCATCAGGTGCTCGATAAGCAAATCCCTGCACTTCGGAGAGCATACAACCTTCGCCCCGGGGTATTTAGCCAGTACCTCCGGTAAGGTACCGGAATGGTCCTGTTCGGCATGGTGGGTGACTATATAGTCAAGGTCCTTGACTCCCAGCTCATCGAGATTATCCAGCAGGACCTGGTGCATTGGAGGATTTACAGTATCCACAAGCGCCGTCTTTTCACTCCCCTTTACCAGGTAAGAATTATAGCTTGTCCCGTCCGGTAATGGGATCAGACAGTCGAAAATTCTCCTGTCCCAGTCGACCGCTCCTACGCAGTATATACCTTTCTTCATCTCTCTGGGCTTCATATTAGTCTACCTCTCTGAAATCATCCTTGGAAGCTCCACAAAGAGGGCACACCCAGTCGTCGGGCAGGTCTTCGAAGGCTGTTCCCGGTGCGATCCCGCTGTCGGGATCTCCCTCTTCCGGATCATATACATAACCGCATACCGTACATTCGTATTTCTTCATAATCGATTTCTCCTCCTATTTTGCTATATAACTTGGAGCCGATTTCGGCGTCGTCCCTCTCTTGACCTGGTGATAGTACTCATATGTCATACAGACGTCCTCGGTAAGAACGTCGGCGTCCACCAGCTCGCCGATAAACATGGTATGTGTTCCCACATCTATCTCTTTAGTTACCCTGACTTCCATGTATGCCGTCGCGTAGTCGATAACCACCGGGGCGCCGGTGGTGCCGATCTTATAATTAATACCTTCGAACTTGTTAATATCTTTGCCCGATTTGAAACCGAAATTACCGATAAATGACAGGGGTGTATCCTGGCAGAGGATCGACGCAGTGAATACTCCGCTCTTCTTTATATATTCATGGGTAAGGTTGTTCTTGTTAATACTGACGGCGATCGTCGGCGGTTCTGATGCCACCTGGATTACCGTGTTGGCTATCTGCCCGTTCATCTTGTCTCCGTTAACAGAGCAAACCACGTAGACACCGTAACTTATTTTTTGTAATGCCTTTGTGTTCATCGGTCGACTCCTTTTCTACCCGCCGTCCAGCGAAGGATGTTCTTTTTCTACGAACCAGGCTGCCGGATCTTTCAGGTATTCGAAATAATCAAGAAGGACCAGGAAGTGCTGCCTTTCTTCATTAGCTATCATCTCGTAGAATTGTTTTTCCGCTGTATGTACCGAGTTTTCTCTTTGCCGGTTGTAAAAATCACGTGTTGCGCTTTCCATGTCCATGGCTTTCTGGACAGTATCGATTTCCGTTTGTAGAGATTTTTTTTCTGTGCTGATTTCAGTCATCATTTCCGAGAAGATGGTCCTGAGGTTCTTACCGCCATTTGGTTCGAATCCGGTTTTCGGCCAACCCATTCTTTTTTCGATAGCTGCGTATATTTCCTCGAACGTTTGGCGGTGATTATCTTCCTCTTTTGCTAGTGTTCGCAGCAGCTTTCTGCCCATCTCGTTTTTACTTTCGCTGCTTGCCTTTAGATAAAACTCCTTCCCGTCTATTTCCATTTGAATGGCTGTCTTCAGGGCTTCACGGGTTTTTTCTTGTTCTTGTGTCATCTTAACCCCCTTACTGGATGATTTAAGGATTTGAGCGTACCGCATAATAGCCCCGAGTATCAGGTTTGTCAATACAAAAAGGGTTATCAGGCTGTTGCCATGATTTCCCCTTTTATTCCTATGGTGATTTCCTCCATCGGGATGTCTTTGCCGCTTTGCTGTATGGCCTGCCTTGCCATATGTACCAGACCGGAACAGCATGGAACTTCCATGTGAACTACCTTCAGACTCTTGACTGATGACTGTTTCAGAATCTCAGTCAACCTGGCAAGGTGTGCTTGAAAATCATCAAGCTTGGGACAGGCGACCACAAGTGCGTGGTCTTTCAGGAAATCATGATGAAAACCGGAATAAGCGAACGGGACGCAGTCAGCGGCAATAACCAGGTCGGCATCCTGCAAGAAAGGCGCTGTCGGCGGTACCAGTGTGAGCTGAACAGGCCAGTGTCCCAGCAGGGAACGGTGCGAGACCATTTCATCACCGTCTGTTCCGGATTCTACGAATTGAGCTACGTTTGCCGAAGCGCACCCAACGGCCGGTTCCTCTTCCTGCATCATTTCTTCAAGATGGACTTTCGTCGCTTCTTCATCGTATTCCTCGACAGTGCGTTCCTCTATGGTGATTGCTCCTCGCGGACACTCACCCAGGCAGGCACCCAGTCCGTCACAGTATACCTCGCTGACGAGTTTTGCCTTCCCATCGATGATCTGCAGGGCACCTTCCGCGCATGATGGTACACAGGAACCGCATCCATCGCATTTTTCTTCATCTATCTTGACGATGCTTCTTTTGACTTTTACCGGCACTAGTCTTCACCTCTCAACTGTTTCCATCTCTCTTCACCGAGACATTGACGGGCGCTGGCGCACCAGTCGATACAAGAAGGGACCTGTTCTTTTTGCACCTTCTCACCACATTTTTGGCACCTGGCACTCATTTCATCCGAGAAAATTTCCACTTCGGCGCCACATGCCGGGCATTTATGTACTGATACCCGCAGATTTCTCATATCCTGTCCGGGACATTTTACTGTCATTTCCATCACCCCCCAAAGGTAGGTTTACTATAGCAAATATTACTACCCGTTGTCCGATTATGATGTGATAAAGGTCATAAATAGCCTGTTATTATATACTTGATTGGAAGACAATTGTTGCAATATTATTATCAGTAATATATTTTCTTTTTTTACCATTTATGACATATAATCTATACTGGTTAACCTCAATCGGAAAGCGGCTTCGAGTAAACATAAATATAAACGGGATACTGGACCGGATTACGTGCTGTTCCTTGGGACAGACTCGCCGGCATCCTGTTTCCTTGACAATAAGAGCACTGCTTCATTAGACTGAAAACAGCAGAGTTATCATGGGAAGCGGGCGATTCCTGCCGTTATAACCAATCCTTCGTACAGAGAAATTCATCTTCCGTATCCGTATTCAACTGTGTTTTTACATAGATAAAGACTATAATAAAGGTGAATCTACGCGCAAACAGGACCTGGAAAGAATATATGAGTAAAAAACTGATCCCTCCCGGGCTGACCTACCTGGCGAACAATATCGCCCTCAGCGATAACATCATCGGAGCTGCTAAAAAAGAGGGGGCAAAATGGGCAAAGGACTTAAAGTTTTCCTCCAACAATGAAACCATCTTCTTTGCCGGTTGCGGTTACCAGTATTCGAGTGAACTCGAAACTCTTATGTCCCTGATCCGGTCGATCGATAAAAGCCCCATCAATATGGAAATGACGATGAACCTTGCCATATTCCAGAGAAAACTGGGACTCGACCTGGGTGGAGTATATCGTAAGGTAATGACAAGGGGCGGTGAAGCCGACGCCCAGCCGTTGGTCAGCGCTGTTAAGGTCCTTAATAAGATCGGTATCGACCTGGGGTATCTTGGTGAAGAAGAGCCATGCTGCGGCGGGTTACTATATTATATCGGCATGCACAAGGAGTTTAACAGCCACGCTAAAGACGTTCACAACCGGTTGAAGGCAAAAGGCGTCAGGGAGATTATCAGTCTCGTTCCTTCCTGCACCTTCACCCTGAAGAGTCTCGTGCCGAAGGGTGCCGGTAGTGATGATATAACGGTCAGGCATTTTTGCGAGGTGGTTGATGAAAACCTTTATTCTCTGAAACTCCGACTGCCCGAGAGAGTGAAGGTTACTTACCATGATCCCTGCCAGCTTTCTCGCAGCTTGGGACTGATCGATGAACCGCGCAGAATACTGAGTGCTATAGAGAACGTAGAACTGGTAGAACCAGCCTGGACAAAAGGGAAATTTTCTACCTGCTGCGGCGGTGGTGGAGGTTTTGAGGCGGTATTCCCTGAACTGAGCCAGACCCTTGCCGTCAACCGCGCCAGGGAATTGACGGAAACAGGACCCGATATAATTGTGACTCAATGCCCGGGTTGTATCATGCAAATCGAGGGGGGTCTTAAGGAACTCGGTATTAAGAATGTCCCGGTACTCGACCTTGCACAGGTCGTAGGAATGGCTTTGGAGGTGTAAATAAGTGTCAGTATTTTCTGAATATAAGAAGAATATGATGAGCGCTGCTCATAACGACCGTATAAGGCTTGCCCTGTCCAGGGGAATTGCCAGTTACAGGTCGAACGTGAACACCGCCCTTGAAAAATTCCCGCACTCGATCCAGCTTGCTGAGGAAGTCAGGCAGATAAAAGCACAGTCGATTATCGATATGGAAAAGCTTGCCCAGCAGGCGTGTGAAGTTATCGAATCCAATAAGGGGAAAGCCTATATTGCGAAGACCGCTGAAGACGCCCTTGAGCTGATCGGCAAACTGACCGGTACCGGTAAGCTTATCGTCAAGGGAAAGAGTATGACCAGCGAGGAAATTCATGTCCGTGAATACCTCGAAGAAAAGGGGAACGAAGTATACGAGACCGACCTCGGTGAATTTATTATCCAGAAACTGAACTCGAGTCCGATGCATATTCTTTCGCCGGCTATACATGTTCCGAAGGAGGATGTCGCTGAGTTATTCTCCAAAATAACAGGAGAAAAACTGCCGCCGGACGACATCGGTAAAATGGTGGAAACAGCCAGGAAACTGCTCAGGGAAAAGTATTTCCAGGCCGATATCGGGATGAGCGGGGCCAACGTCGTTTCTGCAGATACGGGCACGCTATTCCTCATCGAAAATGAGGGTAATATAAACCTGGCAACCGGTGCACCTCCAGTCCATATAGCCCTCGTAGGAATGGAAAAACTGGTCCCTACTCTGAGTGATGCTTTCAAGGTTGCCGAGGTTACCTGGAGGTATGCTAATTACACGATACCTTCGTATGTCAGTTTGATATCCGGTCCGAGTAAAACAGGCGATATCGAGAAGGTTATTACGTACGGCGCTCACGGCCCCAAGGAATTCCACGTGATTTTCCTTGATGACGGCAGAACTAAACTGGCAAAGAATCCGGTACTGCGACAGGCGCTCTACTGCTTGAGGTGCGGCGGATGTCTCTATGAATGCCCTGTATTTGCTGTTACGGCTGGAAAGTTCGGAGACAAGTATTTTACCGGCGTAGGAGCCGTCTGGGCTGCCATAATCAGCGAAAGCATCGAGAAAGCCGCTTCTATCGCCTATAGCTGCCTGATGTGCGGCAGGTGTAAGGAAAGATGCCCGATGGAGATCGACGTACCGAGTATGATGATAGAGCTAAAGAAGTACCTGGTTGAGGGTGAGGGCGATACGGCGGCGGAGTAGAATGGCTTCGCATGAGAGACATAGACTGTCAGATAATCACTGAAACGGTCTCTTCGCTGTTCAAAGAGGCCTGTTTCAGTCTGCCACCGGATGTGCTGGCCGCCCTTGAACATGCCAGAGAAAACGAAATATCACCGGCTGCCCGTGGCGTTCTTGAGACGATTATCGAGAATGCCGCGATTGCTCCCACGGATGGAATTCCTCTTTGCCAGGATACGGGGGTAGCTGTGGTATTCCTGGAGATCGGCCAGGAGGTGCATATCACCGGTGGCGACCTGTATTCCGCCGTACAGGACGGAGTACGGCGTGCCTATGATGAAGGATACCTTCGGAAATCCCTGGTTGATAGACCTTTTTCATCGAGAATTAATACTGGAGATAACACTCCTGCAATAATACACACTGATATCGTGCCTGGCGATAAACTGGCGATTACTGCTATGCCGAAGGGTGGCGGTGCCGAAAATATGACCCGTCTCGCCATGCTGTTACCGGCCGATGGTAGAAACGGTGTCATCGATTTCGTGGTGCGTACCGTGGATGAATCAGGAGGCAATCCCTGTCCGCCTCTTATTGTCGGTGTAGGCATAGGAGGTACAGCCGAATACTCATTACTACTGGCAAAAAAGGCATTACTCCGGCCAATCGGTAGTCATAATCCGGATTTTGAGAATGCTGAACTTGAAAAAGATATCCTTGAGAAGGTGAATTGCCTGGGTATAGGACCGATGGGATTCGGTGGCTTGACAACTGCGCTTGCAGTCCATGTCGAGACTCATCCGGCCCATATCGCCAGCCTGCCGGTAGCGGTAAACCTTCAGTGCCACAGCGCCCGTCAGAAAAAGGCGGTGCTGTAATGGTAAAAAATATCGGCCTTCCACTGACTGACGATGTCATTAAAGGACTCAGATCAGGTGATAATGTCTTACTGACGGGTGTAATGTATGTTGCCCGTGATGCGGCACACCGTAGAATGGTGGAAGCTCTTGACAGGGGAGAACCGCTTCCTTTCGATATCGCCGGGCAAACTATATACTATATGGGACCGTCCCCGGCTCCTCCGGGCAGGATAACAGGTTCCGCTGGGCCGACTACGAGCGGTAGGATGGATATATATACAACCCGGCTTATCGAACAGGGACTTAAGGGGATGATAGGTAAGGGGATGCGCTCGCAGCATGTAAAAGATGCTATTGTGAAATTCAAGGCGGTGTATTTTGGCGCAGTCGGGGGCGCAGGAGCCATTATTTCACGTAGTATCAGGAAAGCGGAAGTGATTGCCTATGACGATCTCGGCGCAGAAGCAGTGAGAAAGATTGAGGTAGAAGATTTTCCAGCAGTGGTAATTAATGATATATACGGCGCTGACCTATATGAAGATGGAAAAGCCGCATACAGAAAGGCTGTAAAATGAAAAAGAGCGCTTCGACGAAACATTATGACTATATCATTGCCGGTAGTGGTATCGCCGGCCTGTATACTGCACTTATGGCAAAAAATCACGGTACGGTGCTGGTGATTACCAAAGGAAGTATAGAGGACTGTAATACAAGACATGCCCAGGGTGGTATAGCCGCAGCTATCGGCAGAGACGATTCGCCTGAACTCCATTTTAAAGACACGATTGCTGCCGGTGATGGACTCTGTGATGAAGAAGCGGTACGGATTATGGTTAATGAAGCGCCGGAGCGTATTTCCGAACTGGTCAACATCGGAGTACCTTTCGATACCCTTGACGGAGAAATTACCTTAACGAGGGAAGCGGCTCACAGTACCTCGAGGATACTGCACGCCGGAGGAGATGCAACCGGAGAATATATTGAGGTCACACTGAGTAACCAGATACGCATTTCAGGTATCCAGGTACTGGAAGACTCCCTGGCCACCGAAATACTGGTCGAAAAAGGAAAGGTAGAGGGTATCAGGGTACTGGACTGCCGTACCGGTTCGATAGAGGAATTCAGTTGTCGTTTCCTTATTCTCTCGACCGGCGGAGCCGGACAGCTATACAAGTTTAACACGAACTCGGATGTCGCTACGGGCGACGGACTGTCGCTGGCATATAACGCCGGAGCCGAGATAATCGATATGGAATTCTACCAGTTCCATCCTACCGCTCTTTCTCTTCCCGGAGTTACTCCGTTTCTTATCTCTGAAGCTGTTAGGGGTGAAGGTGGGATTCTTCTCAATGCTGAAGGACGTCCGTTTATGCTTAGCTATCATGAAAAAGGAGACCTGGCTCCAAGGGATGTGGTTGCGCGCAGTATCCTGTATGAAATGGAGAAGACGGGGATAAACAAGGTTTATATCGATGTTACCCATCTGCCGGCCTTTGCTATTACTACCCGGTTTCCTCACATATACAGGTTCTGTCTTGAACATGGCCTTAATATCACGCAGGAACTGATCCCGGTAGCGCCTGCCGCCCATTACATGATAGGTGGTGTCAGGACGAATAGCTGGGGTGAAACAAATATCACCGGGCTGTTTGCCTGCGGCGAGACAGCCTGCACTTCTATTCACGGAGCAAACCGGCTGGCTTCGAATTCACTCCTTGAAGCGGTCGTTTTCAGTAAGAGAATTGTGATGAAAACAAGTGATAGTGAAAATAGTCATGCGGCAGTTACTGCAGGTAATTCATCGGAAAAGCATTCTCTCGCTGAGAGACAGAGCAGACTGTCTTCAGTAAGCCCGAGTCTTTCTGCTTTGCAAAGTCTTCTCTGGGAGCAGGTCGGCATTTTACGAAACAAAGAAGGTCTGACACAGGCCGCAGATACTCTCGCAGCCTGGCAGAACCTGATCTCTCTGCCGGCGGACCGCCCTTCATTCGAACTTCATAACCTCGTGCTGGCAGGGCGTCTTGTGACCGAAGCAGCTCTTATGAGAAAAGAGAGTCGCGGAGCTCATTTCAGGTCTGATTACCCGAAGCGGTCACCTCGCTGGAAACACCACATAGTTTTTTGTAAAGATTAAGCTTGATCAGATTTCTGAACGGTTTTCTTTTTCCGCGGCTGTCCGTATCCGAGTTTTTTAGCTTTATCCGTCCAGCCGCGTTCCGTCTTGAAGGGTACACCTTTTTTCCCGGCACCATATGCCCACTCACAGCGGAATTCCCTGCAGACTTTGGGCTTGGTATCGTGTATGGTGCAGATGAACTTATCTCCGGATATTTGCTTTATAAACGGGCAATAGGCTGATTCTTCGCTTCCGCGAATATCTATCCAGAGGTCCCCGTAGCCTTTAAGGGGAGGGACCGATGCATGTTTAAGAATATCTTCTCTCCCCTGGACGACCCATCTCCGGTAATCGGAAGGTTTCGTGATAAGAACGACAGGCGCGGTACAACACTTTCCGCACTGGGAACACCTCGGTCTTTTTCTTAGCTGCTTTTTCATCGTTGTTTATTATACCAGGCCGGAGTAGACACAATATCATCCGGGATAACAGGTATACCCATGGACGATATTTTGTTCAAACGTTTAGCCGGGCTGGTGGCTTTCACTCCCGGTGAGTCTCGAGTGTTAACTCTCGGAAATCCGTAACAAGATAGGACCTGAGCTGCCACTTGTTATCATAAATCTTGTAGACCAGGAATGCGTCCAGTATAAAATGTTTTTCCAGTTCGAAGTCCTTTAGAAGAAATGTCACATCGTATTCGATCGCATCTCCCCTGGAAATTTTATTATTGATCGAAACATTATCGAATTCAGATAAGGCGGTAAAGTACCAGACTTCATCGCCTCCCTTCCACCTCAGATTAGACCCGACTAAATCAGCCTGGATCTGCTCTTCGTCAGGTTCTACTGCCTCTACTGGAATATCATTTACTTTTACTTCCCGCTCTGATATACATCCTGTAAATATGACCGCAGAAATCACAAGTGCCAATATACAAATATGTTTTTTCACGTAACTTTCCCGGTAATCTTATTCAAACTATATGCATATTATGATGAGTATCTGAGCAAATATCAAGATTAATGAGCCTTTTTCATATATATTCTTATAAATCTGTGTGCTATCCTTTTCAAAGTTCTTACGTTAATATACTTAGTACATCAATATACATGGTACATGGTGAATATGTTTCAGGGAGGTAGAAAATGAAATTCAGGCTGTTAGCGTCCTTACTGCTGGTAATTGCTGTCGTTTCAACTATTGCCGTACCCGGTTGTTCCTGCCGTGTTGAGGCGGCGGAAAGTTACATGGCGGTAATACCGAGGGTTTTACAGAGCGATAGCACCGAAACACTATCGGTAAGTCTTTTTAACGAAGGTAAACCTGTAAAAGATAATATCGAGATCACCCTGCTGGATAATGGTCAGGAGATAACAAAGGTCAGCAAGACAGTTACAGGTAAGGGCTTGATCGAGATGGACATCCCTGACATTGAAGAAGGTAAATACGAAATTCGCGTTAAAGGCAGTGGATTCGATAAAAAAGCTGAAGTTAACGTCGAGAATAATTTCCTTGTTTTCCTGGAAACGGACAAGCCTATCTATAAACCGGGCCAGACCGTCCACATAAGGGCAATAACCCTCAATTCTGAACTCAAACCTGTACAGGAGACCATGACAATAGAGGTCCTTGATGCAAAAGGGATCAAGATATTTCGCAGGGAATTATCAACGATCGATTATGGCCTGATAACCCTGGACCTTCCGATATCCAGTGAACCTAACCTGGGGGTATGGAAACTGACTGCCGTAACAGAAAAAGCCAAAACGCAACTTGATATACGCGTGGAAGAATATGTTTTACCGAAATACGAAGTCAAAACAGAACTGCCCAAAGAATGGTTCCTTGTTGATGAAGAAATCACCGGCGTTATATCGGCTGAATACAGCTTCGGTAAACCTGTAAAAGGCGAACTTGAAATTACAGCCTCAAGATATGTAGGCGTATGGGAAGAATTCGCAACATTTACCAAGCCTATCGATGGCGAAGCCGAATTCGTTATAAGACCGGCTGACTATGTTGCGGGTGTCCCTGAAGCGGGCGGTATGGGTAACGTTATGCTTGATATTACCGTTACCGAACAGTCTACCGGTTATGTCGAAAAAACCAGTGAACTGTTGACGGTAACCTCGACACCTGTCAATATTCAGATAATTCCGGAAAGCGGTGTCTTCAAGCCCGGACTGCCTTTAAGTATGTTGATAGTGAGTGAAACGCCGGATAATGAACCTGTCGATACGGACATACGCATCGACGTGTCATACCTCGACGAGAATTATTCTCAGATAGCAACCGATACTAAGGAGATAAAGACCGACAAAGGAAAAGTAATCGTTGAATTTACTCCTCCGGAGAAGTCTGTGGCTTTGACCGTAGACTGCTTTGAACTGACATCACAGAGAAACGCGACGGCACACCTGGAAATGGAAGCTTCCTATTCACCTTCCGGGAATTTTATCCATGTCGAACAGACCAGCGAAGGAGTCCCGGAAATAGGAGAAGATGTCACATTTAAGGTCTATTCGACGAAGCAGGCAGTCAATTTCTATTACGAGGTTGTTTCACGCGGCAGGGTCGTCTTTTCCGACTACACGAATGATGATGATATCAGGATAAAGACAACACCGGTGATGGCGACTTCGTCGAGGCTCCTCGTCTACCAGATATTACCGAACAGTGAAGTGGCCGCTGATTATATACCGTTCGATGTGGTAGCTGAATATCCGAATACCGTAAAGGCTGAATTCAGCACCGATGAAGCCGCCCCGGGAGACACGGTTGATATAGATATCGATACCGAGGGAGTCTCCCTTGTGGGGATAGCCGCCGTTGATAAATCGGTATTTATCCTGGCTGAAAACAGGCTGAACCTTCAGCAGGTGTTCGATGAACTCGAACGACTCTATATGACGCCGCAGGTCGAACTCCATGAAGTATCCATTTATCCCATGATAGAAACACGTGGAGCGAAGGATGTTTTCGACGAAGCGGGTGTTATTGTCCTGAGTAATAATGATATACCGGACGGAAAAAAGTATGAGATGGAAAGACTGGAGGGCGGTAAAGGCGGTATTTTCAGGGCTGTAGATGATGCAATGGAGGAAGCTGCTGTGGAAATGCCTCCAGCCCCTGTAGTTGTCCAGCCGACGAAACCTGGAGCTAATGGTGAACTGGCAGAGGTGGAAAGAGTACGCCAGTTCTTCCCGGAAACCTGGTTGTGGGAAGTGGTGCCAACCAATTCGAGTGGAAAGGCTTCACTCGAGGTTGAAGTCCCCGATACTATAACCACCTGGATGCTGCGCGCTGTCGCCCTGTCAAATGAAAAGGGTATGGGCGTTGCCGAAGACCAGCTTGTAGCCTTCCAGCCGTTCTTTGTCAAAGTAGACCTGCCGTATTCCGCGATACGGGGAGAAGAATTTCCCGTAAGTGTGGCTGTCTATAACTACCTGGATACCGAGCAGGAAGTCTTCGTGGAAATAGAAGGATCCGACTGGTTCGAACTGCTTGACTCGCCGGAAAAAACGGTAGTGGTCGAAGCCGGAGAAGTCGGCGGTGTCGACTTCATGATTAAAACAAAGAGCCTTGGCGTTAACAAGGTAAAGATTACCGCCAGAAGTAAGGAATCTGCGGACGCTGTCATAAAGACGGTAATCGTTGAACCGGAAGGTGTTTCAAGAGAGGATGTGGAGAACCTGATCCTTTCGGCAGGCCTTTCCCATGAGATCGATACCTCCGTTCCTTTTAACATAGTGCCGGATTCCGGCAGGGCATACATAACCTTTACATCGAGTTACCTCACCCAGACAATCGATGGACTGGAAGGTCTTATCCAGATGCCGTTCGGTTGCGGTGAGCAGAACATGATAGTATTCGCGCCGGATGTTTTCGTAACAAAATATCTCCAGGAAAGCGGTCAACTGAAACCGGAGATAATGGCAAAGGCTGAAAAATTAATGATAACCGGTTACCAGAGGCAGATGACGTATCGTCATAATGACGGCAGTTTCTCAGCCTTTGGCGAGAGTGACCCGGAAGGCAGCCTGTGGCTTACTGCTTTCGTCCTGAAGAGCTTCTCCCAGGCGAAAGGACTGATGTATATCGATGAGAATGTGCTTGATGAAGCTGCTGACTGGATAACCTCTCACCAGAACAGTGATGGATCGTTCGACCAGGTGGGTTTCATCCACCACCAGGAAATGCTGGGCGGAATGCAGGGTAAAAACGCTTTGACCGCCTATGTCGCCGTTGCCCTGCTGGAAGCCGGTGAAAAATCCGCCGCTGACAGGGCCGTTTCCTACCTTGAAGAAGAACTGAACACAATGGATGATGTATATACTCTGGCTATAACCGCTTATGCCCTGGAACTGGCCGAAAGCGCCAGGGCAGAAGACGCTTACGCGATGCTGATGGAAAAAGCCATCGAAGACGAGAACGGTATTCACTGGAGCAGCAGTGGAAACAGTCCAGAACCTCTTGTCGGTGAAGAAACCGAGAGACGATATGTAATACAGAACACCGCCGAAATCGAAACTACCGGTTATGCCATGATGGCACTCACCCGGCATGGTGATGCATTCAATGCGTCCAGGGCAGCCAAGTGGCTGGTTTCCCAGAGGAATGCCTATGGAGGTTTCGGTTCGACCCAGGATACCGTAGTGGCACTACAGGCGTTGACCGAGTATTCGGCGGGGACGAGGGCTGACGTGGACCTGGAGGTATCTATAGAAATAACCGGAATTGTAAAGAAAATCAACATTAACCAGGAAAACTTCGATGTGCTCCAGGTCGTTGAAGTGCCGGTGAACGAGAATATTAACCTGAATATATCGGGTAACGGTGAAGCTATTGCCCAGGTAGTGAAAAGATATAATCTTCCTAAGACCGGTACTGCCGAAGAAATATTAAAAGTCGATGTGGACTATGATGCTACCCAGGTAGAAGTAAATGACCTGGTGAAGGTGTCCGCGAGCGTCGAGTTCAATCCTCCGGAACCAATGGAAGCGGGAATGGTCGTACTGGATGTCTCCGTTCCGACCGGGTTCGTTCCGGTTACGGACTCGATAATTGAAGTTGTCGATAATGATGAAAACATCAAGAGGTATGAAGTTGCCGGAAGAAAGGTGATATTCTACATCGAGAATATGCTGCCCGGAGACAGGGTGGCTTTCAGCTTCTATGTGATGGCCCAATATCCGGTAAAGGCGAAAGCAGTTAGTTCCCAGGCATATTCCTACTACAAACCGGAGATCAAGGGGGAAACGCTGGGTGAAGATATGGTCGTAACGGACTGATAGCTGATAATTACGCGGTACACGGGATTCTCCTGTAAATAATAGCTGCCCGGGAGAATCCCGTTACCTTTTCCATATGATAGGAGTAAAAATCTTTTATTCCCATCTTCTTTTCGTATTGTTGTTTGTGCTATTCTTATCCTGCAATTCTTTTTTACTCAGGAGGTAGTTATGAAAGCTGCAGTCTGTTATGAATTTGGTAAACCCCTATCCCTGGAAGAGGTGGACCTGGACCCGCCCCAGGCGGGTGAAGTCAAGGTCCGTGTAGTGGCAACCGCTGTCTGCCACAGCGACCTGCACTGCATATCCGGCGAAATACCGGGAAGAATTCCCGGCGTGCCGGGTCACGAGACATCCGGTTATGTTGATGAGATTGGTGAAGGGGTTACTCTGGTCAAACCCGGCGATCCTGTCATACTCTCCACAACACCGTCCGGATGCGGGACATGTTATCACTGTACTATGGGTTTTCCGCACCTGTGTGATAACAAGCCGTTTCTGCCGCCTCATCACAGGAACAAGAAGGGGGAACTGCTTGTGCCTATGGCAGGTCCGGTGGGAGGTTTTGCAGAGTATACGGTGGTCTCTGAAAGGCAGTGCGTGGTTATTCCGGAAGACATGCCGATGGACAAAGCTGCCCTGATAGCCTGTGGTGTCCTGACGGGGTACGGTGCGGTAGTCAACCGGGCTGATATCAAGACTCTCGATAGTGTTCTTGTGATGGGCACAGGAGGTGTCGGTCTTAATGCTATCCAGACCGCTGCGATAAGCGGAGCTTATCCGGTGATAGCAGTCGATATTCTCGATAATAAGCTGGAACTGGCAAAACAATTCGGCGCTACCCATACCGTTAATGCTGCTAAAGAACCAGATCCTGTTAAAGCTGTGCAGGACCTGACACACGGCAGAGGAGCCGATTTTGTTTTTGTTACGGTCGGCAGTGCTGCCGCTCTGAAACAGGGCTTCACCATGTCCGCCCCGAGAGGCACGACAATTCTGATAGGACTGGTCCCCGTAAAGGAAAGCATAAGCTTCATGGCCTTTGATTTTCTCGGAGGAGAACGCAACCTTACCGGGTGCGGAGGAGGTTCAACGCGATTGAACCTGGATATTCCGCGTATTATCGAGCTGTATAATGACGGTCTATTGAAACTGGATGAACTGATTTCCGGCCACTATCCTTTCGAACAGATTAATGAAGCAATAGAATCGACTTCGAAAGGTAACGTGATTCGTAATATTGTTACAATCGGATAAAAAAAGGAGGAAAAAATGAAAGCTGCGGTAACCTATGAATTCGATAAACCGCTGGTGGTGGAAGAGATACAGATGGCGGAGCCTATCGAGGGTGAAGTAAGGGTAAAACTTGCGGCAACTGCCGTCTGTCACAGCGATATCCATGATATTAAAGGTGAACTCCCCGGTAAGTTGCCTTTCATAGCCGGACACGAGTCTGCCGGTTACGTCGAGAAAGTCGGCCCCGGAGTGACCGATTTCAAAGCTGGAGACCGCGTAATGGTGACTCTGCTTTCATCCTGCGGGAAGTGTTACTATTGCCTTACCGGCCTTCCCCATCTCTGCACGGCCAAATTCGCTCCTCAGAAAAATGTGCGTCTCAGGACAAAAGACGGGGAGCCTATCGACCAGAAAGGGAAGGTTTCAGGATTTGCCGAGAAAGCTCTTGTCAGTGAATCACAACTAATGAAGATTCCCGATGATGTTCCGCTGGAGAGTGCAGCGCTGATGTCCTGCGGTGTTATCACCGGTTTCGGAGCCGTGATAAACAGGGCAAAGGTACAGGCGATGGAAAGTGTTGTCGTAATGGGACTCGGTGGTGTCGGCATTAATGCCATCCAGGGCGCGGCTATCGCCGGAGCTTATCCTATCATCGGTGTCGACGTTCTCGATGAGAAGATGGAAAATGCGATGAAGTTCGGGGCGACACACATGGTGAACGCGAAACGTGAGGATGCTGCGGATGCCGTTAGAGAACTGACCTACGGACGGGGTGCCGATTATGTTTTTATCACGGTAGGAAGCGTCGCTGCCATAAACCAGGGGATGATGCTGGCTGGAGTTCGCGGAAACACCGTTGTAATAGGCCTGCCTCCCATCAAGGACCAGTTAACTTTCTCTCCAATGGGGATAATCGCTACTGAAAAGCAGCTCACCGGTGCGTTCATGGGATCGACTAACCTGAAAACCGATATTCCGAAGATGATAGCTTTATACCAGGCCGGGAAACTCAAGCTGGACGAACTTATTACTAACCGCTATCCGCTTGAGAAGATCAACGATGCTATTGAGTCGACCATAAGCGGAAAACCCCTTCGCAACGTGATAGTGTTTGAATAGGAAACAAAAAATATCAGATAATCTACGGGTGGCTCTTTTTCCACCTGTCTGCTCTTTGCAGCAGTTCACGGGCAGTGCTCAAGGCGGACTCGGTGATATCGGGTCCGCTGACCATTTCCGCCAGTTCGTTGAGTCGATTTTCTTCTGAAAGCGACCTGATATTACTTACGGTGCGGTCACCGGCGCTTGCCTTGGTAACGCTAAAGTGTGAATCGGCGAAGGCAGCTATCTGGGGCAGGTGAGTGACGCAGGTCACCTGGTGGGTACGTGACAGGTTCCATAGTTTACGACCGATAACCTCACTACTCCTGCCGCCGACACCGATGTCTATCTCGTCGAATACCAGTACCGGTATCGTATCGGCTTCGGCCAGTGCGCATTTTAATGCCAGCATGAACCGGGAGATCTCACCGGTGGATGCTATCTTCGCTAACGGTTTCATCGCTTCACCGGGATTGGTAGAAGCCATGAACTCGACATCATCGATCCCGTTGTTTGAATACCTGTACCAGTTTCCGTCCGGTAGGGGAAGTCCCTCTTCATCAAGTTCCCTGTTAATATCTACCCGGAACTCAACGCCAGCCATTTCAAGGTCGGTCAGTTCTTTTTTAACCGATTCTTCGAGCATGTCCGCCGCTTTCACCCGTTCGCAGGTGATCTCATCAGCCAGTTCACCCATATCTATTTTTAACTGTTCTATCTCCGGTCCAAGCTGCTCGATCCGTTCGTCGGAGAAAACAAGGCCCTCCAGTTCCTTTTCAGCGTTTACCTGGTATTCGAGTATTTCTCCTATGGAATTTCCGTATTTTCTCTTCAGTGTCCGTATCAGTTCCAGGCGGCCCTGCACTTCCTCTAGCCGCTCGGGATTGTAATCCAGACCTTCACCGTAATTTTTCACTTCCCGGGCGATCTCGGCGAGTTCATAGGCAGCGCTTTCAAGCCGGTCGAACCGTGTTTTCAGGGAAGGGTCCGTCTCAAGCATCCTGCCAAGCATCGGCAGGGCGTCGTTAAGCCTGTCGATTGCCGAAGATGATGACATCGTATTATCATCGCCGCTAAGTAATGAATATACTTCGTACGAGGTGGCTTTTAATTTCTCAGTGGAGGAAAGGACGGTCAGTTCTGTTTCCAGTTCTGTGTCTTCACCATCTATAAGTTCAGCCTGCCTGATCTCATTTATCTGGAAGTCCAACAATTCAGTCTGTTTTGAAAAGCCGTCTGCCTTGCCGGCCAGTTCCCGCAGTTCCTGTTCCTTACGGTGGAGTTCGGATACTTTGTCAGCGAATTCCTGCCTTAGTTTTCCGTTATGGGCGTAGCTGTCCAGGAATTCCAGGTGATTCTCTTTATCAAGCAGTGACAGGTGGCCGCTCTGTCCATGGATATCTACCAGGAAAGTGCCGATTTCTCTTAGCAAAGCCCGGGGTACTGCCTGGCGGTTTATTCGTGGAGTCGTGCGGCTCTGGCGACGGAAAACGCAGGAGAATATCAGGGAGTCTTCTTCAGGAGTAATGTCTTTCTCGATAAGCAGTGCTTTCAGTCTTTCGGCGGTGCCGGTATCAGGCAGCTTGAAAAGACCTTCTATTTCCGCTTCGTCGGTGTCAGTGCGAATATCTTCCTCGTTGGCCTGCCCGGACAGCAACGCTTCAACAGCGTCGACCACCAGCGATTTACCGGCGCCGGTCTCACCGGTTATCACATTCAGGCCTTCGGTCGGCTTCCAGGTTATCTCGTCGATAATGCCGAAATTCTTAACGCATAGTTCGAAAAGCAATTTCTAAAAATCCCAATCATTCCTTCGAAAATGGAGTGCTGTGTCATTTTGAGTCCGCTGTGTCATTCTGAGCGTAGCGAAGAATCCCGTCTCAGTGTTGATCAATCCCTGTTTATCTCTATAAGTTGATATTTTTCTCTAAGCAACGAGATCCTTCATCCTCCTTCATCGCCCTCAGGATAACAGCCTATCAGTACCGGATTCTGCCAGAATACTCCTATTTTCATAGTTCATAAAGATTGTAAACTCTCTTTAACCTTTATATCTCACCACATCACTGACCGGACGCCGGGGTGCCCGGTAAGTATTGATGATATTATCTTCGTTTGGATATCCGAGACCCACTCCGGTGATAATATTCAGGTTGTCCGGTATTTCGAGTTCCTTGCGGAGGACGTCCTGGTGAGAACAGAAAGCCCCGGCAATGAATGTGTCTATATCCAGCCCTTTCGCCGCAATGCATATCGACTGTATGAACAGGCCCAGGTCCATGTTGTTCTTAATTTCCTTGTCCTGGCAGATTATAGCCAGAACCGGAACGCCGAACATACGGGCTCCCCACTCCTGGAATATCTTACCTGATGCGGGATCGTCGGGATCGAGGCCAAGCAATTCCATCCTTTCTTTCCTTATCTGCGCCATGCGCGCCTGGATATAAGCCGGCTGCGGCGGGGGCCCTCCGGGAGGTCCGGCTGGAGGATTCTTCGCTCTTTCCTGGTATTCCTTGCGTATCCTCTCCATTGTCGCTCCGGCAGCGATGAACACCTCCCAGGGCTGACCGTTGCCGCCGGAAGGAGCGCGGCAGGCTGTCTCCATAATCTTCATCACGGTGTCTTTGTCAACCGGTTTCGAACTGAAATCACGCACACTGTGCCTGGCTGTGATTGCTTCAAGTGCATCCATTTCCTACCTCCGAATATTCCTTTTTCAGCGGAAAGTATACCATAATCGGCTGTTTTTTTCTAAGCAGGATTCGTATTCTTACAGGAGTTCGCTGCACGAGAATAATAAGGAAGTGTAAATACTAAAATCAGATTGATTTTCACACAAAAACACCGGAGAATGATATATAATATCCGTACGTTTTGGCTTTTCAATGATGCTGTATATTACGCCCTGGGGCTTGATGATGCGTTCATCGAAAGGTACATAAACGCAGAAAGAAAGGATAATCATGGATATATATAAAGATAGATCGAAAAGTGTACAGGAACGGGTACAAGACCTGCTGTCCCGGATGACTCTTGACGAGAAGATAGCCCAGATAGGCAGCATATCAGGTCGGCCTGAAGGGAGTGATAAAAATTACCTTGGTTTTATAAAAAACGGACTTGTCAAAAACGGCATAGGGCAGATAAGCGCCCCGGCACGCTCCACCGGTCTTCCGGCGAAGGAACTGGCTGAATACACTAATGCCGTCCAGAAATACTTCGTAGAACAGACCCGGCTTGGAATACCGGCTATTATCCACGAAGAATGTATAAATGGTATGCGTGCCAGGGGAACCACCGTGTTTCCACAGGCGATAGGACTTGCCTCCACCTGGGAACCGGAGCTGGTCGAGAAGATGACGGAAATCATACGTCTGCAGATGAGGGCTACCGGATTTCACCAGGCGTTATCACCGGTACTGGATATCGCCCGTGATCCACGCTGGGGGAGGACCGAGGAAAGTTACGGCGAAGACCCGTATCTGGATTCGCGAATGGCGGTGGCGTTCGTAAAAGGTTTGCAGGGGGAGGATATCAGTAAGGGTGTTGCGGCTACGGTAAAGCACTTCGTCGGGCACGGATATTCGGAAGGCGGGATGAATTGTGCCCCGGCCAACATACCCTCCCGCCTGCTTAGGGAAGTATACCTTTACCCGTTCGAACAGGCGGTAAAGGAAGCAGGAGTCCTTTCCTTGATGAATGCATACCATGAGATAGACGGCGTTCCCTGCGCCGCTTCCGAGGAACTACTGACCAAAGTATTGAGGGAAGAATGGGGATTCGACGGTATCGTTGTATCCGACTATTACGCAATAAGACAGCTTATGACCTATCACAACATCGCCGCCGATGGCGGAGAAGCCGCCGGTCTGGCATTAAAGGCGGGGATCGATATTGAACTGCCCGATTACGATTGTTATGCGGGACCTCTGAAGGACTACGTCGAGAAAGGGAATATCTCGGAAGAGATGATTAATACTGCTGTCGAACGTGTACTGAAAATGAAGTTCAGGCTGGGACTGTTTGAGAATCCGTACGTGGACCCGGACACGGCTCCAGCGACGTGGGATACACCTGAGCAGAGAGAATTTTCCAGGGAACTGGCACGTAAGTCGATCGTCCTGCTGAAAAATGACAGCGGCGTATTGCCGCTGAAAAAAGACGTAGCAACCATAGCGGTTATCGGCCCAAGCGCAGACAGCCAGAGGAGCCTCCTGGGTGACTATTCTTTCGCAGCCAATTATGGCTACCGGATGCGCCGCGATCCCGACACAAATGAACTGGTTGTGGAATGGTATGACGAGGATTATCACCATGACCACGTAATCAGCAATAAAATCGTCAGCATTCTCGAAGGTATAAAGGCGAAACCTGGCAGTGATACGAAAGTACTTTACGAAAAAGGCTGTGAAGTCACCGGTACCAATGAAGACGGTATAGGTAAAGCGATAGCGGCGGCAAGAGAAGCGGATGTGGTGGTAGTGGCAGTCGGCGGCAGGTCGGGTCTGCTGAACGAATACACCAGCGGCGAGATGAGAGACAGGGCTGAACTCGGTCTTCCCGGCGTCCAGGAAAAGTTAGTATACGCAGTCTGTGAGACGGGTACACCGGTCGTTCTCGTTCTGGTCAACGGCAGGCCGTATACGTTAAAGCGCATGCTTGACAAGGTTGTGGCTGTTGTCGAGGTGTGGCTGCCCGGAGAAGAAGGCGGTAATGCTGTAGCCGATGTATTATTCGGAGATTTCAATCCCGGCGGCAGACTTCCCATGTCCTTCCCTGAGAAAGAAGGGCAGATACCGGTCTATTATGCGCATAAACCGTCGGGCGGAAGATCATCATCCTGGGAGGACTATGTAGACGGCAGTTCGAAGCCCCTCTTTCCTTTCGGGTACGGACTCAGCTATACGACCTTCGAATACAATAATTTAAGAATAATTCCGGAAAAGACATCGACGGATGGCGAAGTGACGGTAAAAATAGACGTAAAGAATACCGGAGAAACTGCCGGAGATGAGGTCGTTCAGCTTTACATAAATGATGTCATCGCCACCGTACCTCGACCGGTCAAGGAGTTAAAAGCGTTCAAGCGTATCAATATACAACCGGAAGAAACGAAGACCGTGGAACTGAAGGTAAAAGTAGAATCTCTGTCTTTCTATAACCTCGACATGAAACGGGTCGTGGAACCGGGAATGTTCAAAGTGATGATAGGAAGTTCGTCGGATAACATACTCCTTGAAGGAGAGTTTGAAGTAACATAATAAATCCTGATATCGAAATACTAAATCCGAAACAATATCGAATTTCCAATTTCAAAACACGATATTGTTTTGGTATTTAGTGCTTTGGATTTGTTTAGAGATTAGAAATTAATATTTAGGATTTCGACAGATTATGAGCTATTCGTTGGGATTGGACGTAAGTACCCAGAGTATTTCAGCGGTTGTCCTGGACATGGATACATGGTCGGTTGTCTGGGAGCACTCGCTGGACTACTGCCGTGATAACCGGCTGGACTCTTTTGGTATCAGGCCGGAAGACTATATACTGCCACCCGAAACGGAAGGCGAGGCCAACCAGCCTGCAGGATTGTTCCTTGCGGCACTTAATGCATTATTGGCTGACCTGAAAAAAGATATCGATACCGGTAATGTGGCGGTAATAAATACCTCCGGTCAGCAGCATGGCCACGTGTACCTGAACAGGCAGGCTACCGACATATTCGGAAAATTACTTGATAAAGAGTCCGGGCAGTCGGACCTGAACTCATTATTGAAAGGGAGTCTTGCCTGGGATAAGGCCCCTATATGGATGACCTCCGATACTTCCGAACAGGCCGAATTTATCCGTGATCAAGTTGGCGGCAACCGAAGGATGATCGAATTATCCGGTGCAGACGCACCACTGAGATTTACCGGAGTAGTGATCAGGAAAATCGGGCAGAAATTACCTGATATCTACAAAAACACGGAGAAAGTTCAGCTTATCAGCAGCTTTATCCCTGCCGTATTAACGGGCAATCCGAATGTACCTGTTGATTTCGGAAATGCCAGCGGAATGGCATTGATGGATTACCGGCGGAAAGAATGGTCGGAAGAGCTTGTAAGGGCTGTTTCCTATGGACTGCCCGGTGGTGAAGAAGGCCTGAAGAATAAACTTCCCGGGATTGTTTCACCTGATTTCGTAGTCGGGAACATCTCTGCCTGCTTCGTTACCGGATATGGATTTTCACCTTCTTGTAAGATTATCGCCGGTTCGGGAGATAATCCGCAGTCAAAGGTGCTTGTGAACGGTGATTTGCTCAGTCTGGGCACCAGTATTGTAAATATGGTATCCACTGATGGTGAAACAC
This sequence comes from uncultured Dehalococcoidales bacterium, assembly GCA_964493985.1. Lineage (GTDB taxonomy): Bacteria > Chloroflexota > Dehalococcoidia > Dehalococcoidales > UBA2162 > MGML01. Next base: position 34,039 of record CAZBQL010000010.1, read on the forward strand.
TGGATATGAACGGCTATGCCAGCGCTATGTATGATGGTATCGGCAGGCCGTTCATGTTTGGCACGCGAACCAACGGAGTAATGGTATGGGATAATCTCAGGGCAAGGTATGGACTCGAAAAAAAGGAATACAAGCCTGCCGAAGCAGCTTTGGAAAAGGCACCGGTTGGTGAAAATTTGCTGTTCTGGCAGCCCAGGAACGAGTCTTTTCCCCCATCCGGTAGTATCGATATTACCCGGATTGGAGATTTTACACCCGGACTGGGACTCGACTATGCCGCTCTTATCGAGACTACCTTGGCTTCAGTCTATATCTATTCAAAAGGATTTACCCGGGAGACCGGCGAAACACTTTACGTAACCGGTGGCGCTAGGAACAGCCCTGAAATACTGAGAAGGATCGCCGCGGTCTGGAAAAGGCCTGTAACTCCTATAGAAGCAGGTGGGGCTGCTCTTGGAGCGGCTGTCGCCGGTGGGATCGGATACCAGAGGTCGGAAGATAAAGAGGGTGATTTCTTAAAAAACACCGGATTACTGAAAGAGGGAAGGAAAACTAATCCCCGTCAGGATGATATTGAGGCTTTCCATGAGCGAGGCGGTTTCCTGGAACGCTATATTGCAGAAGAATCAAGGTTTATATCTTGATAACCTTATCCGATGAAAGCAATGATTCCACCGTCTCATACATGTTTGTGACCATTCCGACATCCAGTTTATCAGTCAGTTCATAGTAGGCGAGACAGGTCCCGCAAGAGTATATCTCCACTCCTTCGTTCTCCAGAAGGTGGAGAGTATCAAGGACATCCGATCCTTCGACTGTCAGCCTGACTCCATCGTTCATTAACAGGATCTTTCCCGGCCTGGGGCTGGCATCCCACAGGGTATTTAAAAAAGCTTTCATGAGGATTTTACCCAGCTCCTCGCTTCCCGTGCCCAACCTGTCAGTTGTGATTAAGACCACATTGGTGCTGCTTTTCACCGTTTCACTTGTTTCGGTTTTCCCCTTGTGAATATGTATGTAGAACAGCCCTTCTTTTTCTTCTACTTCATACGGACAATTCTGGCTGTCTGCAAAACGCTGTACGTTCTGGCTTCCTTCAGGTCGTTCTATGATCACAGTAATATCACCTTCCGTCGTTTCTTCCAGGGCTTTCTTTGTTTTTACGACAGGAAGAGGACAGGCGAGACCCCGTGCATCTATCTCGATAGTCATATCTGCTCCTTATCCCTTTTAGATTTATAGTGAAGATAAATTTTTGCTGTTTTTCCGGTAATGTTATAATACTACTACTGTAATTTTACCATAAAGAATTATTATGATTAAAGAATAATTAACTTATAAGAGGGTGAAAAATGAACCTTGATCATTTAAATACCTATATTGAAGTTGTGAAGACCGGCAATTTTTCAGAAGTAGCGAAGAAACTGGGAATAAGCCAGCCGGCAGTATCGTTTCAGATACAGAAACTTGAACAGGACCTCGGAGTACGGCTTATCGACCGAAAACAGAAGAAACTGACTCTTACCGAACCTGGAAAACGAATTCTTTCTTTCGCACAGAAGGTCCAGGATGAGTACGTCAGCATGCTGGAAGATATTAATCAATTGCGGGAAGATGTCATAGGCAACCTGTTCATATCGGCAAGTACTATCCCCGGCGATTTTATCCTGCCGCCACTTCTCAGTGAGTTTAAAACACTGCATCCTTCTGTCCAGATCCAAGTTATCGTTAGTGATTCGGGACAGGTAATAGAAGACGTGGAGAACGGGACTTACGACGTAGGATTTTGCGGTGTTCTGCCTGAAAACAAGGAAATGAAGGCTGTTAAAATTGCCGAAGACGAGATAGTACTAATCGTTGCAGCCGGTCATCCTTTCGCCGGAAGAAAAAGTGTTTCTTTCATGGAAATAACTGAAGAACCGTTTATTGCCAGGGAGGAAACTTCCGGTACTCAGAAAAGCGTGACATCGTTACTAAGTAAAGCCGGTTTCGATATCAGCCTGTGTAAACCGTCACTGATTCTGGGAACAACAGAAGCTGTTGTTTCGGCAGTAGAGTCCCGGTCAGGTATAGCTTTTGTCTCGAATTTTGCTATTAAAAAGAGTCTCTCTCTTGGCATGATTCAAGAGGTTAATGTCGAAGGACTGACTCTGAAGCGCGATTTCTACTGTATCTACCACAAAGAGCGGGTAGTATCGAGATTATTGGATGAGTTCATTTCATTTATCACAGCAACGAAAAGTTAGGTCCGTTGTCCACCTTTCTTGACCGGTCTGTATTTTCCGATGCTGTAGAGACCCGGGAAGAAGGTTTTACGAATCTCTTCGATAACAAATAGTCCACCGGCAGCGGCTACCACGATTCCCCAGTCACGAAGTGTAAGAGGATATGTCTTAAAGGCAGTCTGTAGGAAAGGTACGTAGACTACCGCTATCTGGAGAAGAACAGCCAGACCGATAGAAAATACGAGTACCTTGTTCCGGAATATCCCGATTCGCCATATGTTGTGTTCGTCCGAACGGGCACTGAATGCCATTAGCCATTCGAATGCAACCAGTGCACAGAAAGCCAGAGTTCGTGCTTCGTCGATACTTATTCTTGTTTCAGCCCATCGGAATATCAGGAAAGTGCCAAGTCCAATCAGTATTGCCATGACCGCAATCCGTATGACCAGCCCTGGATAAATAAGACCTACACCGGGATGTCTTGGAGGTTGAGACAGTTCATCGCCTGTCTTCGGTTCCATACCGAGAGGAATATCACCCGCAGTGTCCGTAACGAGGTTGACCCACAGGATCTGTACTGCCAGTAACGGAGACTGCCCGACGAATATGAGTGCGAGTATCAGGGCGACGAGTTCACTGAGGTTGGTATTCAGTGTATAGAAGAGAACGTTTCTCAATCGATTGAATATCGCGCGGCCTTCGTCTACCGCTGAAACAACGGAAGCGAAATTATCGTCGGCCAGCACCATATCGGACGCTTCCTTGGCTACATCGGTCCCGGTTATCCCCATCGATACCCCGATATCGGCTGCTTTCAACGCCGGCGCGTCGTTTACACCGTCACCGGTCATTGCCACTATCTCTCCATTTGCTTTAAGAGCGTTTACTATTCTCAACTTATGCAGAGGTTCAATTCTCGCGAAGATCGAAATTTCCCTGATCTGAGAAGCCAGTTCTCCGTCACTCATTTTCTGGATTTCCGCTCCTGTTAATGTTTTTCCGGGAGAAAGGTTTATCTGACGGGCGACAGATTCTGCCGTGATTTTGTTGTCTCCCGTGATCATCTTGACTTTAATTCCCGCCTGCTTGCATAGTTCGATTGCTTTTTTAGCTTCTTCCCGTGGAGGGTCTGCCATGCCCATTAGTCCCATAAATGTCAGGTCATTCTGGATATCATCATCAGTTAGCTTATCATCCTTCCCGGGAAGATCCCGGTATGCGACGGCGATCACTCGAAGGGCATCTTCTCCCATTGCCAGTGCGGCTTCGGATATTTGCGACCTGTCTGTCTCTGATAACGGCGAAACTTCATTATTTTTCAGGATACCGGAGCAGTAATCCATTATTTTCTCGACCGAACCCTTGATATAGGCTGTCTTTATATCCTCGCGGGAGTGAAGGGTTGCCATATAGTGAAGAGTGACCATGTATTGTTTTTCACTGGCGAAGGGAAGTTCATCTTCCCGGGGATATTTTGTCTCAAGTTCCTCCTTGTCGAGTCCTGCTTTTGCGGCGGCGACTACGAGCGCTCCTTCGGTGGGATCACCGAATATGTCCGGAATCCCTTCGTTATCAGTTAATGACGCGTCGTTACAGAGTGCTCCGGCCCGTAAGAGGTGGAGTAATTGTTCATCATCGGCAGGATTAATCTTACTCTGGCCTTCCAGGAATTCTCCTTCGGGTATATATCCTTCACCCGTGATCTCGATAAGCCTCCCGTTGGTGAAAACTCTACGTACGGTCATCTGGTTCAATGTCAGTGTCCCTGTCTTATCCGAACAGATGACGGTAGCCGAACCAAGTGTCTCTACAGCTACAAGTCTTCGTACAATGGAGTTACTTCGTGCCATAGACCGCATACCGATAGCCAGCACCACGGTTACTACGGCCGGTAAGCCTTCTGGGATTGACGCTACTGCGGCGGCTACTGCCAGAAGGAATAAATCGAAAAGACCCAGTCCCTGGATTAACCCGACAACAATAAGCAGGGCGCTGACTCCTAAAAATATCCAGACCAGGTACCCGCTAAGTTTCTTGATATTTTTCTGTAGAGGAGTTTCTTCCTGCTCTACTTCCGATAGACCGGTGGCGATTTTCCCAATCTCGGTCTCCATGCCGGTCGTTACGACCAGCCCTGTTGCTCTGCCGTTTGTGACTATAGTACTCATAAAGAGGATATTGACCCTTTCAGCAACAATGGCGTCTTCCGGAACTGGTGATAATTGTTTTTCTACCGGTACCGATTCTCCGGTAAGAGCGGATTCGTCAACTCTAAGGTTGGCGCTTTCAATTAGCCTGATGTCTGCCGGGACTTTGTCACCGGTCTCAAACAGGACGATATCTCCGGGCACTATCTCACGCGCCGGTACTGTCTGAATATTTCCATCACGCTTCACCGTTGCCTGTGGGGCTGCCAGTTCCAGTAAAGCCTCCATAGCTCTTTCGGCCTGGCTCTCCTGGAAGGTACCTATCACGGCATTGAGTATGATCACTCCAAAAACGACAAATGCATCGATATAGTGCTTTTCATCAGTGAAAAATTGCGATCCAAGCGATATGACACCGGCGGCAAGCAGGACATAGATTAAAGGACTGAGAAACTGTCGGAAAAATACCTTGAACAGGGAAGTTTTCTTCCGCTCCTGTAACTCATTGAATCCATATGTCTCCAGGCGGTTTCGGACTTCGGTATCGCTGAGACCCTCAATTCCGGAGCCGATTTCAGACAGGGCGTCTTCCAGGGATAAGTTATGCCAGTGAATAACGGGTTGTTCCATATCAATAACTTTATCGTAACGAGAGGTTGCCTTCAATAGCTGGTACGAATAGAAAACGAATGTTTATTCGTGTGTGCAATATTGGCCGATATATGGCATAATATCAATTATTTAAATCACCAATGCAGCAAAATAAAAGTGATTAAATAAATATCCTTCCCGATTCGGATTGGAAAATAAAATCCCGTGGAGTTGGACGGCTGAAAAATCGGTATAGAATACTAGGGACAGGACTATGCATTACCGGGCTTGTTGTTGCGCCGGTTTCATACTTTGTCATTGGTTCAGTACCGTTAACAGCGGTTGGAATATCCGCAATAATGATAGGTATGACATGCTCTCTATTATCCTGTACACAGCCGTCTCTTTCACCGGAAGTTTACCAGCTTATGCTGAAAACCGGTTTAGAGAACACTGCGGTTCTACTTGAGGGGCTTGGTCTATCGAACAAGGCAGTCTATATACCTTCGACTATGGGTAACGGATACCAGCAGGCAGTCATTCCTCTTACGGGGATTACAGACCTGGTGAAAGGAAAAATCCCGGATAGATATATAGTAAAGTATGGACACAATTCAGAAGGCAGTGGTATCGCTGTAGCAACCCCCGGAAGTATCAGCATCGACAGGTTTGAAAAGATACCTGGCCCGACGGCGGATGAGATAGAGACAGCAGTTAATTATATTCTCTCAGATGTACTGGATATTGCTGATTCCGCATCGGTAATTATGGTCGAAGACAGAGTATATGTTGCGGTAAGTAATCCGAAACTGATATTCGAAGATACCTGGTATTGTCAGTGTATGGGAAGTCCGATCGCGTCAATAATTGCGGCTGTTTCCAGTGAAGCTCTCAGTAGACCGGTCAGAATATCTGAAGAAAATTCTGAAAAGAAATTAAGTACCATTACTCTCGAGGTGTTGCCGTGAGATCTAATAACAGGTATGTGTTATCTCTTGTATTGGTCGCATGCCTGGTAAATACTCTCCTGGCTTTCTTCGAACACGAGGATCTCAGTACATACCTTCTTATCAATATAATTAGTTTTTTGGTGTTAACCCTGGTCTTCATGCCATCCAATCCTAAAGCGAAAAAGACATTCAACATCCTGAATATATTCTTCTTTGCGGGTTTTCTTGTTATCGTGATTACAGAGTTCACAGATATCATTTCAGGCAAATAAGAGCATGAAGGTTTCGTCAAAAGATAAATATTTTTCTTCGAAATATGTGTTTATCGGTTAGGGCAGTAATCATATAAAAGGCTGGAATCAATGGACGTTATAAGTCCGATTAAGGAATTTTTCAACTGGGCGGTCCCTGTCCTGGATAACGTGCCCATAATCAGAGCTATTCTTGGTATCTTCCTCGTTTTCTTTGCTCCCGGTTTCGCCTGGACTCTTGTTCTGTTCAGACAGATAAGTCATCTTGAGAGACTGGTGCTGTCATTTGCATTGTCTTTGACCCTTGTCACACTCAGTATACTTGGGCTGAACATAATGATAACTATGCGGATAACGGGGTTCAATGCTTTATTAAATGCTCCTGCTTATCATTATTCCAATGATTATATATTTCGCACAAAAATACATCCATAAAAAGGAAAACACACCAGACAGGGGAAAAGTAACAGGCCCCCGTTATCGTAAATATCCTTAAAATAATGACGGGTAACCTCAATTCTCCGCGATTCTTTTAAGATGCCTTGATTTTCATTTTTATAGTGGAATATACTGGGTAATAAGTAATGTTTCTTTCTTGAGAATAGTTAGATTTCAACGAGTAGCAAAATGCGAAATATAGTATTTAAAAGAGTATCAGGAAAAACCAGGAAATTATGCTATCTGATTCTAGCGTCGATTTGCGTTTTAACTTTCGTGGTTTTACCCTCCTGTGGTGAGTCCGGTACCCGGGTCCTATACAGCGGCTCGAAGGTCGGGGACCAGATAAGCGCTTCTTACGAGTTATTTACCGGCATTGACAAAAAGACCTTTATAGTGAATGAAGGTGATACGGTCGTTTTTTCTTATGTTTCCAGCGTTGAAAAAGGAAAGCTGAAGTTGGAGGTTTTTGATCCGGATGATACCTTGATTACCTCATTTACCTCCAATAAGACCGGAACACGGGAGGTGAATGTTGAGAAAACCGGAAAACTTACCATTCAAATTACCGGTAATCAGACAAAAGGCGAATATCAGATAAGCTGGAAAACACTCAAATGATATCTGGGAATAGTATATAGAAATACATTAACTAATTTTTTTCAGGTGTCCTGGGTGAGGTCGGTGGAATTTGACAGTAAAATAATACTGTTTATAATATCTTTACATAAGTAAGTCAATAAAGGAGATGTGAGAATGGCGGTTTACGTAATGCTATCCAACCTTACCGACGAAGGTAGAAAGACCATTAAAAATCAGCCTGACAGGATTCTTGAAGTCAACAAGGAAGTCGAAGAAATGGGTGGTACGATTCTGGCCCAGTATGCAATGCTTGGTCCATATGATTTCATAACGATAATTGAGGCTGTCGGTAATACTACTATTAGCAAAATAGCGTTTGAACTCAGTTCAAGAGGTACTCTTCAGACAGTGACGTTCGCTGCCATATCTGTCGATGATCTGATAGATTCGTGGAAATGATGAGTTCCTTTAAATGATTGTTAATTCTGGTAATTACCGGTATATGTCAGTCTATTTTCCTGAACCCAGGAAGGAAAATAACCGCAAATAACGAAATACCGATAAGTACCATGGCAAGACCCCCGATAGCCCAGGGAGCGCTGATTGTTTCAGCCAGGACTCCAGCGAAGAAGGTCCCCAGACCGCTTAAACCGAAATTCAGCATCATGATACTCATTACTCTTCCCAGGTATTCAGGTTCCGTGTGAGTTTGTATAAGAGCGTTGCCCGTAGTATTCCCGCCGATTCGGCCTATTCCAACCACAATCATCATCATTAGAGAAAGTGTCCAGGAGGTTGAAAACGCGAAGACAACCAGGGCTACTCCCATAACAATATTGGACAAAAGTAATGTAAGAGCGCGCTTTCTGGATGGAAGCGAAGCAATAACCAGGGAAGCTGCGATTGCGCCTGCTCCTGACATGCTCATCAACGTTCCCTGTCCTTCCACACCTACCTTCAAAATATCTCTGGCAAATACAGGCATCAACATCTGGAAAGGCATGGCCAGTAAAATCGCAGCCACGAAAAATGCAAGGATAAGTAACACTGTCCGGTGGCTTATTATATATTTAAAACCTTCGACGATTTCTTTATGAACATTCTTGCGTATTACCTGTACCGGGAGAGTTTTCGGTAAAAATAAGGTGAAAACGATAGCCGCCGCGTTAAGGCCTGACATGATAAAAAAGACAGTGGCATACCCAAAACCGGCAATAATATAGCCGGCAATAGCAGGGCCTGCCAGTTGGAAGAAACTCATTCCCATGGTATTCAAAGAAATAGCGTTCATCAACCGCTCGCGGTCTACTATCTCCGGTATTATCGCGGCTCGTGAAGGCATTGCCAGGGCAATAATTATACCCATGATTGTACCGCCGGCCAGCAGCACCCACCACGATTCCGGGTGGTCCTTTGTAAGATAGCCGATACTGACTGCCACACCATAGCAAAGGAAGACGATTGTCATGCCTACCTGGCTTAACTGGATAAGTGTCTTCTTGGGGAACCTGTCGGCGACTGCTCCGCCGAACAATGACAGTGCAAGAATCGGAATTGCACCGGAAAGATTTATTGCACCGAGCATAACCGCAGAGTCGGTGATATCATATATGAGGTAACTCCGGGCAACCTGCTCCATGCTGAAAGTACTCCATTGCCCGACCATACCGAAAAAATACATGCGATAAGCCGGGATCTTGAACGAACTGAAAGTTTTTAGATTACCTGCACGCCTGATAATGTCGTTTATTTTCATTATTGAATAAAATAAGCTGACTTACGGGACCTGATTAGTAACACCTAACCGGGATGTGTGAAAATCCAGCGGATTATTGCTCGATTCCCGATATCCGTCGGACAAATTCCTGCCATGTGACGTATATGTCCAGTCCGTTTTATTCTATCAGTTATTCAGGTCTTTTCATACTGAGTTTGCCAGAATGACAGGAAAGGGAACCCCCGGATATAAGTGAAGTAAAACAACCGGATGCAACGAACCATAACGTTAGCAAAAAGGGTCAGATATCCTGCCGGTCCGGATACTTTCAGTTAGAACTGAATGAATGCTTATCACAATATGGTAAATGTGCCGGGTATACAGCCGGTTGGAAGTGGAATTTACGGGTCAAAAAAATTATGCTTTCGGGTTGTTGAAAATATAAAAATATCCATTTACCGGGTGTTCTCCAAAGAATAACATTCCATCAAATATTAGTTGCGGTACGGAGTAATTTTGAAAAATGGATAAATCTATATCGACCAGGAAGAGTTTGAATCGATCGCCGGTTTCCAGAGCAATGAAGGCAAAAATCGATATCCCGGGAACGGGGACAGGGATGTACCTGGTCTTAGGGGATACAGTTTCTCCTGAATCATCGATAATAAAAAGTGGAGGTGAAATTGCCTTAAAGATATCTACCTTTATATACCTGGCTATAATGCCTTTCGAAAGTTATCTGGAGTTGAAAGAACTTCGCGAGATACGAAAAATAGGTCCGGTAAGTATCGATATCGAAAAATTCAATCAGGCTATCCAGAAAATATCCGGAAATCAATCGTGATCCAGTAACAGGCCATAAATCCTCTCCGGAAAACTGGGATACTGCTTGACCATGGCATCACCAGATGTTATGTATAGTGTTTTTATACAGTTATGTTGAAAATTTTTGAGTAAAAATCCAGATAATGATACCAATTACCACAATACTGCCTAATATTATACCCACTACAAATATAGTAAAATTCGATTTCTTATGAAATATTGCTTTGATTATTTTATCTGAGTTTATTGATATCGTAGTACTGGCTGCATTAATATCACTTACCCCACCCATCCAATACCCGAATTGGTAACCTTCATCGGGCGTAGCTGTGATATCGACAGCCGTATTTTCTCTATACTGATGCGTCCCAACCGAAGGAGTAACGGAGCCGGCGCCTTCTAACTCCATGGTAAGGATAAATAGTTGTTCGGAGAAATTGGCTATAATAGTCTTATCAGAGTCCATTATTACTGTTGTTTTTGCTTGATCTGCGTTCTCAACGTTGCCTGTCCATCCATCGAATCGGTAACTATTATCGGGAATAGCTGTGATCTCAACCGTCGTATCCTTATTGTAGCTGTGAGTACCGGATGATGGGGTAACCGAACCTCCGCCTTGAACCTCAATTGTAAGTGTGTGTGTCGAACAGGAGAAATTCGCGATAATCTTCTTGTCCTTATCCATGGTTACCGAAGTATTGGGTGCGTTTTTGTTGTTTACCTCACCTGTCCACCCATCGAACCGGCAACCCGTATCCGGAGTGGCAGAGATATTCACTATTGTTCCCTCAACATAGTCATAGTTACCGGAGGGTGGAAACACAGAACCTTGACCATTAAGTTCTATTGAAAGCTTGTGGGTTGTCACTGAAAAATTTGCAAGCATGGTTTTTGTACAGTCCATTTCAAGAGTTACAGGATTTTCCTTCGTTGTATTACTTCCGGTCCAGCCGATAAATGTATAACCTTCCTGGGGTATAGCTTCGAGCGTTACGAGTGTACCTTTAGTAATTGTTGAAATGTCCGGATATTCAATGGGAATAAAATCGTCGATTTTTACATTTCCGGCTTCAATCGAGCTGACATTCACGGTCAGTGTGAATTCCGAACCTCCTCAGGCTGCTGACAGCGGTTCCGGTACCTGTAAAACCGTTGATACAATTACCAGCGTAAATATGGCGAATATGAACCCTGTTTTCTTAAACACTGTCTTTAATATTTCCTGCATAGTGACACCCCCTGGAATATGGGCACGATGTATTTCCCCGAACCACCACAGTAATTTCCACCTGATCTCGGATATTACTAAAACCATTTATTATAGCATGGTTCATATGGATAATCGTTAACATATATCTGATATTAACTATAAGGTATGGGTTAATTTAACGCAATATTGATCAATTTTACTTGCCTCCGCAGATGTAACCGGATATAATTTTATCAAGGGGGGTTACTAATATGGCAGAAAAGGGATATACACCGGAATAGTCATTCGAAGACTCCCAGAGGAAGAAATATCGCCGCAGCAGGGAAAGTGACCATCGATACAGTCAGCCTATCAACCGGTATGAGTCCTTCCTGAACTGAAACGAGGATCTTGATAGAGCGGTGGAAACGGGTTATAATCACATCCTTCTTTAACAATCCGCATGTATACTCGTCACCTGGTCCGGAGGTGGAATTGAACGAACGACACCTGAAATTTAGGCACGCTACAGGGAGTATGATAACAGTCTAACGGACTACGTGTAAATCATCCTTTAGACCGATACAAAAATGTGGAGATTTAGTTCATTATGTATGTGTAGATAAAAGGTATTAATAATTAGGTAATCGTCCTGGTTTTTCGATTCAATTGCTCGTAAGCAATTAACGATAATTACAGGAAGTCTTAGGCCAAAACCCCTATTGTCAGACTGAAGGTACGGATTGGGATACTATGAAAAGACGGTCACTGCACATCAACGAAGGTATATTTTTACTAAGATTGGTTCGTGGCTTAGCCCTCTTTCTCGGTCTGGCTTTGTTATTTTTCTTCCGTGAAATCAGACCCTTCATAATACCAAATCACTTTCTCGTTACTATTGTCGCCATGTATACCGTATTACGGATTTATTACCCGTCATACCGGTTCGGTAAACCGTATATCACCAGGAGTATAATCGCAGCGGACCTGATATTATGCTGTGCATTACCGTTCCTGAGCGGAGGAATAATCAGCCCGTTTATCCTTTTCCCGTTAACGGTAATCCTGTCCGTAGGGCTGTATTTTCGACAGCGTGTCACTTATATCATTGCCGGTATTGTCTCTGTTTCAATCATCGGCAGTGAAATCATTAGCCATGAACTTGCAGCCACCGAAAGCCTGCTGCCTGACCAGGTATACCTCGCGTTAATGGCTGTCTATGTCATTATCGCGTTCCTGATCGCGTGGTTGCCTTACGTAGCGAATTTAAACCTCTCGGCGACGATTAAAGAGCGGAGCATCGCCCAGGAGAGAAGCCGGATTTCCCGTGAACTTCACGACGGCATCGCACAGCGTTTGAGCAGTATGATCTTAAAACTGGACGTGTTAAGCGAAGAACTGCCTGATATAGAAGTGAGTAAAGCGGTGGAAACCGTTAAACAACTTAAGCGTGATTTACAGGAAAGTTATAGTGAGACCAGGGATGTTATCAACCTGCTGCGAATGAAAATTCCCGAAACACCGTCAATACTGCCAACCCTCGCTCAATATACTCAGGAATTCGCCCGGACTATGGGCATTAACTGCAAGCTATATCTTTCGGATGGTCACTACGAGTTACACCCTTTAGCGTCGTCGGAAATACTCTATATAATGCAGGAAGCTCTGAATAACGTGAAAAAACATAGCGGCGCCAACAGGATAGAAGTGAGTTTCGAGACTACGACCGAAGATGTGAAGATAAAAATAGTAGACGATGGCCAGGGTTTTCGTCCGGGAGTAGTGCAGGGACACCATGGTCTTGATGTAATGAGAGAACGCACCGAGGGGATAGGCGGAACTTTCAACATAACGAGTTCTCCCGGGCATGGGACTGTTATCGAAATTACTATCCCGGCTGAGGATTACCTGCTGAGGAACTAATATGAATACACTGATGATTGTCGATGATAATGAAATTATGCGTGAAGGTTTAAAAGTAGCCATAACCAAGTCGCACCTGTATGACCTGGTTGGAGAAGCTTCGGACGGCCGGCAAGCAGTGGAAAAAGCAGCTCGATTTCGCCCGGAAATAATTCTAATGGACATTCGTATGCCGTACAGCGGCCTGCAGGCGACAAAAGATATACTGCAGCAATTGCCCGACACCAAGATTCTGATGCTCACGGTATCGGAAGAAGAAACGGATCTGATCGACTCTATAAAAAGCGGGGCACGCGGTTATATACTGAAGGGGATCGATTCCGGTGATCTGCTTCTTGCCATAAAAACGATAGCGGACGGAGGAGTGATTTTCACTTCATCGCTGGCCCACCAGTTACTGGATGAAATGAAGTCGAACTTTGAAAAACCAAGAGAACAATACGGCCTGACCAGGCGTGAAATGGAAGTCCTTGAACAAATTTCTGCGGGTTTAAGTAATAAAGAAATTGCGCTTAAGTTAAGTATCGGTGAATCAACCGTAAAAGCACACCTTCACAATATATTGACCAAGCTGCACCTGAAGAACCGTAGCCAGGCAGCGGTATTTAGTTCTAAACGTAACCTCCATAATAAATAAGGTATTGTCATGGCAGGGAGGGGCGGGAACAACAGGATTGTTTAGAATTTAGGAATTAGGATTCAAGAATTGGTTTAGACATATGGTGGAAAAAATTGATAGATTTCTCATACTTTCGATCTAGATCTTTTGTGTCAACTATATTACTTTTAAATATGGATGACATAAAAGATGTAGACCTAATTAAGTCTAAAATTCGTCCGTTTGATTGTTGTGAAGTAGTTTGAATCATAGTAAAGTGAAAAGTAACTTGGGTAATGTGAAATTACGGAGGAATACTGTTGAGTAAGTTTTCTTATATATTGCTGGGCTTAATAGTAACCTTCTCATCGTTTGTCCTGTTTACGGTACACCTGGGCGCAAGCCAGGCATTTGTAAAAGCTGAAACAATAATAGGACTGGATTTAGGTAACGGTTTTCCGGGTACCGAATTGACTGATTCATTTACTATCGAAAATCTTGAGAATGATACAGCAAATTATACATTAAGCTTAGAGGCTCCTAACATTACTGGCGTGATAGATATGAGGCCTCACCTGACGGTCTGGAAAGACCCTGGTGAAACCGATTCGGACGGACCGATTACAGGATATTCCGGTTCCGGCAGTTTTACCAAGGATGACGATACGGAAGACACGTGGTTTGTTACCTTTTCCGTACCGGATATCACCTTTACTGACGGAACTGTACTTGAATTTGATTATGATTGCCGGATAGTAATAGACCCGGT